>JAGVZT010000056.1 GCA_018302335.1 Candidatus Woesearchaeota archaeon | reverse complement strand
TGGACCGGTCGGGATTTGAACCCGAGGCTTCCGCAATGCCAATGCGGCACTCTACCAGGCTGAGCTACCGGCCCGCGCTCCCAGGAAGAGTCTGCCGCTTTAAAAGTGTGTCGGCCGCCAGCTTGACGTCCTCTCCGAGCACCGTCCGACGGCCGGAGTGCGCCGCGAGCTCCGCGGCGTGCTTCGCAATCTCGTCCGCGAACTGCGTCAGTACCTGGCCGAAGGCCTCAGCGCCCTCTTTCGAGACGCGCGGGGCCCCCGCTGTCCTGAGCAGATCCGCAAGCGGCTTCCGGGGAAGAATCTCCTTGTTGCGCGGCACAACCCTCACTTCATGCCCGCATACTAAAACCTTTTGCTAAACCTTAAGAAGCGGCGCGTTTCACATCCGTCATGGACCTCAAGCAGGCTATCCGCGCCTATGCCCTGAAGAACGCGCTGCAGTTCGGCAAAGCCTCCGAAGGCGCGGTCATCAGCAAGGTCCTCGGCCTGCATCCCGAGGAGAAGGCGAACATCGCGAAACTCCGCTCCCTCATCACGGCCGAGATACAGACGATTTCCACACTTGCAGCAGAGCAGCAGAAATCCGAACTCGAGAAACTCGCCCCTGAGCTGCTTGAAAAGAAGAAGGAGGAGAAGCGTGTCCTTCCCGAGCTTCCGAACGCAGTGCAGGGCAAGGTGGTCACCCGCATCCCCCCGGAGCCGAGCAAGTACGCGCACGTCGGCCACGCGCTGTCCTTCCTCATCAACGCGCTCTACGCGGAGAAGTACCAGGGGAAGTGCATCCTCAAGTTCGAGGACACCAACCCCGAGAAATGCACGAAGGAATACGTTGATGCGATGCTGGAGGATGTCACCGGCTACCTGGGCATCAGGCCGGATAAGGTTGTCCTCGTCTCCGATGAGCTCCCGCGGATGTATCAGGAGGCGGAGAAGCTCATCAAGGACGGCAAGGCCTATGTCTGCCTCTGTGAAAGACAATCGATGCAGGACCTCCGCCATCGCGGGAAGCAGTGCGCCCACCGCCGCCATGGCATCAAGCGCAATCTCCAGCTCTGGGAGGAGATGCTCGCAGGAAAGCATGCGGTAGGCAGCGCCGTCCTGCGCCTCGCGGGAGAGATGGCCGCGGAGAACCAGGTGATGCGCGACCCGGTGCTCTTCCGCATCTCGGACGCCGAGCATTTCAAGCACGCCCAGTTCAGGGTCTGGCCGCTCTACGACTTTGAGAACGCGGTCTCGGACTGCATCCTCGGCGTCACGCACATCCTCCGCTCGAACGAGTTCGGGACCATGCGCACCGAGCTCCAGAGCCTCCTCAAGCAGCTCCTCGGATTCCCGGACCAGAGTGTCACGCAATACGGCAGGTTCAACATCACGGGCGCGCTGACCAAGGGACGTGAGATTCGCGAGGCTATCGAGAGGGGCGAGTTCATCGGCTGGGACGACCCCAGGCTCGTCACCCTGAAGGCCCTGAAGCGCCGCGGCATCCTTCCCGAGACTTTCCGCGAGCTGGTGCAGGAGGTCGGGATGACCCAGAACGAGACCAACATCGATTTCAGCGTGCTCGCTGCCATCAACCGGAGACTGCTGGACAAGCGTGCCAACCGGTACTTCTTCATCGCCCAGCCGGAGAAGGTCCACATCACCGCCGCTCCTGGGCGGCGCGTGGAGCTGCGCCTCCATCCGGAGGACGAGAGGCGCGGCCATCGGGTCCTCATCGCCAAGCAGGATTTCCTGCTGGAGAAGAAGGATGTCGCGTTCGAGAAAGGCAAGCTCTACCGGCTGATGGACTGCCTCAACTTCACCAAGGAGCACGACCACCTCGCGTTCCATTCCGAGGACTACGAGCTGTACCGCAAGGACGGCGAGCGCATCATGCACTGGCTTCCTGCGGACGCGGCCGTGGACATCACGGTGGTGATGCCGGACGCGGTCATCAAAGGCAAGGGCGAGCCACTCCTCGCGAAAGTCAAGCCAGGAGACATCGTCCAGTTCGAGCGCTTCGGGTTTGTGCGCTGCGACTCTCCTGGCGAGTTCTGGTTCAGCCACCGGTGAGCCGGGAAAGGATATCAGAAACGTGCGTGACCCACAGGTCATGCGTGCCGTCGAGCACCACGAGTTCCTTTGTCCCGCTTCCCATCGCGTCGTAAACCCTCTGGGCCGCCCAGAGCGGGATGATATCATCGCGAGTGCCGTGGAAGGAGAGGTAGGGGCACCGCACGCGCTGAGCGTAGTCCAGCGCACCGGGAGCGTGTGCGAAACGGGCCATCATCCCCTCGACGTCAAGGTCGTTCAGCCGCGGGATGCCCCCCAGGGTATTCTGGCTG
Organism: Candidatus Woesearchaeota archaeon; assembly: GCA_018302335.1. GTDB lineage: Archaea > Nanobdellota > Nanobdellia > Woesearchaeales > JAGVZT01 > JAGVZT01. The sequence goes on along the minus strand of JAGVZT010000056.1, from coordinate 4,684 downwards.
AGCACCTTGCCGAGCAGGGCGCGGTCCTTCGCCCGGTCGTCCCGCTCGGCTTTCGGGTCCACCGCAGCGGAGATGACAGTCAGCGAAGAGACGGGGAATTCAGCCGCGGCAATCGTCGCCACCAGGCCTCCCATGCTGTGGCCGAGCAGCGCGACCGAAGACGCCCCGCGCTCCCGCATATCATCCAGAATCCGGCCGATGTCCCGCGCCATCGCGGCGATGTCCACCTTGCCTTCCGATTCGCCGTGCCCGCGCTGGTCCAGCGCCAGCACCAGTTTATCCTGGCAGAGAACTCGGCAATAGCTCTTCAGGGAATGCCTGTTCCCGGTGAAGCCATGTAAGGCAATCATAGCGGTGGCGTACTCGTCCGGAACGTAGAGCGTGCCCCTCAGCACACAGTCGCCAGCAAGGGACCAGGACTCCTCCCGCATGCTTTTGCATCGGATTGTCCCTATAAAAGCCTTGCCCTCGTAAAAGGCCTCCAGAAGCCCTATAATGCCCGTTTTAGGCTATCTTATGCGAAACATTTTTATAGGCGATGCCCCTCAGCACCCTGACGCGCGTCAAGCGCGAGGTGATACACATGGGAGACCTGCTTGTGGTCAGGGCGAAGATCAAGGAAGCAGTGAAGGAATGCAACGTCGCGGGCGATTTCGCCGAGGCGTTGGACAAGAAGGTCCGCGAGCTCATCAAGGCTGCGGAATCGAGAGCCAAGGGTAACAACAGACGCACCCTGATGGCAAAGGACCTGTAAGTTTTTTCCCTTATGCGAGGCGCAAGCCTCGCACTTCTTTTTCATCCATTTCCAGTCATTCTCTCACCAGGAAAGTCATACGGTCTTCGGTTGGTCTCAGAGAAATCCCGGATATACTCAGCACTACGGCCGAGTCTCAACCCGTACGACTGAATCGAACGTAGGACAGCTCACGCAGCGCGCTCGAGCTCCTTCTTCCACATGAGCCCGATGCGCATCATGTCCTTGTTGAACTGGTCCGAGAGCGCGTAGGTCTTCTTGTAGAGGTCGTAGTAGATGAGTCCCATGCTCTTCATCGGGGTCAGGATCCTGTCGTAGAACTGCCGCTTGTTGTAGCTGAGCTTGACGAGCTTCCCGCGGTAGCGGGGGTCGTCTATCTGCGTCTCGAAATTGCCCTCATGCAGGGCGTTCGCGAAGAAGGACATCTGGGTCTTCGTGACCTCGCCATTGGTGTCTTTGAGGTACTTCACGAAGACCTTGGCCACGATGACCTGCTGCTCCGTGGAGAAGAGGACCTCATAGACATCCTCTGGAAGGTTAAACCTGTCAAAGAGGATTACCACTCTCTATCACCCTTTTCCGAAAAGGACCCCCCAGTATATAAATGTTTTTAGAGATATAGGGAAATCCAGCTTTGTAGTATTAACTTAAATAGGAGCCATTCAGAGGAGTCCCACATGGCACGCATTCTCGTCCTGGGTGGTGGCATTGGCGGCATTGTCGCTGCGAACGCGCTGCGTCGCAGGGTGGGTAGGATGCACGACGTGACGCTCATCGAGCGGACCGGGAAGCATCTCTTCGCTCCGTCGCTCTTCTGGATGCTCCGCGGGTGGCGTTCCCTGGAGCAGATACAGCGACCCCTGGATCCCCTGCGCCGGAAGGGCATCGAGGTCCTGAGAGCTGAAGTCGAGTGCATCGACACGAACGGCAAGATTGTCCAGACCAGCGCTGGTGCTGTCCCCTATGATTATCTCGTCATCTCGCTGGGAGCCGAGTTGCAGCCTGGCGCGATTCCCGGGCTTGCGGAGCACGGCTACAACCTCTACGATGCGGAGGATATCGTGCGCCTCCGAGAGGCGCTTGGTCAGTTCAAGGGGAAGGCGGTGGTGCTGGTGAGCAGGCTTCCGTTCAAATGCCCGGCAGCGCCGTACGAGGCTGCATTCCTGCTCCGGGAGCTTCTGCCGGACAGCGAGGTGGAACTCTGCACTCCCGAGCCGCTGCCGATGCCGGTGACAGGGCCGAAGCTCGGCACTGCCGTCAGGGAGATGCTTGCTTCGCAGGGCATCACGTTCTCTCCCGAGCGGAAGGTGGTGAGGGTGGACAAGGGAAAAGTGCTCTTCGAGGGACAAGAGACTCGTTTCGACCTTCTCGCCTATGTCCCGCCCCACTCTGCACCGGCCGTGCTGAAGGATGCCAGACTCACCAATGACAGCGGATGGGTTCCGGTGGATGCGAAAAGCCTGCGCACTCCTGCGAAGGGGGTCTATGCCGTCGGAGACTGCACGAGCATCACGCTGCCTGACGGGAAGCCCCTGCCCAAGGCAGGAGTGTTCGCGCATCGTCAGGCAGAGGCAGTCGCGATGACCATCGCCGCAGAGCTCGGGAGAGGCAAGGCTCAGGAGTTCGACGGCGCGGGCATGTGCTTCCTAGAGACCGCCAGCGGAGTCGCGGGCCTCGCGAGCGGGAATTTCTATGGAACTCCGCGCGACATCCGGATGCACGGGCCGAGCAGGCTCTACGGCCTGCTGAAGGCGCTGTTCGAGCGCTACTGGTTCTGGAAGTGGCTCTAGTACTCCAGAAGCCTGCGTTGCGTGCGAGCCTCCGCGAGCAGCCTGCTCCTGCGGAAGAAGTACAGGGCGTCGACATGGTACGCGGCCGAGACGCTCTGCCGCACCTCTGCGAGCATCTCCTCCCTAGAGGAGAAGCGCTGCGGCCCACTGCGCATCGCCTTCCGCACCGCTTCCCGCACCACCCAGACGCCGAGCGGCAGCGCGTATTCCTCGCTGATGACGCGCAGCACCACCACGCGGGCCTGGCGTTTCATCGCGCTGAGTCGCTCCAGCACGGCCAGGCGCGCCGCATAGTAGCCCCCAGCGCAGTTCTCCGCGTACGCGCTCCGGCCATCGTACCCCTCATGGTCAGTGGTGTACTTCACATCTGGCGATTCCAGCATGCTCAGCGTTGGGAGGAAGGTCTCGAAGAGCTCGTACCCCCATACCTCCGGCAGGAGCATCACGTGAAACCTGTTCCCGAGGTACTCTCCGATGAACAGCAAATGCTCCCCGAGCAGCTGGCAGTCCTTCGCCTCGCGGATGAGGGCCTTGCCCGCGATGTCGTCCACGGCCGTGATGCTCCACCTGGTGGGAACAAGCTTCCGCTGCGCCTTCACTCCCAGGGTGCCCACGGAGAGCAGCCGGGTGAGTTTCCCTTCGTCCACTCCTTTCGAGAAGAGCGTGCGCACTGCTGCTTCTGCCTTCAGGTCGGTATCCGAGACCGCGGACTCTATCCTGCGCGGGACGTGAGGATTCGAGGTGATTTCCAAGGCTTTCAGCGCGGCCGCTGGACCCGTGGGAGCAGCCTCCGGAGAGAGGCTGAGCCGCGCCACGGGCCGTTCGTGGAGATGGAACTCCATCTCCACCGGACGAGATGCCATCGCCACCTCCTGGCTTGCGTCCAGGAATCTGCCTCGCAGCAGCCGGACATCCGCGAGGAAGCGCGAGTTCACGAGTTCGCTGCGCAGCTGGACAATCCTGCTGATGTCGTACGAATCCCGGGACCACAGCCTCGGCGCATCGTACTCCCAGGCGCGAGGCTCGATGCGTGGCGGAGAGAGTATCCCTACGTTGACATAGGGGTACCCTGCGCGGCCCACGAATGGCGCGGGCGCGCTCCCGGAAAAATCCGCCGAGAGCATCTCTCGCGCCTTGAAGGTCGCCTGCGCCTTGAGCATCGCAGGGAAAAGCTCCCGAATGGAGAAGAGCACCGGGTCTCGGTACTGCGCAGGGCGTTGCGGCTGCATGACCCGCGATTCCCGCCAGCGCGTATAAGATTTGCGGTCGCCTGCCGGCCACGCGGATAGCATGCGGCATCGCGGCCGAAATGTCGCAGAGAGGGCTGCGAGGCGGTCGCAAGAGTTATATAGGCACGCTCACCTGGGAGAGCCATGCCAGAGACGCTCATGGGACTGCTCGGGATGGGGCTCATCCTCGCGGCGTACATCCTCAACCAACTCGGGAAGTGGAGCGCGGACAATTTCTTCTTCGACGCCACGAATTTCCTGGGCGCGGCGATGCTCGTCCTGTACGCAGTGCAAATCCAGGGATGGCAGGGCTGGCCCTTCATCGTGCTGAACGCGACCTGGGCGCTGGTTTCCGCGCGGGACGTCGTGCTCTACCTCCGGAAATGAGAGTCCGCTACATCGGCGTCGGAGAAGCGGTGGACGAGAGCCTGCCGAACACCTCGCTGCTCGTGGAGACGCCAAACGGAAATATCCTCCTGGACTGCGGCTTCTCCGCGGTGCAGCAGCTCTGGCGCCGTGTCCCCGACAAGGACCACATCGACCTCGTCTACCTCACCCACGAGCATGCGGATCATACCTTCGGGCTGCCAGCGCTGCTCATCCGGATGCTCGTGGACGGCAGGAAGAAACCGCTGCTCATCTGCGGCCATACTGCGCTCGTCCCGAAACTCGAGCGGCTGCTCGAATCGGGCTATCCCACGCTGCGGAAGGAGTTTTCCTTTCCGCTGGAGTTCCGCGGCTTCGACCGAGAGCTCACCTGGAAGGACTGCGTGCTGCGGATCGCTCCCACCACGCACTCCGTGCCGAACTACGCGGTGCGCATCGAGTCCCAGGGCAAGGCGATGTGCTTTTCCGGAGACGGGATGTTCACCTCGGAGAGCCAGGCGCTTTACCGGCGTTCTTCCCTGCTC
>JAGVZT010000034.1 GCA_018302335.1 Candidatus Woesearchaeota archaeon | reverse complement strand
GCGCTGCGACAACATTTAAAAAGCCCCCATCACCCCGACGCGCTATGCTTCCCGATTACGAGACCATGCTCACCAGGGCGCTGGAGAACCTCCCCGAGGAAGTGCTCAGCACCTCGCGCTTCGAGGTGCCTAAGGTGGTAGGGCACATCCAGGGCCAGCGAACGGTGCTGAGCAATGTCCATCAAATCGCCTCATTCCTCAACAGGGACGTGAACGACCTGGTGAAATATATCCTGAGAGAGCTCGCGACGCCCGGAGACCTCAAGCCCAAGGGGCTCATCCTGGGAAGGAAGGTCTCCGCGGGGCGCATCAATGAGAAGGTGCGGCAGTTCACCCGCGAGTTCGTGCTCTGCAAGGAATGCGGCAAGCCCGACACCAAGGTCTCCAAGGAGAACCGCATCACCTTCCTTCGGTGCATGGCCTGCGGCGCTAGGCATCCGGTGATGGCCAAGTTATGATTGCCCGCGTCCACAAGGGGGACCGCGCCATTCTCGCGCTGTGCGACAGCCCGCTGCTCGGGAAGCGCTTCGAGGAGGGCCGCAGCCAGCTCGACCTCACCTCGGACTTCTTCAGAGGGGAAGAGATGGACGAGGCGCGGGCAGGCGAGCTTGCCGAGGTGGTGGACATCATCTTCGCCGTCGGAAAGGAGAGCGTCGCACTGCTCGTCTCGCACGGCCTCGCGGGACAACAGGATATCAAACGTGTCTCGGGCATCCCCTATCTTCAGGTCGTGCGGCTCTGAGCTTCTGGCGCGAACCACTTCCCGAGGCCCATCTGGGTCTCCTTCTCCTTCCCGAACGCGGACTCAATCGCGGTCCGCGTGAGCTCCAGGGTCTCCTTGAGGAACGGAGGCAGGTCGTACTTCACCGCGAGGGAGATGCTGGGCTCGACGTACTTGACGACGCTTCCCTCGGCTATGGTGAAGATGAGGTTTCCCCCGCACGAGGGTTTCACGCAGCGCCCGTGCAGCGGCGGCCTGCGATACTTCTCATTGCAGCGGACGCAGCGGACTTCCTGCTCGAAGAACTTCCTCAGGTTCCCCTTGATGTCCTTGATGAAATGCTTCTCGATGACGAGCCGCGCCACGTCGGACACGTCCACCGCCGATATCCTCTCGGCGAGGCTCATCTGGCCGAGCAGCTTCTCCTGCATGGTGGGAAGGGTCTTGTACGCCGAGCAGAGCACCCCCGCATTGATGTCCGTCGTGGGGTGGGTGAACCCGATGCCCTCGTACTCTCCCGGAGTGCCCAGACGCCGGCCGAGCTGCTCCACGGGGAAGTCCTTGGGGTGGACAAAGGTGAGCGCCGCCTGGTAGAACCCGACGGGATATTCCCACACCACGTCGAGGCCGTGCGCCATGTCATCCACCTCTGAGGGATTCAGCTGGACGGTGAGCACGAGGGGCGAATCCATGGTGCGCCCGCCGCGCCTGTCCGGGAGGTATTGCCGGGAAAAATTGAGCAGCGCGTCGAGCAGGAGGATGACCGAGCATTCGTCGCCGTCGCAGTCGCGGCGCAGGGCCGCGTGCCACAGGGGATGGGCATAGCAGCCCTGGGCGCTGCTGAACCCCACAATCCTCCCGATGGTCCCCGCGCTGATGTGCGGCGCAAGCCCGATGACGAGATGCCCCACAAGGTCAGAAGACTTTGCCACGCCATAGTAGGCCGGAAGCCCGTACAGCTTCTCGAGCAGCTCGTCAACGAAAGCTGCGATGCGGAGCAGCACGGTATCGGCCGCCTCGTCGAAGCTCTGGACATTGCTGGGGATGATGACATCCTGGGGGAAGAGCTCGAGGACCTGGTCGTCGCGCTCCAGCGGCAGGCCCTCGATGTCATGGGTGTACCCCAGCGTAATGAGCTTCTCGACAGGGGTGCCTATCTCCAAGGGCTTGAAATGGGTGATGGGCAGCTCGGTGATGTCGTAGCGCGTCGTACCGTCCTTGTTCACGCATATCTCGTGCTTCGCGCGGAGGATTCCTTTGAGCAGATGCTCGGGTATATGGTCCTTGTTCGACGTCCCGCGGACCCCCTTGATGAGGTCCGGATGCGATGGCTCTTTGAAGAGCGAGAGCGCGTGCTCAAAATACTCCTTCAGCTTGACCTGCTGGAAGCGATAGCCGGGAATCTTGCCGTGCGCGGCGCAGGTCTGCACAGAAAGCACCTTGTCGCAGTCCCTGCAGTAATATCTCTTCTCCGCCTCAGTGCCGCACCGGTGGCACATCGCGTACACCGTCGGCTGCACGCATGTCGGGCACTCGTACAGTGCGAAGTCCGCGGAGACATGGCCTTTTTCCAGCGCGGCGTGGAAGGAGCGCATCTGGTCCCCCTCCCTTCCCACCGGGAAGAGCACATGGGGGCTGCCGGTCAGCTTTCGCATCTTGCCCTTCTCCGGCCTCCCCATCCTGCAGCCGATGAATGTCCCCGCCTTGTCCCGCAGGGTGATGCTGCTGAGGGAATTCAACGTCTCGAGCGAGGGCTTGCGGGCGAGAGACGCTGCGACGAGGGTCTCCAGCACCTCTGCGGGCGTCCTCGCGTCAAGGCCGAGGGCGAGCTCCATGCTCCTCGCCACATCGGGGGGGATGACCACATGCTCCGCGCTCACGATGTGCGGAGCCCCTATCTTCTCCAGCAGCGCTTTCTCCACCCCCTTGGACAGCACCCGGCGGCCATCATCCTGCTGGACTCCGGAGCACATCCATCTCCCGAGAGCGGCTAGCTCCTCCGGGCTGAGGATTGACCAGTACAGCAGGTGGGCCGGATGCAGCGGGACTTTCAGGATGCGTGAGAGTTTCTCCGCCAGGGCGAACCCTGGCTTCCTGCTGCTCCACCACGCGCAGACGAGAGCCGCGTCCTCCGCGGAGACGATGCTGGACAGGCGCTGCTCAACCTCCCGGCGGGAGCAGCCAAGAGCCTGGGCCACCTCTCCCAGCCACCACTCCTCGCAGTAGCCGGCAGGGACAAGGATGTGGTTGTTCTCCGCGAAATCCCCATAATTGAACATGATGTCGCCAAGGAACAGCAGCTTCTCGACTTCCTTTGCCTTCGACCGCGCCTGCTGGCTGGTGCGGATGTGCATGACACTCCCGTCCCTGAGGCGCACGATAGGGCCCTCAAGGGCGTCGCAGAGCGTGAGAGAGCATGCCTTGCCTGGCCGCTCCACCTTGAGCTGCGTCCCCACGGCGATGTATTCATCGAGAAGAATCTGCGTGGCGGGATGGACAGCCGCGGCCGAATAGCCGCTCACGCGAGCCCGCCCGTACCGGAGACGGAAACCGCCCGGACGGAGGGGGTAGGTGAGCACAGGACGCCCCGCGACCAGGTCTTTGATGAAGGTGTAATTCGCGGTGAGTCCCACAGCAGCCTTCTTTTCCCCTCCGGCCTTGATGCTCTTCTGCAGCGAGAGGAATCCCTCGAGGAAGCCCCACTCCAGTCCGAACGCGGCCCCCCACTGGGAGAGGCGCTTCCAGAGCTTTGGGGCCTTCTGCGCGAGTCCCTCGCCGATGACCAGGCACACCCCTCCGCGTATCTTGTTCGTCTCCACGCGGGGAAGGTCCTTGAAGTTGGAGACGTCCAGCTGCTCCGTCGGGTCGCCGTTGATCTCGACGGGGACGTGGCGGACCAGGAATTTTATCTCGTCTTCGCTCGGATAATACTGGAGGTTGGTCACCCGCTCATGGTAGTCCCGTATCTCGACAGCGTATCTGCTCACCTCCTTCTCGTCCGGGTCGAACGCGGCGTACCCGAACTTCACCCGCAGGTAATCCACAAGGACGACGCAGAACGCCTCAGCCGTGCCGCCCGCTCCACGCACCGGGCCGGCGAATTGCGCCGAGAGATACTCATTCCCGTCCCGCCGCCTCTTGATTGCGAGACCGATGAATCCTTCCAGAGGGGCGGCCACGATGCCAAGGGTATGGTACGCGAATCCCGTGCGCACGCCGACCTCGATGGCCTCGCGCCTGTCCGCGAAGCTGCAGAATTTTTCGGATGCGGTCTCCTCGGCTATCTTCAGGGCCACCCTCCAGTCGAGGAATCCGAACTCCTGCTCGAGTTCCCTGATGCGCGGGATGAGCAAGGTGCCGACAAGCTGCGGCGCCGCGATGGAAATGAGGCCCTGCACTCGCTCTGCCATGTTCTTGGCCTGGGGGATGTCCACCCTGCGCTCTGGATCGAGCCCCTTGGACCTCGCAGAACCCGCGCAATCGTACGCGCGCTGGACTTCGGCGCTCAGCGCGCCGAAATAGCGCTTCATCCGTGGCGATAAATCACTCTCCAAACTTCAGCACCTTCACGTCCCTGGTCCGCAGGTCTATCACGGGTACCCGTGCGGGCTCCGGATGCAGTCCCAGCTTTTTCTGGAAGCTCGTCTCCTGCTCCCAGCAGCTGCCGCATATCATCGTCACGTTCCGGTAGTTTGCGACCGCAGACTTGTGCAGGTGGCCGCTGAGGAAAAAATCGGGAACTGTATCGATGACCAGCGGGTCGCACGCCGGGTCTGGCACCGCAATCGCGGAGCCGTGTGTGGGGGCAAGATGACGCCGCGTGAGCAGGTACCGCATGATCTCCTCCGGTTTATCCACCCCCCCTGCGGAGCGTATGGTGTCCACGCTCTCCGCGTAGTGGACAAAACTGTAGCCGTGGTAGAGCAGCACATCAAAACCAGGAAAATCGTCAGAGCGGAGAATCCGTATCAGCGACGGATTGCTCACGAGGGTGAGGTTCGGCAGCTGGAGGAGCGGCCCCGCGAGCTCCGGGGAGAATGCGGGCTGCGGCTCTGCCAGCCTGATGCCGTCGTGGTTCCCGGGAATCGCGATGATGTGTATGCGCTCAGGCACCCTGCTGAGCAACTCTGCGATTCTCTTGAACTGGGCGGCCAGGCCCGGCAGCACAAGTTCCTCCTCCTGCCCCGGATAGACTCCCACGCCTGCCACCAGGTCTCCCACGACAAAGAGGTAGCCGACCTTCTTCGCGAGCTGCCGCTGCTCCTCGGTCCCGAACTCCCCCCGTATCCACTGGAGGAAACGGTCGAACTCCTGCTCGAGAAAATTGATGGAGCCCGCATGGATGTCAGAGATGACGGCGATGGCACAGTCTCCGGGGTATTTCTTGAGTTCGGTGCTCAGGGGGATATCGGGCAGGATGATGTCGTTGGCAAAGATGAAATCCCCTTTCTTCGAGCCGATGACCCCAAGCACCTCGTCCGGGGAGATGTCCCGCGCCACCCGGAACAATTCGGGCTTCGAGCTGCTCACGAGAATCTTGGCCCATCCGCTCTGGTCCTCGAGAACGATGAGGACATTGCCTCCCTTCGTGTCGCGTTTCTCCCTCACCAGGCCGATTGCGCAGACATGGCCGCTGCTGTCCTGCAGACGGCGCAGTGCCGCGGCGCCTTGCAGGTCCTTGTGCTCGCGGAGCATCCTGGACAGCACCGTCAGCCTGGCCCGGAGATGCGACACAAAATCTTGGACCTTCCAGGATTTGGCTTCCACCTGATAACTGGACACCACCTCGGGAGGAGGGAACGCTCCTGAAGGCGCCGCGGGTTTCTGCGGGGCCTCCTCTCGGAGAGCTTCAAGTATCGTCAGGTAGAGCCTCTGATCGGAAGTCCTCTCGAAAATCGCCCTTGCCTTCTCGAGTTCCCCCCAGTTCACCTGCTCTTTTTCCAGCAGGGGGACGACTTCGCCGGAGAGGACGAGCACCCTGTTGTCGGCTACGCTCTCCGGCAGCTCGTATCCCCCCTGGAGATAATCCGGGCTGAGCAGCACGCCGGCGTCGAGCATGCGCTGCACCTGGGACCGGAGAACCTCGCTCACAACGGATTACAGAGAAAAACCGGCGAATATAAAACCTCCTGTCAGCCGAGAATAATCAAAAACGTGGTTCGGTCGCATTGCTGAGCATGCCCGGAATTCCGGCGAGACCATCCGGAAGACGCACAGCATTGCGGCCGATTTTACAGCGGGCGTCAGGCCGGCAGGTCAAGGTTCTGCGCGATGAGCTTCTTCACATTGCGGGCAGTATCTTGAGGGACCGATGCCGTTATCTCCCTGGTGCGGCCGTAGCGGCCTTTCGAGATGATTTTCACGTTGATGAGCCCGAGCATGTCAAGCTCCGCGATGATGTCGGAGACGCGACGTTGGGTGAGCGGCCGCAGATTGGAGGGACCGCACAGTTTCTGATAATGGTTGTAGACCTCTCCAGTGGACAGAAGAGACCTGCTGTCGCGCTCGGAGAGCGTGAGTATGGCGTACACGACGGCCTGGAACTGCTTCGGCTGATAGCGAACCATGTCAAGCATGCGGTCCCGTTCAATCTTCCCCTCGGCCTCATCAAGATGCTCAATGGTGACCTCCTTGAGCCGGTTGCGCTCCGCAATCTCGCCAGCGACGCGCAGCAGTTCTATCGCGCGTCTCGCGTCCCCGTGGTCGCGAGCTGCGAATGCCGCGCACTTCTCTATGACGCCTGGCTGGATGACGCCCGTGCTGAACGCCTTTGCGGTCCTCTGCGTGAGAATATCCTGTATCTGCAAAGCGTTGTACGTGGGGAAGATGATTTCCTCCTCACCGAGGGACGACCGCACTCTCGGGTCGAGGTGATTGGTGAATGTGATGTCGTTGGTGATTCCTATGAGCGAAATCTGCGCGCGCTTCAGGCTCGTGTTCAGCCTGGTCAGGTTGTACAGCACGGAGTCGTCGCTTCTCTTGAGCAGTTCGTCCACCTCATCGAGGACAAGGAGGATGAGCTGTTCCTTCACGTCTATCTTGGAGACAAAGGTGCGGTACACCTCGTCAGTGGGCAGGCCTGTCGCGGGGACGTCCGCGCCAAGCTCCCTGGCAAAGAATGCGAGAAGCCTGTATTCCGTGTCAGCCTCCCTCTTCATTTTGCAGTTGATGTAGATACGCTTGAGTGGGATGCCTTTTTCCTTGGCGACCGCAAGGAGCTGTTCGGTCGTGTACTGCACGGTCACGCTCTTTCCGGTGCCTGTCTTCCCGTAGATGAACAGGTTGCTGGGCTTCTCCAGTCGCAGGGCCGGGGCGAGCATCTGGGCGATGCTCTCCATCTGCTCGTTCCGATGCAGGAGCTCCTCTGGGGTGTAATTGCCTTCCAGTACACTCTTGTCGAGGAAGATGCTGTCCCTGCGGAGATACTGTTCAAAATACGTGGCGAGACTGTGCTGCATGGGTGGCTTCCATCTGAAGCAGAGGTATATAAGGATTATGATTCTCAGATGTA
>JAGVZT010000033.1 GCA_018302335.1 Candidatus Woesearchaeota archaeon | reverse complement strand
CTGCGGATCCACCCGTGTCACCGCTGCCATTCGTCCCGTCGGACCCGTTTACCATGAGAACGCCCGCTATCTCAACAGGGCCGTCGACCAGGATGACCGAAGCAAAATACCCCTGATGGCCGTTCGCGAGAGCTGCATCGGGATCCGTGGTGGTAACGTTCACGGTCATGCCGGCAGGAATGATAAGGCTGTCGAGCACAATCGTCCCGCTGAAAGAGCGGGTGCCGTTCGCGCCGCCGTTGCCCAGCGTCCTCGTGCCGCTCAACCCCGAGAAATTCCCGCTCTGCAGCCCTGGCGTGCGGATGGAGAAATTGTTCGGATACAGCGTCCCGCTGATGTTGAGCGTGACGGACTGGTTCTGGGCGCTCGCGTTGATGAAGAAGACCGTCTGCAATGTCCGACCGCCGCTCGTCACCTCTGAGGCGGACTGGTTGAGGATGAACACGGGCCCGACAAAGATGTCCGAGCTGTTGGTCCTCACAGTGTCATTCTCGTCGAAATCCGGACCGATAAATGTCACCACGACGTTCATTCCGGGGGCGGCCTCGTCCGGATACAGGTAATCCACATCCGTGCCGGGGTCTGCGACGATGAACCAGGGCCGCGCCTCCCGGAAATCGCCGGCGCCATGCACCGTCACCTCACCCAGGACGTACAACTCGGGAGACCTCCTCGGCGCGTTGAGCGAGTACCTGACCGCGCTGCCATTCGTGAGGCCCTGCCAGGTGAGAGACTGGCTGCCGTCCTGGGAGGTGAGCGTTGCGCCTCCGGAGTCGACGACGGTGAACTCCGATGGAATCCGTTCAGTGACGCCCCACGAGGACTCATTGGTGTAGGAGAAGACGGTGATGCCTACCGCAAAGGGCCCCTTCCATGGGTCGATGCTCACCGGAGCCTTGCGGATGATGTCATACTCGTAGTAGTCCCTGACCTCAAAGAAGGAGGAGAAGGTGTAATCCACTTCCGGCCCGAGGGCGGTCACCGCGAGGCCATAGGTCCCGGGGAGGGAAGTGTCAGTGAAAAGTGCGTCGTAGATTCCCTGCTCCCGCTCCACGATATCGGCAGAGGTGCTGAGGACGACGCTGCTGCCATCGGGCAAGGTGACGTTGAGCACGAGCGATGCGCCGCTCACCAGATGGCCCTGTGAATCGAGCACTGCCATGACCAGGCTGACGTCCCCCCCGGGGTGGTACATCGGCTTGTCAGTGTTCACGGTCGCTACTCCCGTCTCCGCGAAGCCAGGGTCATCAGCGGTCAGAGTGAAGCTGTATTCTCCCCCCGGGACGAGGTCCATCATCTTCTCCCAGGAGCCGAGGCATCGCTCGCTCTCGAAATCCCAGTCCCGACATTTGTAGAGGGAGCGGCCCTGCGCCGTCGCGGTGACCACGGCGTCGCTGAACCTGAGGCCGGTGGGGTCGATGGCGTACACCTTGCCGAAGTGCAGCGAGCCTGAGGCGATATGTCCTTTCTTCTCCATGAGGCCGATGCTCACCTCGCGCGAGAGGTCGAGGTTGCGGAAGGCGATGCGCTTGACGGACATCCCTTCGGGAAGCAGCTCCGCATCATAGTGCTCGCTTGCGGTGACAAGGTCCGCGACACGGACGAAGAAATCAGCGTTACCCAGCTGGAGCTTCACCCGCTGGCGGTCGCCTGACGGCTCGCGCAACACCAGTCTTTCCGCCGCGCCGGAGACCGGCGCGTCCGGCTCCCTTTCCTGCTTCGCAGGTGGAACCACAACGCTCTCCGGGGGGAGCTGCGCAGGGAGGACCGTGAAGGTCTTCTCAACGACGCTGCCATTGAAATGCGCCACGATGCGATACTCCCCTGCCTCCAGAGGGACGAACCGGAAGACCCCCTCCATGGGCTCAGACAGGAAGGTCCTGTTCCTGAAGACGATGCTAAGGAGCTGCGCCTGCGGGGCCTCCATGAGAACCGTATCCCCCACGGTGTACGACGTGTTGCTCACCATGAGGGTGCAGCAGTCTATCTGCGGGCCCTCCTCGGCCACGTGCACTGCAGTCGCCACAGTGAACTCCACCGTGTCCAGCACTCCCTTTCCCTCCTCGTAGAGCGTGGCGGTGTAGCTGCCGGCCTGCGAGGGAGTGAAGCGTATCGTTTCGCTCTGGAGGTCCGCGTACTGGTACACCCTACCACCGAAGCTGACGAAGAGCTGGACATTCCCGAGAGGATGGCTGATGCGGAGCTGCACCTCCTCCCCGGGCAGATAGATGCTCTTGTCCGCGGTGAGCGCGTCGCTCTGGCCGAGGACGAGCAGGCCCAGCGCAGCCATCAGGGTGGCAAGGATGAGAGCGAACAGCAGGGGATGACCTCTGTGTGCCTGCCTCACGGCCGCGCCCCCAGCGGGGAGTAGAGCATGCCGAGCTGCTCCTCGACCCCCGCGAGCATCATGAAGTAGTTCTCGAAGCCCTGGAGGATGACACGGTCCTCCCTGAAGCTCGCATCCTTGCCCACGAGAAGCTCGGAGAGGCTGCCGATGCCGAGCGCCTGCATGTTGGAGTAGGGGATGCTTCCGAGGATGGCGACAATGCTCTCGCTGCGCGGGTCGTCCACCACCGTATAGACCTTGTCGCCCACCAGGATGGTCGTCCATATCCGGACGCCATGGTTCGCCTTCCGGACCGCCTCGACGACAGCAGGCAGGAAGCGGTCTTTTTTCAGCGCGCGCGAGGTGCGCTCCAGCTCGATGAGCGTGAGTATGGCGACGCACTCCTCGCTCTGGAGGTTGAGGGTGCAGAGATGGCTCCTCCCCACGGGAGTTGCCAGGAGGATACCGCGCTCCAGCAGCCCCTGGACCGTCTGGTGGATGTACGGATACGTCTTGCCGAGCTTGGTGGCAATCTGGTTGATGCTGAAATGCTCCTTCACCCGGGGGAGGAAGAGCCCGAGGATGTCCTGCTCCAGGGCGGTTACGGGGATGATGCCACCCCCGCTGGCGCTAGGAGAAACGGACGCATAGCCGGCTCCGGGTCACTCCCCACCCCTAGACCACATTATATTCTTTTACGTATGATGCATCCCGTAATCCTCATTTATAAGCATTTAGGAGCTTCAGAAGCTATTTTTTGATGATATGCAAAATAGTATAATATCAGCCCTACCTACATCCAATCTGACTAAAATAAGTAGTGTAATACATTTATTTTAGTAAATAATTAATTAGAATAGTAGTTGTCGGCGTGGCCCATCCGCACAGTCAGGAGAACACGAAGCCTCAGGCGAGGATTGAACTCGCGACCTCATGCTCTTTGCGGCCGCCAGAATCGTCTGGAAGGCCTACCAAGCATGCGCGCTACCACTGCGCTACTGAGGCAGGTTGGCGCGGGAAGTCCTCCGGGCGCTTAAATGCTTTGCGCCGTACGGCCTCGTGGAGTCCGCATGGCGTCGGCCGCATTGCGGAGAGTTCCCGCCATTCCGGAGAGACAGCCTGGGACTCACGCGTCATCGCGGCCGGGCTTCCGTGGCGTAGCCGATGCGGCAACTCGATGAGGTCTCACTCACCACGGCCGAAGACAGGTGAATCAGGAACAGAGAAACATGGAGGGAAACATGGAGAGAGTTTGAGGGGGGAGTGAGAATGGCTTAGAACCAATCTCTCTCTCCATGTCCTTCCAGGCAGAGAGCCCGAAGGCACTCTGCAGCATGTAGTATGGGCATGCTTCTATTTAAATGTTTCTATTTTTAGTCCTCTAAAGTACTCTTTTATTTGGTTATAGTGGGTTCCCGCGACGCAAGCATTAAGAAGAACGCTTCCCGTTGGGGCGCCATGGCTGCCCGCATCTCCCGCGACACGCCGCTCTTCGAGCTGACGCTCCGCAAGTATGAGCGGCCCTACAAGCTCTCCCAGCGGGAGGCTGCACGGCGGCTCTGCCTGTGCCTGGGGTTGCTCCAGCCGGGAGACTCGCGCGACGTGGTGGTGGACATCCTCTTGGTGCTGCTCACGGAGCGCGCCCGGCGGCGAGCTATCGGCGCTGAGCAGCTCGCGCGACGCGTGCTCGGGCTGCGGAAGCGAAGCAGGCAGAGAGTCTATGGTGTTGCGACGCCGAACATCCGCAGGCAGCTTGCCCGTCTGAAGGACCTCCTCCTGGTCGAGAAGACGGAAAAGGGCTACCGCATCACCGAGTGGATGTCCCTGCAGGAGCTCTTCGCAACAAGGGTACAACGTGTGCTCCTCGCGGACACCCTGGAGCGGCTCCAGGAGTATCTTGCGCTTGCGGACAGCCTCTTCGCCGCCAAGCACAAATAGGGCAACCATCTTCCCCCTCCATGAGCGTGTATCCCCCGCGGGAGGACAGCGAGTTGCTCCTCCGCTGGCTTCCCAGGCTCCTGAAGCCTGGAGACCGGGTGCTGGACATGGGCACCGGCTCCGGAGTCCTCGCGGTCGCGGCTGCGAAGCTCGCCCGCTCGGTGGTCGCGGCGGATATCTCGGCCCGTGCGGTGAAGGCCACCAGAGCGGCCGGAAAGGGCATGAAGAATCTCCGCGTGGTGCGGAGCGACCTGTTCTCCGGAGTGACGGTGAAGTTCGACGTCATCCTCTTCAATCCGCCGTACCTGCCCCAGGACCAACATCTCCGGAACCCTGCGCTCTTCGGGGGGAAGCGCGGCCATGAGACGCTGTGCAGGTTCCTCGATGCAGCGCCTGGGCACCTCGCGCCGGACGGCAGCATCGTCGTGGTGTTCAGCTCCCTGACGGGAAAGGAGCGGATCGAGCAGGAGGCCAGGCGGCTCGCGCTGGAGATGGACATCCTGGAGGAGGAGAAGCTCTGGTTCGAGAGGCTGTACTGCGCGCGGGTGAGGCGCTCGGCCCTGCGGACGGCGCTGGAAAAGCGCGGATTCCGGGACATCGCGCTGTTCGCGCGGGGGAAGCGTGGCATCGTCTATATCGCGTCGCGAAGGGGCCGGAAGTACGCCGTCAAGGCGGAGAACCCTGCGTCCAAGGCGACCGGACGGCTCGAGAACGAGGCGCGCTGGCTCCGGACGCTCAACCGGAAGGGCATCGGGCCGAGGCTCCGCGATGTTGTGGACGGCATGCTGGTCCTGGAGTTCATCGAGGGGAAGCCGCTGCTTGATTGGATGGCTGGGGCGTCATCGGCCGCGATGAGACGGATTATCCGCGATGTCCTGCGGCAGCTGCTCGTGCTTGACTCGCTCGGGGTGAACAAGGAGGAGATGCACTGGCCGGTGAAGCACGTCATCGTGCGCAGATCGCGCCCGGTCCTCATCGACTTCGAGCGCTGCCGCCGCACCCTGCGGCCGAAGAACGTCACGCAGTTCCTGCAGTTCCTCTCGACGGCGAGGGTGCAGCGGCTCGCCAAGGGTTGGATTCCAACAAGCGCGCAGCTCCACGCTACCGCGAAGGACTATGCGAAGGGTGGGACCTTGCCGCGCGGCATCTTTAAGAAGTGATGGAGAACCCCTGGCACAGGGACCGCTGATGCTAAAAAAGGGGATTATCCATCGTTATTACCCGCTGCAAGTCCTTGTCTTCTTCATCGTCGTGCTTTCCGCGCTACCGCTTGCGCACGCTGAGTGTCCATCGTGGAGATACGTCGGGCCGGACAACAAGAGCGTGCAGCCCCCTGAGGTCTTTTCCGCGCAAATCGACTCAATGGACGACGAGGTCTGCAGCCCAAGACTGACTCTCTACAATCCGAATAAGTACGAAATCCTGTTTGACTTTTCGGTCGACGTGTACATGTACGTGAATCCAGACGGCACCGGATCCGTGGGCGGGAAAATGAACCAATTTTTGGGTCGTATCATTCCTTCGGGGGAGACCCCCATTATTGATGATATGGATGGCGGTATCTGGACGAATGTCCCCCCGCGCTTTTGTAGAGTTCAAGAGGATACATTCAATGCGACGATAAGATCTAATCAGTTTGTTAGGGGACAGCCCCTTCCTAATCCCGAGGCCGCCGATGGAAGCCTCAGCCCGGGTGATTTTGGCTGCTGCCGTGACGCGCAGTGCATCGGCTCGTGGTGCGATGTGCCATCAGCGTTCTGCCATCAGTGCCGGAGCGATGCGGACTGCAGTGAAGGATTCTGCATAGGCGGAATCTGCAATGATTGCACAGATGCCTCATGCCGCTGCCCAGAGAGGGTTGGTTGCCTGCCTGCGAAACGTTGCGTCACACCTAGCAGCAAGCGAACTGGGGAGCTATACGATTGCGTGATTGAGTGCACCAGCCAGTTCGGCGAGAACGGGAGGTGTCTTGACCCGCTCACTATCACGCTTTGGGCATCCCGGACGAATATAAGAGAAGGCGAAACGACACAGGTGACCATCTCGCTGGACAGCGCCTCATCAGGGAGCCTGGATACAAATATTGCTCTGGACGTGCCCAGCGGGGCCTCTCTTTCGGCGGTGGACAGCGCAGACACGTGCACAGCGAACCTCTGCAAGATTTCCAGAACGCTCGACCCGAAAGGCGTCGCGGATGTATCTCTTCAGATGACCTGTGAATCAGCAGGGGATTTGGAACTTCACTCCAAGGTTACCTACGTAGGGCAGTCTGTAGGTGTAGGAAATACCCTTGAGTACAGTAAGACTCTCACTTGTGAGCCGGTTACCCCTCCAATCGTTATTCGTGAGCCGGTTCTCCCTCCAATCGTTATTCTCTTAGTATTTCTTGGCCTCTTATTTTTGGGTCTCCTATATTTGGGTATCTTAGCTATTGTGGGAAGACGCAGGGCGCCGCAGAAAACTGCTGAAACGTTGAGGCCTCTTCACGAATATCAGGCAGAAGCGGACCTCATGCGGAAGCGTATGCTCGCCGAAGAACAGGCGCATACGCAAAGGCTCAAAGAGGAGCACGCGCAACAGCAAAAGTTGGCCGAATCGAAACAGGCCGCAGCCGTGGACTTGGAGAAGTCTTACGTCAACAGGCAAGGTCGGCAGGTGAAACTCAACTATAGTGGCTATGAAGTGTTTCCAGACTCTGGAAAAGAGTTCCATCGATGGTACGCTGAGAAAGAAGTTTTTCGGAAGTATGGTGAATGGTTTGAGAAAGAATACCCGATGCACCAATGGGGTGATTTTGAGGTGCATCACATCGACAACGTCAAGACCAATAATGATTCCCCGAATCTTGCTGTCATCCTCGGGGAAGAGCACATCCGCTTATCTCACGCATTTCCTGATGGTGACAGGGCTGCTGGCATTCAAGAGCTTCGACGTCACGGAATAAAACAGCCTCATATCTCAGAGTTGAAGTAGGTCTGGACGTGCTTACTGAGTTCGCGCGGACCGCCCCGCTCAGAGAGACACCATCGCCACGAACTTCACGGCCTTCCGATGGAGCTCCTCGTAGTCGCGCTTGCTCACGGACGAGAGGCGGTACTCCACCCTGG
>JAGVZT010000046.1 GCA_018302335.1 Candidatus Woesearchaeota archaeon | reverse complement strand
TGCGCCCGAGACTGCCCAATTATGATTCTTAACAGAAGCGGAAGGACCACGGAGGTGGAGCTGGCCGATGGCTATTTTTCAGTAGACTCTGTGACCGTGGAAGTAGACGGGGCCCTGAACTGGACCTTGTACCCGTCCGTCCAGGAAGCCACGGTGCGGGGACACAGCAGATATCTGAATTATACATTCGACGATGGATCGTATCTGTACGCCGTGGACGTTGCGGTGAGCCAACATCCGAGCGTTAGGAGCGGAGCCACGCTCCGGCTTGCGGTTCCGTTCATTGAGGGGGAGTACAGAAACTGGCTCACTTATAATCGGACTGAAGGCCCCTGCCAGATCGTTTATGATTGCCCAAAGGGATGGCGCTGCGAGCGGGGTGCTTGTATCATCTCTTGTGGCAACAATGTATGCGATGCTAGAGAGCGGCAAACGTGCTGGGTAGATTGCTCCAATCGATGCGGTGATGCTCAGTGTAGCGAAGGAGAAGGTGCGCCCGAGACTGCCCAATTATGATTCTTAACAGAAGCGGAAGGACCACGGAGGTGGAGCTGGCCGATGGCTATTTTTCAGTAGACTCTGTGACCGTGACGAGCCCTTACGAAATTCAGCTTAGCGAAGGCAACCTGTTTGTCCGCAATCTTACCGAAGGAGCCGCGGCACTGCAGCTGAGGGTTCTGCCTGATGAAATCTCTTCAATAGTCCAGGGAAATATCTCCTCCATCGTCCTTGAGATGGATGAGCAGGGTCCCCGGTACAAGGTGTACGTTGAAAGAAGTGTTAAGCTCTTCGGTATTATCACGAGAAGCGCTGAACTCACCGTGGAGGTAAATGCGTTGTCTGGTGATACAATTCGACAGAGCGGGCCTTGGTGGATACGGTTCGCAGCGCGGAGGTCACCATGAGATGGAGAAGTTTTGTAGGGCTATTGGTGGCAATTGTCATGTTATGGGCTCCTTCAGCTATAGGACAGACCGCAGTGAGAGATCAACTCTCAGAAGGAATCGCCCGAACATACTCATTGCAGGGGAAGCTCTTCACCGTAAGAGTTGAGTCTGTGAACACTGACAGTGCGGTAGTATCAGTTCGAGGCTGGAGCTACAATACCAGCGCACGGTTGCATGGCTCCTTTTCGGAGGGACGCAGGAATGCCCTGCCTGATGCTTCCCGTCTCACAGTAGAATCCATTCACCAAGGCCAGCCCGGTTTCGTTCGATTCTATCTGTGGGCATCGCCACTCCCTGCGGGCGAGGTAGCAGCTATACAGTCTCTCAAGAGCACCGAGGGGCAGTCCTGCATGGTGGACGACGATTGTAGTGTAGGTTCGGACTGCCGGAGTACCTGTCGGCAGAGAGCTTGTGAGCAAGCAGCTGATTGTCCGGATGGCATGGATTGTCTTTCGCTGAAATGCCAGGCTGTGCTGGGGAGTTGGCACCCCAGAATTGCCGTTCCCGGTGTAGAAGGTCTCACCGACTACAATCTGCGTCGGCTTGCCCTGACGACGGGTGATGTCCTCAAGGGATTCACTTCAACGTTCACGCTCTATGGATATAGCCACACGGCAACACTCTTGGAGGCCTTTCCCTCGGAGCTTCCGCGACGAGCTGTGCTCCTTATCGATGGCGTGAAAACTCGGGAATTCAGGCTGACGGATGACGAAAAGAGTATGTCAACTGGGCGCCTTCTCAACAACTACTATGCTTTTGATGATGGAACCTTTCTCTATGTTAAAGAGGTTTCACCTGGGCATGGAAGCGGAAGGCCCTCTGCGAGCGTAAGGTTTGCGAAGCCGTTCGTCGATGGAGAACATTACCTCTGGGCAACGTATAATACCTCATTTGGAATATGTGTCACTCATGGCGAATGCCCGAGCAACAGGAGATGCGTAGATGGTATCTGTATCGCCTACTGTGGTAATCTGGTGTGCGAGGCGGGCGAGGATTGCCCGGAGGACTGTGCGAGCTGCGGGGATGCCCGCTGCTCCGGGGGAGAAACTTGTACTACGTGCGCGAGGGACTGCGGGCCCTGCCAAACCTGTGGAGATAATGTATGTTCGGAAGTGGAGGGATGCGGCATATGCCCAACAGATTGCGGCTGCCCTTCTCTCAGGCGCTGTGAGGAGAACTCCTGCGTGACCTTCTGCGGCAATCAGGAGTGCGAGGATGGCGAGGAATGTCTTGATGACTGCGGTCGCACGATGTTTCGAGGAAAGACCCTTGAAGTCCAGGGAGGCGGTTTCATGGTGGAAGGTGCTAGTGCACGTGTCGAGGGCACACTGAAACTCGTGAACGAGGAGTTACTCTTTGAGGGTTCTAGGATTGAAGTGACTCCAGATGCTATTGGTTCCTACCTGCAGGCCGTGACTGAAGAGGTAACCTTACGGAGCGGTGAAGGAGGTCCGTTTTATGCCGTGCGCGCCACGAGGAGAGGGCGCCTGCTGGCAATCATTCCGGTTACGATGGTGTTTGAGGCGCATGTCAGCGCAGAGGATGGGGACATTTTGGCTATGGAGCTGCCCTGGTGGCATGTTCTCGTTAGTTAGGTGGCCTACTCCTCGAACCTGCCCTTGACCATGTGCTCCTTCGAGGTGAGGATGTGGTACACCTCGTCGCGGGGCGGCCTGCGCTGCAGGAGCCGCAGGAGCCAGAGTGAGGCGAGGATGCCAGCGATGCCGAGGAGCAGCTGCCTCTCCATCTACTCCACCACCAGGCCGCACTTGGGGCAGTACGTCTCCCCGGCCCGCTTCTTCAGCTCTGCGCCGCATTCCGGGCAGAGTTTCTCCTCGCTCATGCGGTCACCCTGCTGACGTGCTCGTGCTTGCTCACGCGGAGGACATGCTGCACGAAGCTCTCAATCTTGCTCTCGTGCGAGACGATGAGCGCCTGCCGCACCGCCAGCTCGTCCAGCACCACGCGCAACCTGTCAAGCTGCTCGCTGCTGAACCCATCCGTGGGCTCGTCGAGGATGATCAGTTCGCGGGTCTCGATGCCTGTCACGAGGTCGTTCACGACATGGTTGATGGCGAGCCTGTACGCGAGTGCCAGCGAGGTCCGTTCCCCTCCGGAGAGGTCCTCCACCGGCATCTCGTAGCCGTTCTGCTCGACCACGGGCGCGAAGTCCCCGTCGAGCCGCACCGTAAGCTCCTCGCCCTCGAGAAGGATGCTCAGGTAGCGCTGGAACCCCTCAGTGAAGTCCTGGTGGACCCGCTGCATCACCTGCTGCTCCATCGCATGCACCATGGGAAGGAATTCCTTTTCGCTCCAGTCGCGCAATGCGCGCATCTCGCCGAGGCGCTTCCGCTTCAGCTCCTTGGCGGCCAGCTGCCCTTGGAGGGCGGCAATCCCCTGCTTCAGGGATGAGACCCGTTGCCCGGCCGCCGCAGCAGAGGCTGCAGTTTCCCGGAGCGCGCGCCCTGCGCGCTCCTGGAGCGCCTTCGCCTCGCCTATCTCCTCCGGGAGGTTTTTAAACCTTTGGATGTCCGCTTCGAGAAGGCTCCGCTTCCGCTGGAGTTCCTGCGACTCCTTCGCAAGTCTCTCCCCCTCCATCCGAAGCTCTTCCCGCCGCTTGCAGAGCTGGCCGCGCTCCTCGGTGAGACGCGCGGCTTCCTTCGCCGCGTGCAGGCGCTTTTTCAGCCCGTCGAGGTCCGGCAGGGCGCTCCGCGCCTCCTCCGCAGCAGCCAGGGCCCGTTGGGTGTCCGAGCGTTCTCCCGTGAGCGTGTCCAGCTTCGCGGCCCGCTCCCGATAGTGGCTCTCGTTGGCGAGCAGGGCTGCCAGCGCCGTGCGGGCCCTCTCCTGTACCTTTTCCCTTGCCGCGAGCGCCGCAAGCTCCGCGCTGAGTGAAGAGCGCCGTGAGTTCGTCTGGCTGAGCTGCCTCTCGCTCTCCTCCTGTCGGCTTCGTTCCGTGGAGAGCAGCGATTCGCGGTGCTCGTGAGCGACCTTCTGCAGGCACAGCGGGCATTCCTCCAGGGACGCTAGTCGTTGTATCAGCTTCCCTGCCTCCAGGCGCGCGTGCTCGTGCGTCGCAGCTGCCGCGAGCAGGGCGTGCAGCTCGCGCTCCAGCGGAGCCCGATGGCCGCTCACGTCCTCAGGGGGAGGGAGCTGCTGTTTCTCTCTCGCGATGCGAACCAGCTCCTCTTTCGCAGCAAGCGCCTGCCGCACCTCGCCATCCAGCCGGGCAAGCTTCTCCTGCAGGGAGCGGATGCGCTGCTCCGCCTCGGCATGCGCCACGCTCCCCTCGCGGTACTCCTCCTCGGCGCGAGGGTCCGCCTCGGGGATGCGCGACAGCTCCGTGAGCCGGCCGGACATGCGCTGGAGGTCGCCCTCGACCTGGAGATGATGGGATGTCGTCGCATGGAGCAGGCTCCCGACGCGGGCGTCCTCCACGCGAAGGGCCTCCAGCTCCTTTCCGCGGATTTCCAGTGAAGCGAGCGCGCTCCTGGCTTCGTCGGCAGCGCGGGTATCCTGCGCCATCGCGGCCGAAAAGCGTTCCGATTCCCTCTCTGCATCGGCGCACTGCTGCCGTTGCTCCTGAAGTCTCTTCCCGAGGTCGTCAACATCCGAAATCTCGCCGCCAAGGTAGTCGATGTGCGACTTCAGCTCGCGCTTGACCACCTGGATGTTCTCTCGGACGGTGCGGTACTTCTCGACCTGGAACAGCCTGCGCAGGGTGTCCATCCGCATCTCTGCGGCTTCGGTGAGGATTGCCTTCATCTCCTCCTGCGGGCAGTAGACGGTGTAGCGGTAGATGAGCTCCTTGGATTTCGTCAGGAGTCCCGGGGGATAGCCCAGGAGCTCCAGCATCCTGCTCTTCAGCTCGACGGGAGAGAGGTCGTGCTGCAGCCCGTCGATGATGAGCGCGCCGCTGGACTGCTCTACCGTCTCCTTCCTGCGCTCGAGCTTGCGCTGCACCGTGATGTCCTTGCCGTTCATGGCGAAGGTCAGGCTGACCTCGCCCTCGCGCTCCCCGTGGCGCAGGAGCGAGGTGCCGTTGAGCGCGCCGCGCATGATGCCGAACAGCGCGAACTCCGCGGCGAGAAGAATCGTGCTCTTCCCGCTCCCGATGTCCCCCGCGAGCAGCACCGTGCCCTCGGGGAACTCAATGCGCTCGTCGATGTAGCTCCGGATGTTCCTCAGGGCGAGCGAGCGGAAGAGCATGCCCCGGCAGTCCGCGCTGTGGTTTTATAGTTATCGGCGGCGTTCCATGCGGAGCCTCTGGAATCTCGGTCGGAAGACCGCACAGGTTCCGTGCTGTCTCGCCTGGCGGACATTCTCCGCAATGTGGCCGCTCACTCTCGGAGAGAACGGAGCCTCGCCGCGAGTTCCCTTGCAGGACGTTCTGCGATGCTGAAGCGCAGCGCTTGCAACCCGGCCTTTCGCGCCGAGGCGCAGTTCAGCTCGAGGTC
The DNA here is from genome assembly GCA_018302335.1 of Candidatus Woesearchaeota archaeon. Taxonomy (GTDB): domain Archaea; phylum Nanobdellota; class Nanobdellia; order Woesearchaeales; family JAGVZT01; genus JAGVZT01. The sequence continues at coordinate 55,342 of JAGVZT010000046.1, read as the reverse complement.
GTCGACGAGAAGGCAGTCCTCGGGCTTCGCGCGGAGCCTTGCGCAGAGCTTCCGGAAGCAGCGCCGGTCGCGTTTCATATGGCCGAGAAAACCCGAGCCGGTGATATGATCAAACTGGCCCTTGAGGAGCGTGCGCATGAGCCGGATGCGGATGGCCGGGCTGTCGGTGAGCACCGCGACTTTCACGCCGCGCTTGCGCAGCGCCGCGACCGCCCTGAGGACCTCGGGCTGCGGACGCAGGGTCCCCTTGAGCTTCTCCCGGAAGAGCCGCAGGGGAACAGTCTGGTGGAGATGACGGCCCATCCTGTCCAGGGTGGTCGAGGTGTTCCAGGTGTTGCGGAACCACTGCGGCATGTGCCTGCAGAGGAAGAGGACCGCCTTCCGCGTGTTGAGGCTCCGCTCCTTGGCGACCTCTCCGAGGGACGCGTCGAACCAGTAGTGCGTAGGAGAGATGACATTGTCGAAGTCCAGGATGAGCCAGCGCACGCGTGCATCTTGTCCTCAGGGATTATAAGCTTTGCCGCGCACCCGGTATCCAGCAGGGAGTCGGCTGGCGAAAATCATTAAAAGAAGCGAGTTCCTCAGTGTCCGGGATGGAGTTCACCGAGGACCAGCACAGGATTTGGGCAAGGCTCTACGCCAACCAGCTGCCGCGCGCGAGGAAGCACGCGTGCAGCGACTGGCTGCGGGGCTTCGACATCCTGAAGCTGCCTCACGACAGGATTCCGCAGCTGGAGGAGCTGAACGCGGTCATCACCCCCCGCACAGGATGGAGGACCATGAGGACCGCAGTGCGCTACACCGACGCCTTTCCCTGGTACAACGACCATTTCATCAAGAAGGAGTTCCTCATCACGGATTACATGCGCAGCTGGGAAGAGCTGGAGTTCACGCCGGAGCCGGACATGTTCCATGATATCTTCGGCCACATGCCGCTCATGGTCCTGCCTCACTACACCGCGCTGCAGGACATGTTCGCTCCCGTTTTCCGCCGCGCGAACGAGGAGCAGCGGGAGAACATCAAGCGACTGGCGTGGTTCAGCACCGAATTCGGCCTCATCATGGAGGAGGACGAGATGAAAATCTTCGGTGCGGGCATCATCTCCTCCAAGAGCGAGACCGACAAGGTGATGAGCGGCGGTACGAAGATGCAGAAGTTCAGGATTCACGATATCCTCAGGCGGGACAAGGCCATCACCACCTTCAACGAGGTGCTGTTCGTGTTCGATTCCATCGGCGAGCTGAAAGAGGAACTGCGGTCCTATTTCGATGCGGTCGGGTGAGCGGTCACGAGAGGCCGACTGTGGATTCTACGTGGCCTTGCGCCGCATCCACGCGAGCGGCGGCTTCGCGGTGCGGAGCACGATGTCGTCGCCCACGATGCGGAGTTCGACAGAGTCTCCGTCCTGCAGCCCGAAGACCTCGCTGACCTCGACCGGGATACGCATGACGAGGTTGCTCCTCACCTTGTTCAGCTTCAGCGTCTTGCCGCGCTGCCGGAGCCTGCTGAGGACAAGCGTCTGCTCGGTCTTCTCCGGGTCCCCGTACTCTTCGCCGCAGGCCGCGCATTTCCACCCGCCGGTCACGAAGCCGTTGAAACGGATGTCAGCGCTCCTCTCCGTGCTTGCGCCGCAGACGCAGACGATGCCGCGTGAAGCATCCGACGTGAATGACCAGCCAGATGCCTTCTCCGAGCGCGTCGCAACTTCGCGCAGCAACGACGTTGTAGGTCTTCTTCCCCCGGTCCAGCCAGCGCTCGACCGTCCCTTTCTTCCTTTTCCGTGGTGCATAGCCATCCTCCAGAATCCTTACGCAGTCTTCAAGACGCAGTCCGAGGTCCAGCAGCTCTCTGACTGCCGCTTTCGTTGGGTAGAGCCTTCCCCGGTATGCGCTAACATATGTTCTAGCAATATGTTCAGACATATAAGACTATTGGCGCTGCATGCCTTCATATGCCTATGCGGGGAAAAGACGGAAGTCTTCCGGACGTCGCTTGCGCGCGCCCTGCCGCGGCACTGCCCCCGACACCGCACGCCCGGTGCGGCAGCGCATCTGCAAATCCTCACGCTACTAGAGCAGAGATAGGTTGAGGATCATGTCAGCACTCGATCGCGCCCGCATCGCACGCCCCGAGGAGCGCGAACACCGCGTGCTGCTGCCTGTCCACCCTCATGGAGCCGTCAGCACCGGGAAAGCCGCCGACCGCAGCAGCGTGCTCGGACGCCTTCACCTGCATGTCGGCAAGGAACCCGGCGCCCTCGCGCAGGTAGTTCCCGTAGCACCTCGCGTGCAGGGCGTCCCCGCGCCTCTTGGCGAGAGCATACGCCTCGGCGACCCCCTCCATGTACACGCCGACGGTGCTGCGTCTGTCGTCAAATGCGAAATACCTGCACTCTCCTGAAGGTTCGTGCCTCTCGAGCAGCCAGTCATTCATCTCGAACACGAAATCGCCGACAATGGTGTCCGGCACAGTCCGGTGCAGCTGGCTGTAGGCGCGGCTTTGCCAGGGCACAAAGGCGGTGGTTGGATTCCCCCTCCAGTAAGAGATGTAGTACGGGAACGCCCTCTTCACCGCGCTGAGATAGCGCTCATCGGCGTCATGATAGTACAGCGCCATGAGGGCGGTCATTGCCTCTCCGGGATAATAGTCCGTGCTGCTCGTGCTATTGGAGAAGAAGTGGGTGTCGAAGGAGCCGTCCTCGTTCTGGAGGGAGAGTATGCCCTCTGCGAAGCCGTCGAGGTAGTTGTCCCTGCGCGGGTGCTCCATCTCGAGCAGGGCGAGGATGATGAAGGCGGAGTAGCCGAGCTTGACGCTCTTCGGGGTGATGTCCACGTAGAAGAACCTCCCCTCGGAGTCGAACTCGAAGCTTTTCTCGAAGGAAGAGAAACCGCGCTGGGCCAGCGTCCTCAGTTCCGGGTCGTCGAGCTCATTGGCGAGCGTCGCCACATTCCACAGCGCAGCCACCTCCCGGAGCCTGTGGGTCTCGTTGCTGTACGCGTCCTCTTCAGGATAGTAGGTGTAGTGGAGGAAGAAGTCGTCCTGGTTGTTGAGGTACCATTCCCTGCTGAGCAGGAGCGCGTCGCGGTACCCCTGCTCCTCAGGGGAGATGCGGAGAGCGGCAAGAACCGCCGCAGCGACGATGACTGCGCCGAGCAGCAGGGGCCAGTGCTTCCACGACGTGAGACGTCCCACAGAAGGAAAGGGCCAGAGGCCATATAAAAATGTGCAGTCCCGGGCGAGCACCCCGCGGCCCGCGCCCTTACCGCGGCACGGCAACGCGCAGCGCCGTCTCAGCGATGCGTACCGTCGCGACCGCCCCGCTCGGGAAGGGAACGCTCTGCCAGGAGTCGCAGCTTACGATGCCCTCGCTGTCGTTCAGGGACACCACCTCGATGGCTTCCCCGGGAAGCAACTCCCCAAGGGACAGTCCGGCCGCGATGAAGGGCTCCGTCAGGGCGATGCCCGCTCTGCTCTCGGTTCTCGGAAACGCGCTGCCGTAGGAGCGGTACCATCCTGTCGAGCCTGCGCCGGTCGCGATGAGCAGCCCGGAGCCCTTCTGGTCGTACTCCGTGCCGCGGTACCGCAGGAGATGCCGCGACATCTGCAGGCGCTCGCGCTCCCCGAGGAAATATTCGCTGGTCGCTGGAAGCATCGCGACGCCATTGACATCGGCGATGAGTCTCGGCCATGCTTCCACGCGATATTCGCCCTGCGCAGCCCTCACCACGGCGCCGAGGTCCGCGGAGCTCCAGGAGCACAGCGCGCCCGCGCTCCGTCCGGGGTCTGCGTTCACGCCCATCAGCACGCCCGTGACGTAATGGCTCACGTAGGTGAAGCTGTTGTCGCCTCCGAGCGAGATGACCAGGTCGTGGGCAAGCGGTTCGTGAATCTCGCCGAGCATCCGCATCTCGGCCGAGGTGAGCGAGGCCAGTTCCTCTCGCACTCGGACCTGGGATTCGTGGCTCTGCAGGATGGCTTCCAGCTTCTCCGGGGCAGAAGAAAAGCGCTGGCAGAGTTCTTGGTGCGTGGTGCCCTTGGCGAGCTCCCACTCGTACTTGCTTTGCCGCGCGACGATGAGCATGCTCATGTCCCTAGGGTTTCCGGAGCGCATAAATACCTTGCCCCGCCGCAACAAGGGATTCCCAGTCCAGCGGCGTAACCCACTCCGCGGGGAAGACCATGCCGTGCAGCGCCCCGCAGAGCGCGCCGTACAATGCCCCGGTGGTGTCGGTGTCTCCTCCTGCGTTGATGGTCGCGAGCATGCCCGAAAGCGGCTCCTGCCAGTGGCGCTGGAGCATGAAGAGCGCGAAGGGATGCGATTCGAACGCGAGTCCCGAAGAGCCGAGGACCCGATGCGCGGTATCGGCGTCCGCATCGCGGTGGTCCCGCACCCACGCAAGGCGCTCGGTGAGGCTTCCTGCGTTCGAAAGCTGACGGGGAGGCGAGAGCGCGGACTCGCAGCGGGCGCTCGCATCGACCAGCGAATCCAGGAATGCATCGCGCGTCGCGTAGGAGAGCAGGGCGCAGACGGCGTGCGCCTGCACCACCCCCGAGGCGATGCTCCGCGGGTCGAGGTGCGTGGTGTATCCGAGCGCTGCGGCGAAACGGATGCCCTCCTCGTACCTCCCGGAGGATGCCATGTACAGTCCCACGGGTGCCATCTTCATCGCCGGCCCGTTGCCAAGTCCGTCGACACCGGCGTCCTCCGGTGGAATGCCGCGCAGCATGTGCTCGAATGCCTCCCGCGTCGTGCGGCCGAAGCCTCCGGCAACGCTGCCGTCGGGCCGCTTCCTCGCGGAGTACGCGCGGAGCTGCCGGGCGCACATGTCCTCGAGATTGAGCCCGCCGCACGAGACGATGGACTCGGCGACCGCAAGGGTGAGGATGGTGTCATCCGTGCATTCGCCTCTCTTCCTGTTGTGCCTGCGCACGGTCGCATCAGCGGGAAGGTAAGGCTGGCCGATGAGTCCGGTGATGCGGCCGGCATACCGCGCAATCTCCTCCGCGGACCAGCCCTCCACCTGCTGGCCCAGCGCGTCGCCTATCCCGCAGCCGAGCAACGTCGCCTTGTAGCGTTCTACCATCTGTCTCCCCCGTAGAGACGGTCGATGAGATTCCGCAGGGACTGGTGTGAGCGCCATCCCCAGTAGTCCTCCTCTATTCGCTTCGCATGGTCGAAGGCCAGCTCGGGCAGCTGGTCCAACGGGAAGACCTGCGCCTGCGCTGCGTCATCAGCGCCTAGCGGAGAGCCAGTCGCCCGCGCGATATAGCCGACGGAGTTGACATGCCCGCGCGGGTCGCGGTCAGGGGCAGAATAAGTCGAGAGCTGTGACACCAGCACGACATCCAGACCTGTCTCCTCCTTCGCCTCTCGTACTGCCGTTTGCTCCAGAGACTCCCCGTACTCCTGGAAGCCGCCAGGGAGGGCCCATTTTCCCTGGAATGGAGGACGGCCGCGCTCGATGAGCACGATGCCCTCCAGCGCTTCCAGTTCCGGGCCAGCGAGATTCGTTCCCGGACGGTACAGCTCGATGACCACATCCACCGCAGTAGGCGGATTCCGCGTCTTTGCCATTCCTGTCCCTCCGGAGCGACGCCGCCGCTTTAAGCGTATCGCTCCGCGACTGCCTCCAGCAGATTCAATGCTCCCAGGACCGATTCCCGCTTCAGGCAGACCTCGTCCCCGAGCATGAAGGTCCGGTAGCCCATGCGGAGCAGGGCATCCGCGTCCATGATGTCCGCGCTTTCCGGCTCAGCGTGCAGTGCCATGGAGTCGAACAGCCGTGATGCGACGATGGCGCTCGCGTCGGTGCGGATGATGCTGTCCAGCGCCGCCGCGATGTGGTGCGGCCGCTCGACCTCGAGGTAGAGGTCTCCTCGCGCGGCCATCAATCGCGCTTCGTGGTCCCACTCGGCCGCGATGTACCCTAGTCCCCGCGCTGACTCTATCTTCGCCACGACGCGCGCCTCCGGGAGCAGCGCGGTCAGCTCGGTGATATCACGGCCGCTCTCCACGAAGGACAGCATGTAGTCCCGCACGCCGACGCGCGCCCCTGCCTCGATGTATCTCCTGTCCAGCTCGGTGAGGTACCCTTCCACGCGGAGCGAGGGATGCGGGATGTTGACGCTCTCGCCCGGTCCCACCACGCGATGAGGACCCTCGGCCATGATGAGCCTGTTCCCGTCCACCTCCAGCACCGTCGCGCGCTCTTTCCCGCCGCTGAAGTACGCCGTGACCGGCGTTTCTACGGCGATGCGATGGGTCAGCTCAATCTCGGTGAAGGGCGGCACTCCGAAGGTTCTGACGCGCAGCTGCCTGCACTTCAGATCGACGTAGATGGTCTTCCCGGTGTCCAGCAGGCGCTTCAGCGTATCCTCCAGGGAGCCCTTGACCGGCATGACGGTGTTGAGGCGCAGCCCCGACACGAGGGGATGGCACGCCACCTCCGTGATGAAGGAGGCATGCGGCGGCACGGTGACGATGGCGTCAGGCATCGTCCTCACCGTCCAGCGCCGTGCTCTTCCCTGCCGTGCCCGTGCGCGTCATGGCGCTCTTGCCGTCCGTTGTCGCAGCGGGGACGTGGCGCAGGGATGCGTACACGGAGGCCGATTCCGAAGCGTCGTGCCGGGCGCTGAGATTGTCCTCGAAGTCCCCGAAGTGGCCCCAGCGCTTCGCGATGAGCCCCATCGCGACGTCCACCGCACGCTCCGCCTCGAAGAGGGGGATGACGCGCTGCTTTCCCAGCGCGGACTGCCACTGGGAGACAATCTCCTTGTCCAGGCGCAGGTCCGCGTATTCCTTGTGCAGGTGATACACGTCGAACTTCTGGAGCAGGCTCTGCCAGAGCTCCTGGGAATCGACCTCGGCCTCCAGCCCTGCTCCGAGATAGTGCGCAGCCTGGTCCGGGTTGACCTTGGGGTAGAATCCCTCGTCCCCGAAGACGATGAGAAAAGGCGACGTCGCGTTGGGCGTCTCGCACCTGGATGCCATGTGCTGCGCGAAGAGCTCATAGCTCTCGAAGTGCTGCCCTCCTCCGCCGCCCTCGGCGCAGAGCGCTTTGAGCTTCGCGTCGAGGTCCGTCTCCTTGGCAAAGTCGTTGACCTGCAGGGGATAGGCATCGCAGCTCGCGTCCCCTATCGCGGCAAAGCAGAACTCGACGTCCGGCTGGTATTTCGTCAGGGTCTGGTAGAGCAGGGGCAGCCGGTCGAAGATCTCCGCGGGCCAGTGCGCCATGCTTCCCGTGACATCGACCGCGATGACCACGGGATTCTTGCTCTCCGAGCGGATGGTCTTCTGCGGAGCCACGAGTTTCATGTCCGGCTCGCTCCTCGCCGCGTACGTCCGCGGACCGGCTTTCGCCAGCGAGTCCAGATACGCGCGCCGCGCGGAGCCGTAGTCGTAGCTGCCCGGTCCTGTCCATGTCGATGTGTCGTCTCCCCAGCTGTACATCTCCCTCACCTCGTGTGCCTTCTCCCGAAGGCCTCTTGTCTGATATCCGAGAGTCTCTTCACCAGGTCCACGCTCTCCCAGCGCGGCCGCTCCTTCGCGTCGTATTTCAGGAGCGATTCGCAGAACTCCCGCAACGGAGCGGGCACGCTGTCGGGGATGCTCTTCGTGAGGATATCCCCTCCCAGGGCATAGAGCAGCGCCATCCCCGCGCCGTAGAGGTCGCTCTCCGGCAGGGGAGGCTTGCCGAGCAGCAGCTCCGGGGCCGCCCATGCCTCGGTGTAACCCAGCGGCCGGGTGTCCCCCGAAGGCCGGAATGACGAGAGGCCGTAGTCCACGAGCACCGCATTGTGCTGCTTCGGCTGGACGATGATGTTCTGGGGTTTCACGTCGGAATGCACGATGCCCTTGCTGTGCAGGTAGTGCAAGGCCTGGAGCAGGCGCTGCATCACCCAGCTCGCGTCCTCCGGATGTAGGGGGCCCTTCGCGCCGACCAGCTCCTCAAGGTTCCTGCCCTCGACAAAGTCCATCACCAGGATGCAGCTCCCGTCCGGAGCGCGGAAGAAGTCCTTCATCTGCGGCAGGGAGTGGTGGTGCACGTCCCAGAGCAGGGCGGCTTCTTCCTTGAGCACCTCGGCATCGAGGTCGGAGAGGGAGAGATTCTGCTTGAGGCAGGCTCTCTTGCCCAGCACGAGATGCTCCGCCTCGTACGTCCGCGCGAAGCCTCCCTCGCCAATCTGCCGTATGACCTTGTAGTTCCCTATCTTCATGGTGTCTCCCCTCCGATATGTGAGCGTTCCTGCTCGCTACTTTCTCCTCGTAGGTAGGCGTCGCTGACCAGCTCCCCGAGCGTCTGGAGCCCGAACTCGCTGCGGAAGCGCTCGTCCAGCCGGGCGGACGTGATGTAGCGCGAGACCTCCTCCGGCACCAGCGATTCCCACGGGCCGGAGCGCGCCATCTCCACCCGGACCTGGGCCGCGCGCAGCCAGAGCTGCTCCTCCTTCGGGATGAGTTCCGCGGGATGGATGACACGGTAATCGTCCTTGAGGAGCTCCCGGACATAGGCGTTCCCGGAGACGAAGCAGTCCAGCTCACCGTACAGACGGAGGACTTCCTCGCGCCACCGCTGTCCGTCCGCGTGCTCGGGCAGATGGCCGAAGTCCGGCACGTGGATGAATTCGCAGTTGCATTCAGGCTTGAGATAGGCGCGGAGCATCCCCTCGCTCTCCTCTGCGGTAAACGGATTTCTCGCATCGTAGCGGTTCGCGCTCCCGATGCCGAGCTTGACGAGATCTGCCCTTGCGCAGAGGGTGTCCAGCATGAGCGCGCCGCCGTTGTGCAGCGGCTTCCACCGTCCGATGACCCCCACGACGCCAAGGTCCATCACGAGCGCCTCCGGTAGCCACCGCTATAGTGATTGATGACGGTCTCCCGCGAGGAGAAGCCGCGGCTTCTCGGGGAGACGAGCACCACCGGCGCGCCCTGCGCAGACTTGAAGACGCTCGCCTTGGCGTTGCGGAAAGCCTCCCATACCTCGGCCGAGAACTCTTCCTCCGTGTGTCGGTAGACGCTGCGGCCGCTCCAGTCCTCCGGGAAGAGCTGCGGGTCCAGTTCCTTCCTGCGGAAGCGCTCGATGATATCGTCCGGATGCCTGCCGCAGCGGACCAGCTCCGCGCAGATTCCTGCGCGGACAAAGTAGTCCAGCGGGTCCTCGTTGGCATCGGCAAGCTCTGCTGCAGGGCGGATCCTGCCGTCGAACAGCTGCGCGGGAATAATCTCGTGCCCTGCGCGCTGGTTGACGTATCGCGCGAGCGCGTACACCTCGGTCTTGGTCAGGTCGCCGATGAGGGCGTGCACCCCGATGGAGCCGATGTCGTGGAATGTCGCCCAGCCTTCGACAATCTCGGTATGGTTGCCTGTCGCGACGATGCCCGAGCGGAAGTGATGGTACGCCCCGACCCCCTGGGCGGTGCGGAGCACGGCTTCGATGCATCCCCTGCCTTTGGGCGAGGGAGCAGCGCCGAACGCAGCAGTATGCGCGCGGACGATGCTTTCGTACGCCGCCTGGCTGTCGTTCCAATGCAGCGGCAGAGTGAGATTGTCAGCGATTGCCTGCGCCATCGCCCGCAGCTCCGGGCCATTGTCCTCGGTCGGATTGCTGATGAGCACAGTATGCTCAGGGCCCATCGCCTCGGCCACGAGCGCGGCGACCAAGGCGCTGTCCACTCCCCCGGAGAGGTGCACCTGGGCGTTCGGGATGCCCAGGCACCGGAAGACTTCCCGCTGGGCGAAGAGCAGCGCATCATGCAACTCCTCCTCTTTCCCCCGCTCTCTTGGTCGCACTGCCGGCCCGTCCAGCGAGATGACACTGAAGTCCGGAGCGAACCTCGCGAGCTCCGCGAGCTGCTCTCCTTGGGCGTTGAACGCGAGGCTCCCACCGTCGTAGAGCATGATGTTCTTCACGATGTCTCCGACGCCCGAGGCGTTCACCGCGGCAACGGGAACCCCCTTGTGGGCCGCATGGGTGCCGAAGAGTTCCCTACGCAGCTGCTGCTTCCCGTGGTGGAAATAGCTCTGGTTGAGGCAGAGGATGAGTTCAGCGCCTCCAGCGACCATCTCCGCGATGACGTCGCGCTCGTGTTGGTGCGCCCAGGCGTCCTCGCAGATGGGAGTCCCCACGCGAATCGGTCCGGACGGAAGCATCACTTCGAAGACCTTCGCGGCATCGCCCGGGGTGAAGTATTTCCGGTCCTCGTGATGGGCCTCGTTCGCGAGCAGCATCTTATCGTAGGCCCCGATGCTACGGCCTCCCTGGAGGAGCGCGGCGCTGCTCGTCAGCCGCAGCGCCCCGGATTTCTCCCTGCCGCGGCAATCCACGAAACCAACCACTGCGAGCATATCCTGGGGGACAGCGGCAGCGATGTCGTCCAAAGCAGCGAGATTGTCGCGGATGAAGCGCTCCTGCTCGAAGAGCGCCCCGCAGCAGTACCCGGTGATGGCAGCCTCCGGGAAGAGGGCTATCTCCGCTCCGGAGCGTCTTGCGCGCTCGATGTCGCGGAGAATCTGACGCACGTTGCCCTCGAGGTCTCCGGTCACCGGATTCGTCTGGCAGAGGGCGATGCGAGGCATGCTCTCTCCAGCGCTGCCGGGGCAGTTGAGCTTTACGGGCATACCGAATACTTTTCCTGGGAAATGTACACTTTTCCGGTTTTTTGGGGGAAAAGCTTAATAGGAGGCTTGGCTCAACCGCGTGCGCCCCAAGCGGGCGAGGAGGTCACCACCATGCGCTGGGACGACGACTGGGACGACAACGACGACGACTTCGACACCGACGAGTAAGTCGGCCTGCTTCTTTTCTTTTCTTCTAGTTACGTGGACATCGGCCGTGCTGAGAATTTCCGGCATGCCAGCGAGACAATGCGGAACTACGGCACCGCGGTTCAGGAAAGCGCGGCGTTAGCTTTAAATGGCGCTGAACAGCCTCTTCCCTCATGCTCACCCAGGCAGAGGAGAACTACCTGCGCGGAGTCTTCTTCCTGCAGAAGGCAGGCCATCATCCGGTGCGCGCACAGGCCCTGGCGAAGTACCTCCATGTCCGCGCCGGAAGCGTCTCCGAGATGGTCCGCAGGCTCGCCAAGGCAGGAATGCTCTCTCACGAGCGCTACGGGACGCTCGCGCTCACCAAGGATGGCGAACAACAGGCGCGGATGGTCGCGTACAAGTACATGGTCATCGCGCTCTTCCTCACCGAGACCCTTGGCCGCGACGCGAACGGCATCCACCAGGAGGTCTGCGAGCTGGAGCACACCTTCTCCGCGGAGACGGTGATGCGCCTCGCTGACCTGGTCAAAATCCCGCACTACTGCCCGCAGTGCGACTCCCTGCTGCAGTGCGACACCACCTGGAGCCAGGAGCGCGTGAAGAAGCTCATGAAGGGGCTTGTCCCGTCCGGCGCGGGCCGAAATAGCGCTCCCTCGCCGAAAGCTCATCAGTAAGTCCACGCGGGACCGTCGTGTCCACGGAGAACAGCAGGCGCACCGCGGTGCGGCCGATGGCATGGTGCACCAGCTGCACTTCATGGCCTGCGGTGCTTCCGATGGCCTCCACGTGCCTGGAGACCATCTCCTGGAAGGCGTACCTGTCCCTGGTGAGGTAGAGCTCCTCAATCCCGGCCCCGTAGCGGCGCTCAAGGGTGCTCCTGTTGAGATTCCGTTGGATATGCATGTACTCGCAGGTCGTAAGCCAGAGATACCCGCTATCCATGAGTCGGAATGACATCGCCAGCTGCTCATGGAAATCCCCGGGAGCGTCGAGGTCGATGACATCGAAGGCAGCGCCGCGACCGAGAAGCTCCTCAAGGGTGCGCCTGTTGTCCTGTTCCCGCAGGACTGCCCGTTCGCCTCGAAGGTTGCGCTCAAGGCATGCGAACATCTCTGCGTCCTTCTCCACGGCAAGGCAGGATGCGCCCGCCCGGAGGTAGAGGTAGGTCCCTATCCCCACCCCGGCATAGGCGTCCAGCACGGTGAAATCAGGGGAGAGATGCTCGCCGAGGAGCCTGATGAGGTCTCGCTTCTCGTAGCCGAGCTGGCCTGGAAGCACCGCGGTGTGCCTGGGGTCAGGTACCGTGAAGGTCTTGCCTGCGAAGAGGACTTCCTCCGGCATGGAGGAAGGGAGTGGAGCGCTCCTTATAAAGCTGCCATCTCCCGAGTGGAGCGCACGTCGGCCGTGCCATGGAACATCTCCGGGATTCCTGCGAGACAAGCCGGATACCGTACGGCATCCCGGCCGGGGCATCAAGAGTTTTTCTTACAAAGAAGGGCATAACTGCCTTTCGTCACTTTTTTTCGCACACGAAGTTCAGAATCCGCGTTATCTCTTCCGGCTCGTGGCCTACCAAAGCCGATGCTTTCTCGATGCGCTCTCTGCTTATCGCCTTGAGGCATCTGCCGAAATCCTTCTTCGGTAGGTACTCTGCGAGACTGAGCTTGTCCAGCCTGATACCTGTGTACCATGCGAGGGCAAATGCGTCACAGATATCCTTGACCTGCTTATGTTCCTTGTCCCTATTCGGAAGGGAATGTACCTTCATTGCCAGCAGGAGCTCCGGCTTCGGAAGCAGGATTCTCCTGCCAAACACTTTCACGGAGAGATATTCCTTCTTCTCAAAGACCTGGGTGAGCAGAGACTCATCGATAGGGTCGAATCCGAAGACCTTCCTGAAGCCAGCAGGTATAGTATCCACTATGACATCGACGTACATAGGAAATATGTAGTAGGACGGGACAATCTCCCCTTTCCGGATTTCTTCTCCGGTCTCGGTATGAATCTCCTTGAAGAACCGGAAGCTCAGCGGCCGGAATCCAAGTGTATCCCTCAGTATGATGATAGCCTTGGCAAGCGCTGACTCCTTCATGTCCCCTGACATGGAGAAACCGAGGTCGATATCCCTGCTGCCGAGATACGGCCTTCCCTGCCCTCTCTCGAATCTTTCATTCACATGGAAATAAACCGCCCAGCCTCCGAGTATGCAGATTGGGTCGTTCAGGCCCCGTATCACTTCCCTGAGATACCGGAAGGAAGTCCGTGTCTCGAAGTCAGCGTACATGTGATATCCTCTTTGTGAGCATCTCAGCCGCTTCTTGGCATGGACCCCCCTCTTTCATGAGATCGATGAGAAGCTGCGGCTCCGATACAACTGTGATGCCATGAATCTTCGTTGCGCCATACATGACGTGCTCGTCGGCTAAGATAATCCTGACATTCCCTTTCCCGTATAGGCCGTTCGCTGTCAGCAATTTATGCCATCTGTCCATGTCCTTTTCCCGAATGTAGATGTCTATCCTGGAAGGGAACAGGAAATGCTGGACCAGGTTCTCTCCCATGTAGGTGGTGAGCGCATAATCCATCTTCACTCCCTTCAAGAGCTCCATCGGTTCCTTCACCATGTAACTCTTGAAATTACGTGGCTTTTCGGCCAAGTCAGCCCAATAACAAAGGAGCTTTGCCCGGTCTAGAGGAGACGTCCCTTTCACAAGTTTGCGCTTTTCAAGAGTTCTCAGGAAAAGGATGACCCATTGCCGGGTACACCCCGCTTTCAGGGAGATTTCATTTTTGCTGAGGCTCTCCTGGCTATTCAGTATGACGCGGAGGATTCTTTCCCGTTTGTCTCCTCTCATGAGATGTAAGTATACAGGGTTATTTATAAATATTACTTACATGTAAGCAAGATGCCTCCACCATAAGAGATACTTACGGGCAACCAGGACGGCTGAACTCAAACTTTCGAAACATCAGTTGGCAATCCCGGCCGGGGATTACCTGTGTTCCGCAGAGCCAGTCGCGCAGCCGCTCACTCGTACCGCAGGGCCTCGACCGGGCTGAGCCGCGAGGCGCGCATCGCCGGCAGGAGGCCCGCGAGGGTTCCGGATATGCAGGCGACCGCCATGGCGGTGCCGACGACCGGAAGCTCCACGCGGATGTCCAGGTAGGGGAAGCCGGCAGCGCGCACCGCAGCCTCGACGATGAACGCGAAGACCATCCCGCCGAGGAGCCCGATGGCACCTCCGGCAAGGCCGAGCAGGCCGGACTCCAGGAGGAAGAGCCCGATGACCTGGGTGTTCGACGCCCCGGTGGCCTTCATCACGCCTATCTCGCGGGTGCGCTCCAGAACGGCCGTGAACATCGCGTTCATGATGCCGACCGTGCCCACGAGGAGGGAGATGGCGGCAATGCCGACCAGGACGAACTGCACCACGTCCAGCACCTGGAAGAACTGGCTGAGCAGGTCCTCGGGAGTGTAGACTTCAACTTCCTTGCTCTCTATCTCCCGGGAGAGCTCGTTGCCGATGCGCTCCTCGCCCTCCTCCGTGGAGACGCCGTCCTGAAGCTTCACCACGAGGACGTTCACCCTGTCCGGGTCCCCGAAGAGCGCGCGCGCGCTGTCCAGCGGGATGTAGATGCGCTCATCCAGTTCGCCGCCGGTGCGCTCGAAGATGCCCACCACCTTGAAATGCCGTCCGCCGAGCACGAGGGTGTTCCGCAGATGGACATCGGTGGGGAAGGCGTCTTCCGCCACTTTCGCCCCGATGATGGCGCTGTCCCCTTCCCCGGGCCGGAAGAGCCGTCCCTCCTGGACCTCGATGTCGATATCCAGGAAGCCCTTGTCCGAGAGGGCGGTATCATAGCCCATGACCCAGACGAAGCGATCTGCATCAGAGAACTCCACCGGCTGCATGGCCATCACTGTGGGACTGACGTATTCGACGCCCTTCACCCGCTCCAGGCGGTCGATGAGGGAGTTGGGCAGCCCGAGGTTTCCTGTCGGCGGGCCGCGCAGGTCCGCAGGGGCCACCCTGATGTTGGAGAGCCCCATCTGCCTGAACTGATGCTCGACCGCGAACTTGAATCCGTTGCTCACGGAGATGAGGGAGACGATGGCCGCGACTCCTATGACGATGCCCAGCACGGTGAGCCAGCTCCGCAGGGAGCGGCGCCGCATGCCGCCGAGCACGAGCGGGAGGTAGTCGCGCATCAGGCCCTCAGCGCCTCCACAGGCTGCAACGCTGCGGCTTGCCTCGCGGGCAGCGCCCCGGAGAGCACTCCCGTGAGCATCGCGAACCCGATGCCGAGGATGACCAGCCAGGGCTCCATCGTGACGGTGAGCAGGCCGAATCCGGACGCCGCAGCGATGGCCTGGATGAGCAGCGCGATGCCGAAGCCGAGCCCGACGCCAAGCAGGCCCCCTGCGGCCGCGACGATGGCAGCCTCCATGAGGAAGAGGATGGCGATGGAGCGCGGCGACGCACCCACCGCCTTCATCACCCCTATCTCGCGGGTGCGGTCGAGGACCGCGGTGAACATCGCGTTCATGATGCCCACGCCCCCCACGACAAGCGAGATGCCGGCGATGCCCACGATGATGGCCTGCACCACCCCCAGCAGTGAGTTGAACTGCTCCTGGAGCTGCTCCGCGGTGAGCACCTGGTAGTCCTCGGAGGGATGGGTCCTGTCCAGTGCACGTTGCACGCTCTCCGCTCCCGCGGCGGACGACACCCCTTTCTTGAGCTTGAGGTCGATGAGGCTCACCCCTTGCTCATCCCCGAGAGCCTCGCGAGCGACGTCCATGGGCAGCATGATGCTGTAGTCGTCCTCCGGGTTGCCGAATGGCTCCATCACGCCAATGATGTGGAGCTTCCTCCCCGCGACCAGCAGGTTGTCCCCTATGCGCATCTCGCTCTCGAAGAGCTCCTTCGCCGCGAGGTCCCCGAGCACCACCGCATCGGAGGTCGCATCGCCGAAGCCCTGGCCGCGCGCGATGTCGATGCCGAAATCGTCGCGGAGCTGCTTGCGGTACTCCAGGGGAAAGCCCATGATGTTCCCTCCGGAGACCTCGCCCTTGTACTCGAGCACCGCGCGGCCGAGCAGGTAAGGCACCGCGTACTCGAACTCCGGCAGCGCATCCAGCCGCTCCACATCGCGGACGGTGAGGCCCTTCAGCGTGCCCGGCGGAGCGAAGCCGCGCGGCATGACCTCGATGCGGTTGGTCCCGAAGCGCTCGAACTGCGCCCCGATGGCATGCTTGAGTCCCTGGCTCACCGCAATGAGTGAGACCACGGCCGCGACGCCTATCACGACCCCGAGGACCGTGAGCCAGGCGCGAAGAGGCCTGCCCCTCAGCCCGGAAAGGACGAGGGACAGGGCATCCGCTCTCATCGCTTCCTGCGGCGCAGCCACCACACGCCCGCGCCGAGCAACGCTGCGACAATCAATACCCATCCGGAGCCGCCGCCCTGCACCAGGCCGAGGCGCTTCGCAGCGGATGTGCTGTACAGCGGCATCGGCACGACTTCGTCGCGCGCGTGGAGCTCGTTGAAGCTGTCCCGGTAGCGGAGGCGGACCTGCAGCTGCAGCTCCTCGCTCCCCTCGGCATGGATGGTGAACGCGGCGGTCTCGAAGTCGTCGCTCTCCAGGTTCCCGATGTAGGACTCCCGCGCGGAGATGACCTCGTAGCGCTCACCGTCGAGCAGCTCCAGGGTGAGGTAATTGATGTCCGCAGGGCCGACATTGGAGAGGCTCAGGACGACCTCGCCGTTGCCCGATGTGTAGAGGTCGCGGTCCTTCAGGGCGAGCGCGTACGCGACAGGGGCCTCGACGACCAGGCCTATCTGGGTCTCCTCCACGCTGTATGCGTTGCCGTCCCTGTCGAGATAGGTGAGGCCGATGGGGACCTTGTACACCCCGGAGGAGGCGTCGCCGTCCACGATGATGCGGAACGCAACCTCCCCGGAAGCTCCGGGGGTGAGCTGCGCCAGTTCCTTCTCATTGCTGGAGCCGACGGCGGTAAATGGCAGGTCCGTCTGCTGCACCGCGGTCGTGGTCTGGTACACCGTGCGGAACTGGAGATTCACCCGGATGTTCTTCAGCAGCACATCGGCGTTGTTCCTGAGCCTGAGCGCGAGTTCCGCAGGCTTTCCTGGCTCGAGGCGTTCCGGCGTCACGCTGACGGATTCGAGGGAGAGGACGGCGGTGTGGCCTGCGATCCGCACCTCGAAATCCTCCAGAGTGACCCAGCTGGCGCCCCCGTCGATGGAGTACCGCAGGGTCATCTTCTCATCGCTCGGGCTTGCGAGCGGGTCCACGCGCAGCCGGTAGAACAGGGTGACCGCATCGTTGTCCTTCTGCCGGGCAGAAAGGCTCCCGATGTCCTTGCGGGCCTCGACGCCGGGCTCGAGGGAGAATGGGTAGCGGGGAAGGATCTCCATCAGGACACGCTCCACATTCCCCGAGCCGTAATTCTCCGCTTTCCAGCGCAGCTCCACAGTCTGCCCTGGTTCGGCGGGGTCGGGGCTCTGGCTGAGCAGGCTCACCCGGATGTCCGGGCCGCTGGAGACCAGCGGGACGACAATCTGGCCCGCGGCACCGGCAGCCAGCAGCATCGCGATGACCATGTATACCGCAGCTCTCATGCTCTCACCTCAGTCTCCCATCGAGAATATACTCTTCCCGCTTGGCATAGCGGGCGATTTCCTGGTCGTGCGTCACCAGGATGATGGTCTTGCCGTCCTCCCGGTGCAGGTTTCCGATGAGCTCCAGGACGCTCTTCCCGGTAGCGGAATCCAGGTTCCCCGTGGGCTCGTCCGCGAGGATGACTTCGGGGTCGTTCGCCAGGGCTCGGGCGATGGCGACGCGCTGGAGCTGGCCTCCCGAGAGCTCCGCGGGGAGATGGCGCAGCCTGTCCGAGAGCGACATCCGCTCCAGCAGGCTACGCCCCCGCTGCTCACGCTTCTCCCGGGAGACACCCTGGAAGAGCATGGGCAGGCACACATTGTCGAGCGCGCTGAGCGTCGGGATGAGGTTGAACTGCTGGAACACGAAGCCGATGGTCTTGCCCCGGATGCGGGCCAGAGAGCTCTCCGGAAGCTGTGCGATGTCCTTGCCCTTGAGGAGGACCTTGCCCCTGCTCGGCAGGTCGAGGCATCCGATGAGGTGCATCGCGGTGCTCTTCCCGCTTCCGCTCGGGCCGCGGAGGGAGAGGAACTCGCCTTGCTCAACCGTCAGGGAGAGGCCGCGCAGCGCATGGACCTCGACGCCCGACATGCGGTAGGTCTTCCACACGTCGCGGAGCTCAATCACCGGGGGCATGGGCAAGGCTCATGCCTTCCGGATTATAAAGCCTCCGCCGAGACGTGAAATGGAAGAGCCGGCCGCAATGCAGCGGGTTGTCCGGGTGACGTCGCCGAAAGGCAGTCGGCCGGAAGCCTACCGTCTCCCGAAGTAGAATATCTTCGAGATGTCGGTGTTGGACTCCTCTTCCTTGCTGAGGCCGCGTCCTCTCTGCTCCGGGGAACTTCCGGGGGGGTGGCGGGAAACTGTTCGGGGAGGGGCCTGGGGTTGCGGAGCCGGCTGGGCGAACTGCGGAGGTGCCTGGACCTGCTCGGGGGTCGCGGGACGCACGACCGGAGCAGGTTGGACTGGCTGGGGAACAGGCTGAGAGACCTGGGCGACCGGCTTGAACCACTCGCTGTCCACCTTCGGGGCAGGCGTTGTCTCCACAGGCCGTTGGACAGGTTGCGCGTAGACGCGCTTCGCGTCCTCGTCCACGAGCTCGCGTACGGTGCGTTCATCAGGCTCAGCAGCGAAGACCGCAGCCTGCTGCACGGGGGCAGGCCTCTCCTGCCGCTCCGGCATCTTCTGGTACCTTTCGGGAAGGTTCTCTATCCTGCCCGGGCCGCGCCGCTCGCGGTTGAGGTACGCGAGCGGAGTGCCGCATTCCTCGGGGCGGACATTCTGGATGACACCAGGACCTCTGTGTTGCTCCTGGTAGCGATTGGGAATTTTCTCTGAACCGTAGCGCTCCTCTGCGGTGTTCGACTCGCTGATGCTCTGTGCCAGGGAAAGTGCGTCAGCGAAGCTCGCTGCGATGCCATTGTCGCGCAATTTCTGCGCGAGACGTTCTATCTGCGGGTTTGCTCTGCGCGGACTCTCGGCGTACATCGTCTCACCTCATTCCTCCGAGAAATCGCCCCGGGGGAAGCGCTCTCTCGGATACTACCTTATGTCTTTTGGTATATAAAGTTACCTAATCGCTCCCAGTATACGGTTGTATAAATAGCTTTAGCATCTCCAATGAATATTCTGCAGTGTGCAGATGAAGCCTTCCGCCGAAATCCTGAAAGTCATCGGCCGCATTGCGGAGGATACCCAGAATCCCGTCCGCTACTCAGCGAGCCCTGGACAAGGCACGGCCAGCGGTTCCGACGGAGAACGGGCACTCAGTGGAACTCCCGTGCGAAGAGCATCTGCCGGTTGAGTTCGGCGAGATTGTCATCGAGTTTCGTCATGAACGCGTACTGTTGCCACACATCATCATCTTCACGCGCTCCGAGCTTCAGCAGGAGGGTGAGGTCTCCGCTGGCGTTAAAGTCATGTATGGGTATAGCATTCAGGTCATTCCGTCTCTGCCTGAGGTACGTGTCGAGAGCAGCGCGACCGTCCTCTACCTTCTGGAGTTCCTGCTTCCCCTGCGACCTGAGATTATCGAGCGCTCCCAGCAAGGTCTTGATGTCAGGCTTGGGGATCTCGCGGAGTCTTGCCACCAGGTTTTTCGCCTCCCGGTCACTTTCTTCCCCCGGACGGAGCATGGCCTCGACCTGCTGCGCATACCAGGCCAGCTGTCCGAAGGCCATTCCCCGTATGGACGAGAGCCGCTCCTGCATCTCCTGGTACATGGACCAGATGCCTGTGCGCTCAGAGAAGCTCCGGTAGCCGTCAGCAGTGTCCTTCCCGAGCAGCTCGCTCATATCCTCATAGAGTGTGTCGTTCATAGTTATCACTCTCTAGAGACTATTATTTCTTTATAAAGGTTTTGCCCCTCCGTGGGCCGCATAGAAATGCTCGGGCAGACAGCCGGCCGAGCTGGGGGGAATCATCGGCAGACCGGTAGGACAACGCGGATATCATGCGGAATTGCGGCCGAAGCATCGGAGGGTTACGAAGCTGCGCGGTCAGCCGAGCAGCGAACGCTGCTCCTCCTCGCGCTTCGCGCGGAGACGGAGGTGCATCCTGTCCTCGGCGAAGAGCTTCTCCTGTATCTCCCGGGAGCGCTCCACCACCTCGGCGGGCATGCCTGCGAGCCGCGCGACGTGGATGCCGTAGGACTTGTCGGTTCCACCCTCGGTGACCTTGCGGAGGAAGATGATGTCAGAGCCGCGCTCCTTCACCGCGATGCTGAAGTTCCGCACTCCCGGGCACTGCTCCGCGAGCCTGTTCAGCACGTGGTAGTGCGTCGCGAAGAGGGTCTTGGCCTTGACGCGCCGGTAGATGTACTCGGCGACGCTCCATGCCAACGCCACGCCGTCGAAGGTCGAGGTCCCGCGTCCAATCTCGTCGAGGATGACGAGGCTTCTTGAGGTCGCGTGGTGCAGGATGTGTGCGGTCTGGCCCATCTCCACCATGAAGGTGCTCTGGCCGTGGGCGAGGTCGTCAAATGCCCCGACGCGGGTGAAGATGCGGTCAGCGGTCCCGATGCGCGCGCTTTCCGCAGGGACGAAGGAGCCTGCCTGCGCCATGAGGCAGATGAGCGCGACCTGGCGCATGTACGTCGACTTCCCGGCCATGTTCGGGCCGGTGATGATGAACACCTCTCCTGGCTGCATGACGCAGTCATTCCCGATGAAGCTCCCCTCGCGCTCGAGCACCGGGTGCCTCCCCTCGCGGATGTCGATGCCATCGGTGTCATCCACCGAGGGCCGCACATAGCGGTTGCGGCTGGCTGCTTCGGCAAACGCGCAGAGCGTGTCGAGCGCCGCGAGACTCCGCGCCGCGCGCTGCAGCTCGGCCACGCGCGCCGCGACCCTCGCGGCGACTTCCTGGAAGAGCTTCTCCTCCAGGCCGAGGATGCGCTCCTCGGCGTGCAGCACCTTGCTCTCGTGCTCTTTCAACTCCTCGGTGAAGTACCGCTCGCCGGTGCTCATGGTCTGCTTCCGGACATATCGCTCCGGGACGAGGTGCAGGTTGGCCTTGGAGACCTCGATGAAGTAGCCGAACACCCGGTTGTACCGCACGCGCAGCGCGCGGATCCCTGTCCGTGACCGTTCCTCCTCCTCGAGTTTCGCGAGCAGCTGCTTGCCCCCGCGCTTCGCCGCGCGGAGCTCGTCAAGCTCGGGCGAGTAGCCCTCCCGGATGACGCTGCCGTCCTGGAGGAGCGCAGGGGGGGAGTCGCTTATCGCGGCGGACAGCAGCGCGGCGGTGTCCTCCATGGTGTCGAACGACCCCAGCTCCATGAGGAGAGCGACGGAGGACTGCCCTACGGCTGCCTTCGCGTCCGGAAGGCGGAGCAGCGCGTCGCGGAGCGCGGCGAGGTCCCGTGGTTTCGCACGGGCCATCGCGACCTTGGAGGAGAGGCGTTCGAGGTCAGCCATCCCGGAGAGCTGCTCCGCCAGAGCGGAACGCAGCATCGCTCCCTGCAGCTCTTCCACCGCATCGAGCCTCATCGCAATCTGCGGAGGGGAGCGGAGGGGCTGCACGAGCCAGCGCCGGAGAAGGCGCGCTCCCATCGCGGTGCGAGTGAAGTCAAGCGTGGAGAGAAGGGTGTCTTTCGTGGAGCCGTCGCGCGCCGAGTGCAGCACCTCGAGGTTCTTCAGGGTGACCTGGTCCAGCAGGAGGCACTCCTCCTGGGAGAAGAAGCGCATGCTGGTGAGCAGGGAGAGCCGCTGTTTCTGCGTCGACGAAAGATAGGAGAGCAGCGCTCCCGATGCGGCGGTGGCGAGGTGCCGGTCCTTGAGTCCGTAGGCCTCGAGGGTCGCGACGCCAAAATGCGCCTTCAGGCGCTCGGCAGCGCCCTGGAACTCGCCGTCCTCAACGGGAGTGAGGCAGGCGCTCTTCGCCAGCGTCTCGTGCAGTTGCCGGTCCACGCCAGCGCTCAGGGGAATGAGTATCTCCGCGGGGGAGAACTGCGCAAGCAGCGCGCCGAGCTCCCTCGCGGGAAGCTCCGTGGCGAGGAATTCGGCGGTGGAGATGTCCGCGAGCGCGGCGCCGATGTGCTCTCCCTTGATGGTGAGCGCCATGAGATAGTTGTTGCTCCGTTCGTTGAGCAGCTCGCTCTCCACCACCACTCCGGGGGTCACGACGCGCACGACATCGCGCTTCACTACCCCCTTCGCGAGCTTCGGGTCCTCGAGCTGCTCGCAGATGGCGACCTTGAGCCCCGTGCGGACGAGCTTCGCGAGATAGGGTTCCAGGGCGTGGTACGGGACGCCCGCGAGCGGTATCTTCTCGCCGTCCAGCTCCCCCCTGCTGGTGAGCGTGATGTCCAGAATGTCCGAGGCGCGTCCCATGCGGAACATCACCAGGCAGTCCGGGTACTCGCGCTTGGTGCGGAAGTACTGCTGCATCGCCGGCGTCAGGCGCTCCCCCACGCCTTCCGGGGACACTGTGCGTTATAAA
Source organism: Candidatus Woesearchaeota archaeon (assembly GCA_018302335.1). Classification (GTDB taxonomy): domain Archaea; phylum Nanobdellota; class Nanobdellia; order Woesearchaeales; family JAGVZT01; genus JAGVZT01. Next base: position 32,951 of record JAGVZT010000046.1, on the reverse strand, counting down.
TAGCTTATCCCTCGGCCTCGTGCAACAGACTTCGGTCGCATTGCCGTACGAGTTCCGGGTTGTCTCACGCCATATCGGGAATGCAACTCGGCCAGTCCTACTTGGCCCTCTTGCGCGCAGCCCTCGTATAGAGCATTGCGCCCGCGCCGGTGAGCAGCACGATGAACGCGAGCACCGAGATGATGATGCGGAGGGCAGAGCGCTTTGGCGCGGGCAGGGGTTCCTCAGGGGGTTCTGTTTGGTCTTGCGGGGGGGTTTCCTCCACGATGGGCTCTTCAGGTATCTCCACGGTGGAGGGTATCTCGACAGCAGGCTCCTCTGCCACTGCCGCGACGCGCGGCCCGAGCGCGATGGCGAAGACCGAGAGACCGGGCGAAGTCGCGTTGAAATGGTGGTAGTTGTCATCGCTTCCGGTGTATTCCGTGGGCAGCTCGGCCCAGTGCGTGGTGTAGCGGAGCATCTTCACCTGGCTCACATCGGCGCTCTGGTCAGCGGTCCAGTTCTTCTCCACCTGGAAGCGGAGCTTCACGAGCTTCAGTTTCGCGCTGTCCAGCCCCGTGAGCGAGAGTTCGACAAAGCGGTAGACGGTGCCCTCCGGTTCCTTCGGGGTGGGATTGCTGCCGAGGCGCTCAGCCTTGAGTTCCACCTGGGTGCCTGCCTCCCCACTCACCAGGATGACCTGCTTGACCGGGACCGCGGTACTGAAGACCTTCATCACCTGCTCCGTCTCCGCAGCGAAGGTTGTCCAGAGCTTGGTGCTGGTGTTCGAGGGAACGGTCGCTCCCCCTCCACCCCCTCCTCCTCCGCTCGGAGGTGGCGGCGGCGGCGGGGGCGGCGGAGGTGCAGCAATCGTATAGGTCTGGTTCAGCCAGCTGCCGCGGAACTCGTACGCTGAAGAGTTGCCCGAGCCGCCGCCATACGCGGCGGTGGTGCTAGTCATCTCGTAGCTGGTCGTGTTTCCAGTGCCTCCAGCAACGCCGGAATGCGTGCTTTCCACCTCGTAGCTGCTGGTGTTGGTCGCGTCAGCAGCGGCTGCGAGGAACAGCAGCGTCAGCAGCCAGAGCGCGGCTTTGGGTGCCATCTCACTGCAGGCTGACCAGGGCGGTGATGACGCAGCGCCTCGCCGCGCAGGGCTCCATCGCCTTGCCGAGCACCGCGCCGAAGCAGCGCAGCTTGCCCTCCTGCGTGGAGATGTCGCACCGCATCGCATGGCCCGGCACCGAACTCGTGGTGAGCAGGTCTCCGGTGGCAATCGCGCCGTTCTCGTCCGTCACCTTGACCGGGACGCGGCCGGCAAGGGCGATGGGCGTGCCGCCGCTGCCTATCATGAATGCGGCCTCGGTCGAGACGACTCCCGCGACCGTGGTGTCGTAGGGCCTGCTCGACTGGTGCACGGACTCCTCGAGTTGCGTGTCAATCACCACCACATCTCCAGCGCTGAGGTGGCTGCTCGCCGGGAACCGCTCGGCGTAATCGAGGCCGGAGTTGCCCGTGATGGAGCCCGAGGCGTTGATGCGGCCGGAGACGCTCAGACGTTCGCCCGCCGCGGCGGTGCCGATGCCCACGTTGCCCGTGGTGCGGTTCACCACGAGGCTGTAACCCTTCGTGCTGTTCCGCACCTGGAAGTTCGAGTCGAACACGATGAACGAGTCGGCGTCGTCGAAGGACACCATCGAGGTATTGTACCCCCACAGGAATGAGCGGTCCGCAGAGGCTGTGAGCTCCATGAGTAGTCCCCCCACCAGAGAGTAATCCCCACGTGCGCGATTCGAGGAGCCTCCGCTTGCTGCTGCGTAGATTCCCGAGGCGTTGTTGGAGGCCCCGCCGGAGATGGCTGCGTAATTGCCATATGCGTCATTCCCGTATCCACCACCCACAAAGGAGTAATGGGCAATATTTTGATATCCTGCGGCCACACTTGCGGAGGCTCCCGAGGCGGTGTTTGAATAACCACCACCAACCGAAGGGCCATTAATACCGCTCGCTGTGTTACCTGATCCACCGCCCACCGAGGACCCTTCGCCGCTCGCGGTGTTCGTGAGCCCACCACCCACAAAGGAACGCGCGCCGCTCGCGATGTTCGAGTCGCCGCCAGCGACCGTCGCGTAACTGTTGGAGGCGTTGTTGTAGGCCCCGCCGCCGATTGAGGAGTAGTCGCTGCGCGCTGCGTTGGAGAGCCCTCCACCTATGCTGGAGGAGTATCCGCCAGCAGCGTTTGACCCACCCCCCCCTATCGCGGAGTATGAGCCGTTCGCCAGGTTCAGCGCGCCTCCTGAAATGGTCGCTGCGGTGCCGCTCGCGTGGTTCCGGTCTCCTCCTCCGACGGTGGAGGAGTCCTTCGAGGCGTTGTTTTGGGTGCCTCCGGAGACCGTCGCCCAGGAGCCCTTCGCGCTGTTGCGGTAGCCGCCCCCAACGACGCCGTACGAGCCGTTCACGACGTTCTGGTAGCCGCTCCCGATGAAGGTGTACGTCGCGGTGGCGTTGTTGCCCTCGCCGCCCGCGATGGCCGCGTGGGTATTGGAGGCGTTGTTGCTCAGCCCTCCACCGATTGCAGAGTACAGGCCTGTCGCGGTGCTCTGGTAGCCCCCTGCTACAGTGCTCCCCGCTCCCGTCGCGCGATTGGCAAATCCGCCGCCCACGGAGCTGAGGTCGGCAGTGACTACATTGAGCCTGCCTCCGGCAACCGAACTCGCCTCCCCTTGTGCGAGGTTGTTGTCGCCGCCGGAGATTACCGCGTACAAGTCAGAAGCGTTGTTATAGGCGCCGCCGCCCACTGCGCCGTAGCCTCCCTGCGCGACATTCTGGATTCCCCCTGCTATTGTATCGTAGTTGCCGGTGGCCCTGTTGAAATTCCCGCCGCACACGGTGGCATACGTAATCGTGTTGTCCGCCAGCGTTCCGGTCGTCGAGTTGATGCCGAAGTTGACGTGCGTGGCGTTGTAGTCTCCCAGCGCGGTGCTGTCGCTCCTCAGCAAGACGGTGCTCCCGACGTCCCCGAGCGGCGAGAAGAACAGCTGCCGGTCCACGGGGTCTCCAGATGCGTTCGCGAAGGTCGCATCCTCGCCGTTGATGGCGTAGTCCTTGTAGTAGTCCCTCCCGAACTCCAGATTGAGGGCGGTGGAGCCCCCGCCGAGCACCACGTTCCAGCTGCCGTTCACGATGGCGTTGAACGTTTCATTGTAGATGGGATCCCCACCAGAGAGAGCCTCATAGATGAGCACCGTGAGATTCCCGGTGGTGAGCAGCGTGCCCGAGGAGATGCTCTTCACCCCGGTGCCCTGGTCGCTCAGGGTGACGCTCAGAGCGCCTGCGGCGAGACTGTGCAGCACGAGGACGACCAGCAGCAGCGCGAAGAATCTCATGGACTCACCTCAGGAGGAGAGAACTATACGTAGCACAGGATATCGCACCACATTGAGTTTCCCCTCTGATTCTGCCATCAGCCACGGAGTGGATATTTAAAACTTACTGCGCCGCGGACAGAAAGAGTGTCGGCCGCACTGCTGAGCATCATCGTCATGACTGCGAGACGACGCGGAACGCTACTCCGTCTTCTCGCACTGCTCGCGAAGCTGCGCGGCCTCGGCCTTCAGCTCCTTGAGCTGGTGCAATCGGAAGGGATGAATCTGGTTCATCTCCGCATCCCACTCGAGGATGGAGATGCGATGCTCGACCTGCTTCAGCTTCCTTGTCGGGTCCTCAACGCTCATGGCTGTTTCCTCCGGAAGAACTCCCAGCAGAGGTACTGGCCGTTGCCATTCTGCAGGGCGCGCACCTTGCCATCCTCGCGCTGGAACTGCGCGAAGGCGAACGTCGGGGCCTGAAGAGTGTCTCCCTGCCGCGCTGCCTTGAGGATGTAGGTGCCGTTGTCCCAGCTCCGGGACTCGTCGTTCAGGAAGGTGACGAAGTGCTTCTCGGAGCCCAGAGTGCTCTTGTCGATGTAGATGAAAGGCTTCTTGTGGTATGGCTTCCGCAGCTTCTCACCGACGCGCAACACAATCATCGGCTTGCTGAAATCAATAAGTTCGGTCGACATGAGGAGAATAGCTCCATAGGCGCAAGAAACGCCAGTGATAAGCGGAACCCCCCTGCCTTTTTAAATGTTGTGGCTTCAACAGGGTTTTTAAGCGGCTCAGCGCCGTGCCTTCTCCAGCTTGCCGGAGAGGAGGGCCTGGAGGCTCTGGTCGTTCACATGGATGACCTGCCACCGGACGCCGGGGATGTCGCCCTTGGCGCGCCCCTTGTTCCCGCCGATGCATTCGATGAGCACCTCGTCGTGCTCGTCAATCATCTTGATTGCCCCGTCGCCCGGGCAGAATGCCGTGACCTGCCGGCCGTTCTTGGTGAGCTGCACGCGGACGCACTTCCGCATCCCGGAGTGCGGCTGCTTGGCTTCCAGCTGGGTCTTCTCGATGACGATGCCCTTGGCCTGCGATGCGCCCCCGAGCGGGTCGCTCTTCTTCTTGAGCCGCAGCACGCGGCGCTTGTAGTAGGGGTCGCTCCAGAGGAACTTGTGCCTCCTCGCTTGGAGTTTGCCGCCCGCATGCATTCCGTATGCCTTCTTCGCCATGTCACACAACCTTCAGCCGCACAGGGAAGTGCCGCTGCACTATCTCCTCCTGCTCCCGGAGATTCCGGTGCCCCGTGCCGATGATGCGGCCGCGGGTCTCCGGGTCGCCGCCGTCGATGACCACCACGTCTTCGTGGATGGCCACCTCCCTCGGCCGCAGCGGGTAGAGGAGATTCCGCACGAACTGCGCAACGTCGGGGTCAAATTCCAGTATTTTAATCTTTCGCTTAAAAAGCGAGCGAAGCTGGTGGAGCTTCTGGGCGTTCTTCCCGAGGGCGCGGCCCATCTCCTGCGGCTCCACCACGAAAAGAAGCGCGTCGCCGGCCTGGATGCAGTCCTTGAGTTTCGCGCCGGTCGTCTGCTCGAAGAGGGCCATGGCCTGCATCAGCGACGTGTCGAATCGGACGCGGCTCACTTTCGCAGGCCCAGCACCAGGATGGTGTGCTGCCGCTTGCAGATGACGCCCAGCTCATCGCTCGGCACTTGGAGCGTCTCCACCGGCACCTGGGCGAGCTTGCCGAAGTGCACGAGGTCGCTCTTTGTCCCGTCAGGGCAGTTCGCCGCGAGGTACACCTTGCTCAGCTGTCCCTGGGTGAGGAGCTCCTTTGTCTCCCTGATGCCGAAGCACAGCTTGTCCTGCTTGCGGTACCCCTTGATTTCCGTCTCTAGCTCTGTGGATTTCATTTTGCGACGAGTTTCGGCAGCCCGGTCCCGACCGGCACTGGCTGGTTCAGCATGACATTTTCCACCACGGACGTGAGCAGATCCTCCTCTCCGATGACCGCGGCGCGCACGAGGTGCCTGATGGGGGTCTCGAAGCTGGCGCGGGCGAGCGCGCTGCTCTTCTCCTGGACGACGCCATAGCGGGTGATCCCCTTGATGGCTCCGAGGACGCACATCGTGTCGGCGACGAGCATGATGTGCCTCGCGTCGACATTCAGCCCCTGGGTGTCGATGACCTTGAGGACCTCGTTCATGATGACCTGGCGCGCTGCCTCGATGCCGAGCACCTCGGCTACCTCATGGATGTCATTGGAGATGGTCCGCGTCATGTCGACGAAGTCGAGGGCCAGCACCGTCCGGAGGTTGGTGCCCGCGGTGACAATGATGAACTCTTCGCCCTTCTTGATGGGCAGCACCTGCTTGACACCCTTCACCCCCTTGATGAAGGCCTGTCGCAACTTCTCCTTCACCCGGTAGAGGTCCTTGAGGTCAGCCTTCCCGCGGCCTCCCTTGATGACCACCAGGTCCCCCTCGGCCTCGACGTTGAACTGCTTGAAGGCCTGCTTGAGCCCCTTCTTCAGGTCGGCCGGGCTCATCTCGAGTTCGGTGAGCCTCTCGGTGTCAAGGGTGATGTCCATCCGCAGCTCCATGGGATTGATGACGAACTTCTTGACAATCTCCCCGAGGCGTGTCTCCTTGATGGCAAGCGCCTTCTGCCGGATGTCCTTCCCCTTGCTGTACGGCTCCTTGAGGTAGATCTCCATCATGGGAGTGGTGATGTTCTTCTTCGCATCCAGGATCTCAATGATGCGAGGAAGCCCGACGGTGACGTTCATCTCCGAGACTCCCGCGAAGTGGAAGGTGTCCAGGGTCATCTGGGTGCCCGGCTCTCCGATGCTCTCCGCGGCGACCAGTCCCACGCACTCTCCGGCCTCGACAAGCATCCGCTCGTATTCCTCAACCGTGCGTTGGAGTATCTTCTCGACCTTTGCCTGCGCTATCTTGTCAGGCAACTCCTCCTCAAGGCTCTTGATAACGCTCTCTGGCAGGCGTTGGGCGTACTCTTTCCTCAGGTCGGAGGGAAGTTTCATTCAATCACCTCCGCGATGATCTTCTTCACATCCAGCACACCTTTCTCGGACTTCGAGACGTCGATGCCGTCCTCTCCATAGACAAGCTGGATAATCTTTCCGGCCGCGTCCCGGACGGTGCCGTCATACTCGACGCGCAGGTCCTGCATGGCGTTCGCCAGCCTGCGGTAGAGGTACCCGCTCTTCGGCGTCCTGAGAGCGGTGTCCATCAGGGAGTCTCTTCCGGTCATGGAGCCGAAGAAGAACTCCGAGGGGTTCATCCCTCCCTTGAAGCCGCTTCGAATGAAGCCTCTGGCCGCGGGAGTGAGGTCGTCTCGTCCGAACGCGGACAGCGTCCGGTCCACGTAGCCGCGGTCGATGCGCCGTCCGCGCATGGCCTGCTGTCCGACGCAGGCTGCCATCTGGGCAAGATTGAGGAAATTGCCCCTGGAGCCGGAAATGGCCATCACGTGCGTCGCAGTCTCCCGATGGGTGGAATCGCTCACCACCTTGCCCGTGCTGTTCCTTGCCTTATTCAGGGTCTCCAGAACCTTCAACTCCAGGGTCTCCCTGCGCGTCCGGCCGGGGAGGATTTCCAGCTTGTCCTGACGGAAGAGGACGATGAGCTCCTCCACCTCGCGGTGGGCCTCCTCGAGAATGTGCTGTATCTGCTCCTTCGCTTCCTGCGGCAGGTCCGTGTCGCTGATGGCCGTTGAAAAGCCGTGGTCGAGCAGCACGAAGTTGCCAAGGCGGAAGATGTTGCCGATGAGCTCCAGGGTCTGCTGCGCGCCGTAGCGCCTGTGGAAGTTCCGGAACATCAGTCCAGACCCCTCACCGAGGTTCTGACGGTCCATCACGCCCTCGGTGAGCTTGCCGCCGCGGATGATGACCGCCTCGCCTTTCCTGGCGGCGCCCGTGAAATTGAAGTCCGGTGGCAGCAGGGCGCTGAAGACCTCCTTTCCGCTCACTTCCTTCTTCCGGGGGAGGCGGGAGAAGTCCTCGATGCCGACCCTGGCGAGCAGCTGGACGGCGTCCTCAAAGGAGTACGACAGCGACCTCGTGAGCAGATAGTTGCCGCTGATGGCATCCTGGATGCATCCGATGACGTTCAGCCCGTATCTCGGCGAGATGAGCTGGGTGGAGACCTCCATGAGAATCTCCGCCTCGGCTCGCGCCTCCTCGGTCTGCGGGATGTGCAGATTCATCTCATCCCCGTCGAAGTCCGCGTTGTACGGGTGGCATACCGCTGGGTTCAGTCGCAGGGTCTTGTACGGCAGCACGCGGACGCGATGGCACATCATGCTCATCCGGTGCAGCGAGGGCTGGCGGTTGAAGATGGCGATGTCTCCCTCCAGGAGATGCCGTTCCACCACGTAGCCTGGCTGGAGCTCCTCAAGGAGCTGCTCCTGCGTCTCATCGGTGATTTTCTTCTTCTTTCCGTCGGGCCGGACGACGTAGTTCGCGCCGGGGTACTTCTTCGGGCCGCGCTCCACGAACGCCCGGAGGTACTCCGTGTTCCAGGGCGTCACGCGCTCGGGCACGGTGAGCTTCATGGCGATGATGCTCGGGACGCCGACCTCGTTGAGGTTAATCATCGGGTCCGGCGAGATGACGGTGCGCGCGGAGAAGTTGGTACGCTTGCCCGCGAGGTTGTGCCGGATGCGGCCCTGCTTGCTCTTGATGCGCTCGGTCAGCGTCTTGAGCGGCTGGCCGCTGCGGTGCCGGGCCGGAGGAAGCTGCGGGACGCTGTTGTCGAAGAACGTCGTGACGTGGTACTGCAGGAGGTCCCAGAGGTCCTCGATGATGATTTCCGGAGCGCCGGCGTTGATGTTCTCGAAGAGCCGCTGGTTGATGCGCACGATATCGCCCAGCTTGTGGGTGAGGTCGTCCTCGCTCCGCTCCCCGGTCTCCAGGGTGATGCTCGGCCGCATCGGCACCGGAGGGATGGGCAGCACGGTGAGCACCAGCCATTCCGGGCGCACGGCCTTCGCGCTGAGCCCCAGGACCTCGCAGTCGTCGTCCGGAATCTTCTCGAGCCGGGCGCGCAACTCGATGGGATTGATGCGCTTCTCGTTCTCGGTGAACGAGGTGGGCTTCTCGATCATGACCTTCATCTGCACAGCCTTGCAGTGGGGGCACTTCCCGGAGTTCTTGATGCGCTTCTTGATGGTGTGCAGGGCATCCCGCTTCCCCTCGACGCCGCCGTCCAGGAACCCTGCTTCCATCTCCTCCTGCGCCTTCTTGATGTCTGCCTGGGGGAGGAGGACGCGCGAGCATTCCCTGCACGTGCCGCGGAGGACGCGGAGCAGGGTGGGGACGAACTTGAGGTGGACGACGGGGCGGGCGAGCGCGATGTACCCGAAGTGGCCCACGCACTCCTTGATCTTGCCGCCGCAGGTCTTGCACCTGAGCCCGGGGTCGATGACGCCAAGGCGGATGTCCATGAGGCCGCCGTCGACAGGATAGCCCTCCTTGTCATAGAGCTCTGGCGTCACGATCTTCGCGGAGGCCATCTTCTTGATGATAGTGGGGCTCAGGACTCCGAACGCGACCTTGCCGACTTTCTTGCTGATGACGCCTTCGTATTCCATGTCACCACTTCCTCTTGAGCACCAGCTTGGGGTAGATGCACAGGCTCTTCATCTCGTCCATGATGAGCTTGAACGCGTAGCTAATCTCGATGAAGTCAATCTGCGCCCCCTCGCCGCACGTGACGCAGTAGGACTTGTTCCTGTACGCGTCGTGCACCGCGACCATCCCACATTCCTCGCAGATGGGGATGACGGTGCGGTCGGAGTCGAAGCGCTCCTTCAGGAGGAGCGACGCCCCGTGGGCGACGAAGGTGTCCTTCTCCATCTCTCCCAGGCGAAGGCCGCCCTCCTTGGCGCGGCCCTCGGTCGGCTGCCTGGTGAGCAGCTGGATGGGGCCCCTGGCGCGCGCGTGTATCTTGTTCGCGACCATGTGCTTGAGCTTCAGGTAGTACATATCGCCGATGAATATCTTGGCCTGGTACGCCTCTCCGCTGTGGCCGTTGTACATCATCTCGACGCCGTTCTCCCGGAAGCCCAGGCGAAGCAGCTCCTGGCGCAGCCGGTCCTCAGGCTCGGCGCTGAATATCGTGCCATCCACGAAGTCGGCCTTCAGGGCCCCGACCTTGCCGGCGAGCATCTCGATGAGATGTGAGATGGTCATCCTCGAAGGGATGCCGTGCGGAGAGAAGATGATGTCCGGGATGATGCCGCTGGCGCTGAAGGGCATGTCCGCCTCCGGCACGATGAGGCCGACCACGCCCTTCTGTCCGTGACGCGAGGTGAACTTGTCCCCTATCTCCGGTAGTCTGGTGTCACGGACCTTGACCTTGACGAGGCGGTTGCCCTCTGCGTTCTCGGTGAGCAGGATGAGGTCCACGATGCCCTCTTCTCCGTGCGAAAGTCCGACGCTGCTCTCGCGTCTCGTGTCCAGGGAGAGATTGTACTGGTCGATGCTGCTCAGGAACCTGGGCGGCGAGGTCTTCCCGATGGCGATGTCGCCCTCCTTCACCTGGGCCTCGGGGAAGATGATGCCATCCTGCTCAAGGTAGCGGTAGTCGTGCTCGCTCTTGTATCCTTTGACGTCCTTGTCCGGGATGCCAATCTCATCCACGAGGCCGCCCGAGTAGCGCAGCTCCTCGGCCTTCAGGGGCCGGAAATACGTGCTGCGGCCGAAGCCGCGCTCCAGGCTTGACTTGTTCAGGACGATGGCGTCCTCCATGTTGTAGCCCTGGTAGCTCATCACCGCCACCACGACGTTCTGGCCGGCGGGATGCTTGTCGTATTCGGAGATGGAGTGCATGATGCTGCGCACCAGCGGGGTCTGGGGGGTGTTCAGGATATTGACGTCCATGTCGGTGCGCAGGTGAAAATTGCTCACGTAGAGGCCGACGGCCTGCTTCTGGTTCTTGGAGCCCATGTTCACTCTCGCCGGGGGAGAGAAGTTCGCGTAGGGCACCAGGGAAGTGCACAGCCCGATGATGGCCAGCGGCGTTATCTCCAGATGGGTATGCTTCGGGGAGAGCTCCTCCTCGGTGAACGCGACGAGGGCATTTTCCTCTTCCCCAGCGTCGAGGTACTCGATGACGCCCTCCTTCACGAGCTGCTCCCAGTTCAGTTCCCCCTTCTGGAGCTGCTTCACGTGCTTCTCGGTGAGCATGGGTTTGCCCTCGCGCACGACGATGAGAGGCCTGACGAGGCGACCGCCGCCGGTCTCCACCTCGATGTCGCCGGTCTTGTTGAGGTGCACGTTGACCTTCGGCGGCATGGCGCCCTTCCTACGATGCTCCACGAAGCGCTGTGCGAACGCCGCGGCGTCCTGTACCGTGCCTGCGTACCGCCCGTTGAGATAGACTTCTGCCATGGTCAGACCTGCTTCAGCCCGAGCTCGCGAAGCGAGGCAAGGGCTCTCTCCTCCGCGTAATCCTGCGTCACGCTGGCGAGCAGCGCGAGATTCTTCTTCAGCCCGATGTTCGTTCCCTCAGGGGTCTCGATGGGGCAGAGCCTCCCGAGCTGCGTGGGGTGCAGCTCTCTCGCCTGGAAGTTCTCCTGGGTCGCGCTCAGCGGGGACACCACGCGCTGAAGGTGCGAAAGCATCTCCAGGTAGTTCAGCCGCTGGATGCGCTGGCTGACTCCCTTCCTTCCCCCCACCCACGACCCGGTGGCCATGGAGCTGTGGATGTGGGAGGTGAGCAGCTTCTCCCGGATGATGACCTTGATGCTCGGGAACTTGCCGCGCTTCACTATCCGCTGGAAGTTGTACAGGACATCCCCGATGAGCAGCTTGAGGTTCACCCTGAAGAGGTCCGCGAGCAGGTCGCCGGACATCTTCACGCGCTTGTTCATCAGGTGGTCCTTGTCGTCCTCCGGAAGCACTCCCGCGACCACGAGGAGATACCGCTTCATCAGCTTGCAGAGGTTGTACGCCTTCACCGCCCGCTCCTGGGGCGAGGTGCCGAGGTGGGGCAGCAGGTACTTGTCGAGGATGCCCCGGATGCGCTCGACGCGTATCTCGCGCGACTGGGAGATGCCGCTCTTCTTGGCGATGAAGTCCAGCGCGTCATCGGCGCTCTTGATTGCCGTGAACTCGTAGAGGTTCAGGTAGACCTGGTCGAAGACATGCTCGTTGCCGATGAGCTTCATGATGTCCTCGTCCTTGGTGATGCCGAGCGCCTTGATGACCACAATGAGCGGAACGCGCTTTATCCTCGTGAACGTGACGTAGAGGATGCCGTCCTTCATCAGCTCCAGGGTGTGGGGAATCTTGTACGAGCCGCGCTCGGAGAAGAGCTTGCCCTCGTATCCCGCGGGCCCGCTCCTCTGCTTCGCGACCAGAAGCTTGTTGGCCGCGAGGTCCTCAATCTTCACGAGGACCTTCTCGCTGCCGTTGATGATGAAGTATCCGCCGGGATCGTCGGGGTCCTCCCACTTGCCTGCAAGCTCCTCGGCGCTCAGGCCATAGAGGTGGCAGTATTTCGACTTGAGCATGATGGGCAGGTTGCAAATAGGGGTGGTGAAGGACTCGCGCTGGGCTCCGTTGATGTGGGAACTGACCTGGATGAATACCGGGGCAGCGTAGGTGATCTCCCGGAGCCTGGCCTCGGTGGGGTAAATCTTGCGCTGGGAGCCGTCGGCCTCGATGATCTCGGGCTTCTGTATCCATATCTTGTCGAAGCGTATCTTGAACTCGTCGATGTTGTGCGGGATGATGGTGGGCTCTATCTCCCGGTTCTCCTCGATGATGCGCGGAAGCTCGACGTCGACGAAGGTGTTGAAGGACTCGATGTCCGAGCGGGTGAACATCTCATGCTCGAAATATTTCTGCACCAGGATATTGGGCTTATACATTGCTCACCGTCCCTTGGCTTACCACCCTGTAATAGACCGTGCGGCCCGCAGTGGGGCTTTTTCGGGAGATGCGAATCAGGTCGCCCAGCTTGGGCTCGAGGTGGCGGATGCCGGGATCCTTGATGGAGATGCGGGGCACCTCCTTGAGCGAAGCGAACAGGCGCTCAAGGATTGCGGTACGCTCCTTCTCCGCGACCTTCTCGTGCGTGGGCACGAGCTGGTGCGGACGGATGTCGATCTGAGGAAGCATCGGCCTGCGCGCCCTGGGCACGCCCTTCTTCACCGTGACCGCCTTCCGAGCAGGCCGTGGAGCCTTTTTCGCCGCCTTGATTTTCTTTGCCGCCATGCTTCCACCGCTGACCATTATGGGCCGGACGGGATGTTCTCCGCCGCTCATCTCTGGGCGGCGGGTTCGAACCCGCAACCACCTGATTAAAAGTCAGGTGCTCTACCAGGTTGAGCTACCGGCCCATACTCATGAGAGCGCCCTGCCCGGACAGCCCGGGCAGCGCGTTCCTGACGCCCTGGCCGGGATTTGAACCCGGGTCGAAGCCTCGACAGGGCTTCATGATAGCTGCTGCTCCTCGGAGAGGAGTTCCAGGCTACACCACCAGGGCGCGCGTCATGAGAAGGACCCCCGCAGGAATGGACAGCGCATTCGCTTCCATGCGTGAGAAACTGGCGGGGCACCACCGCAACGAAGGTTTGCAACCCTTTTAAATAGTTTTCGGTGTAGAGCAGCACCTTTCCGGGTATCCGGCATATTCCGAATCGGATAGCCCGCTCTTTAATCTTTCCCTCCCATGATGGCATCCTTGTTTCGCGTTCTCCGCAGGGATAGGATGGAAGCCCCATTCGTTTTAAGCGAGAATAAATTTATATACTTGGTATGCTATTATCATATACACAGAAGCAGTATACAAAAACATATAAAGGAATGGTAAAGAGCAGGGGGTGAATACCGTGCGGCGCCGCCTCATGAAAATCATGCACCTTCGAGCAGAGTCTTCTGAGCAGGTGGTGATGCAAAGCATGTACACCGGTGGAGTGTTCAGGTTGCTCCTGAGCGCGAACTGACTATGCTGGACAACATCGTTCGGTGGTTGAATGCCTGGCTGCTGAGGCATGTGCTTGAGTTATTCGGCAGGCATGCAAGGCACTGACGGAGGAAGCGAGAATGAAACGGCGGTACTTCGAGAAGATACCCGGAAAGAAGGTCTGGAAGCGCATCGAGAAGCAGGAAGTGGTGATTGTCGAGGAGATTCCCGAGCTGGAAGAGCTCTTCTGATTCCCTCGACTCTGCAGCATTCTCTCCGAGGACGCGTCGGAATACTCTCGTTCGCCGTCCATGCAACTGGCCGGAAGACCGCGCGGCTTCCCGGTTGCCCCGCCGAAATTCTCCTCAGCCCGGCCGATTTCATTAATTATAAATAGGAGGCAGTCTGGTCCGTTCTCATGGTTGTTCCTCAGGGGGTGCCCCCTTACCGTGCCCCTGCCTATCGGACCGCACCACCTGCGTACCCCCCTCAGGGAGGAAGGTCCTGGCCGCAGGCTCCAGCGCCCAAGAAGAGGAGCTCGGGACTGCTCGTCCCGGTGCTCGTCACCATAGTGGTGCTTGTCCTGCTCAGCCTGGTCATCACGGCGGCGCTCTCCCGCGCCTACCTGCCCGGCGTCAGCGCGGCCGGAGTGGCGCTCATCCCTGTCGAGGGCACCATCACGTCCGAGAGCTCTGCCGGGCTTTTCTCCGCGGGGGGAGCGAGCTCCGATGACCTCGTTGCAGCGATAGAGAGCGCGGACGAGGATGGCGGCATCGCCGCCATCATGCTCTCCATCAATTCCCCCGGCGGGAGCGCCGTTGCCTCCGAGGAGGTCGCCCGCGCGGTCCGGGAGGCAAGCAAGCCCACCGTGGCCCTCATCCGCGACTCGGGCGCCTCGGGCGCGTACTGGATTGCGTCTGCGTCGGACTGGATTGTCGCGTCCCCCATGTCCCTCACGGGCAGCGTCGGCGTGGTCGCATCCCAGCTTGAGTTCGCGGGACTGCTGCAGCGCTATAACGTCACGTACCGGAAGCTCACTGCCGGCGAGCTGAAGGACATCGGGACGCCCTATCGGGAGATGACCGCAGAAGAGCAGCAACTCCTCCAGGAGAAGCTCGACCGCATCCATGCCTATTTCCTGCGCGAGGTCGGGGCGAACCGCAAGCTCGATGAAGAGCAGCTCGAGGAGCTGCGGAGCGGCATCTTCTTCCTGGGCGAAGAGGCGCTGGAGCGCGGCCTCGTGGACGAGCTGGGAGGGAAGCAGGAGGTGGAGGCCCACCTCAAATCGACGCTCGGGGTCGAGCGCATCCGCTTCGTGGAGTTCCGCAGGCAGCGCGGACTCTTCGAGGGGCTGGGTTCCGTCCTGCTGCCGTTCCGCGCCCCTGACCTGCAGGCCTACGAGCTGAAGTGACCATGGACACCGCCACCCAGGCAAAGTACGCCTTCTCCGCGGTGCTCGTCGGCCTCATCGCGCTGTCAGCCCTCATCATGCTGCCCTACCTGCTGCCCATCATCGGCGGGCTCGTCCTCGCGTACATCTTCTATCCGCCGTACGAGCGGCTCCGCGGCAAGGTGCGCAGGAAGAACATCGCCGCGGTGGCGATGGTGGCGTTCGTCGCGCTGGCGGTCTTGCTCCCGCTGGGGTTTCTCGGCCAGGTCGCGGTGCAGCAGGCGAAAGAGTCGTACACCGGCACGGTCTCACGCCTCAAGAGCGGGGAGCTGTTCGCCACAGACTGCGCGGAAGACCAGTCGCTCACCTGCGCGGTGAACGCGAGGTACCGCAACCTGGTCATCGAGCCTGGCGCCCGCGCCCTTCTTGACAGGGCACTCCAGCGCGTCGCCGAGGGGCTCTGGAATCTCGCTCCCCAGGTGGTCCTCGCGGTGCCCCGGTTCCTCCTGTCGCTGGTGGTCATGCTGCTCGTGATGTTCGCCGCGCTGCGCGACGGCGACAGCATCATCGCCAAGGTCCGGCTTCTCGTGCCTCTTTCCCGGAAGGACGAGGAGCTCATGATGAAGCGCGTCGACCGGGCGCTGCACGCGATGCTCTTCGGTCATGTCCTTGCGGGGCTTGCGCAGGGGGTCGCGGGCACGGTCGGGCTGGTCCTCCTGGGCGTCGGGTCGCCCATCTTCTGGGGGGCGGTGATGACAGTGACGGCCATGGTCCCCTTCGTCGGCGCGGCGGCGGTGTGGCTTCCGCTCTCCGCGGCGCTGCTCCTCGACGGCCAGACCCTGACCGGGTCCCTGCTGCTCGCCTACAGCTTCCTGGTCATCAGCACCATCGACAATGTCATCCGGTCCATCGTCGTGGGAGGGAGGGCCCAGGTGAGCTCCGTCCTGGTATTCATCGGGGTGCTCGGGGGAGTCGCGCTCATGGGCTTTCCGGGAATCATCTTCGGTCCGCTCGCGCTCACGGTGACGGTCGCGGTCCTGGAGATCTACCCGGAGCAGCGCTCATGAAACTCGCGGTGAAGGACCTGGACATCGGGACCGGGGGCCCGCTCATCGCCGTGCTGCACTCTTCCGACGCCCAGCGGATGGACCTCCATTTCGAGGACCGCGTCCGGCTCTCGCACGGGAAGCGACGCGTCGTTGCCATCCTCGACATCACCTCATCGCAGGGTGTGGTGCGGCAGGGCGTCATCGGGCTGATGGACGAACTCGTGAAGGAGCTTGGCGTCCGCGACGGCCAGAACATCGAGGTGCAGCTCGAGCAGAAGCCTGCGAGCCTGCAGCACATCCGGTCGAAGCTCGATGGAGCGTGTCTCAGCGAGGAGCAGCTCGGCGAGATTGTGTACGACATCACCCGGAACAAGCTCAGCGAGATAGAGATTGCGTATTTCGTCGCCTCGACGTACATCCGCGGCCTGAACGCGGACGAGGTCGCGGCCCTCACCAAGGCGATGGTGAAGTACGGTGAGACCCTGGACTTCCCGCCTCCGGTGATGGACAAGCACAGCATCGGCGGCGTTCCCGGGAACCGCACCACCATGGTGGTCGTTCCCATCGTGGCCGCGGCGGGGCTCACCATCCCCAAGACGAGCTCGCGCGCCATCACCTCGGCCGCGGGGACCGCGGACGTGATGGAGGTTCTCGCCAGGGTGGAGGTGCCGCTGCCGGAGCTGCGTCACATCGTCAAGCGCGTGGGAGCCTGCATGGTGTGGGGCGGGGCCCTTGCGCTGGCCCCGGCGGACGACCGCATCATCCGCGTGGAGAGCCCGCTGTCCCTTGATGCCGAGGGCCAGATGATCGCCTCGGTCCTCGCCAAGAAGCGTTCCGTCGGAGCGACGCACGTGCTGATAGACATTCCCGTGGGCGCTGGCGCGAAGGTGTGGGACATGGAGCGCGGGGAGCGGCTCCGCGGGCTGTTCGAGGGGATAGGGAAGCAGCTTGGGATGGAAGTCCACGTCCTGCTCACGGACGGTGCTCAGCCCATCGGCAACGGCATCGGTTCCGCGCTGGAGGCCCGTGACGTGCTCTGGATTCTTCTGGGCGATGAGCGCGCTCCTGCGGACCTGCGCAAGAAGAGTATCATGATGGCAGGCAAGCTGCTCGAGATGGGCTCAGCGGCCCCGCTCGGGGAGGGAGTGAAGCTCGCGGAGGAGCTGCTGCGCTCCGGGAAGGCGTATCGCAAGATGGTGGAGATCATCGACGCGCAGGGACGTCGGGCCTCACGCCCGGAGGAGCTGGTGCTCGGCCGGCAGACCGAGGAAGTCCGCGCGGCGCGTCCGGGTACCATCCGCAGCGCGGACAACAAGTTCATCGCACGCATCGCGCGGGCCCTCGGCTCCCCGAAGGACCAGGGCGCGGGGGTCTACCTCCACGTCCACGTCGGAGATAGGGT
This sequence comes from Candidatus Woesearchaeota archaeon, assembly GCA_018302335.1. Classification (GTDB taxonomy): domain Archaea; phylum Nanobdellota; class Nanobdellia; order Woesearchaeales; family JAGVZT01; genus JAGVZT01. Next base: position 15,834 of record JAGVZT010000046.1, on the reverse strand, counting down.
AAAGAAGGGTGATACGCTTTTCACGCTCTACGCGGACAGCTCGGAGAAGCTCGGGCACGCGCGGGCGCTGCTCTCCGCGTCGCCGTTCGACGTGCGGTGAATGCTGGATTTCGGCCGCGATGCTAAGAATGCCTGTCATGCCGGGAATCATCAGCAGCGCGGCCGAGGAGATGCCGCTCTTGACGGCTAGAACACCGCCGTGCTCACGAAGGCCTCGATCCAGGCGGAGATGACGAGCAGGATGATTGCAGCGCCCGTGAGCTCCAGGGCGTCGGAGAGCAGCTCCTTGGTCGCATGGAGATTCCCGCGGCTGCGGTAGAGCCCCATCGAGATGATGCCCCCGGCGAGGGAAGCGATGAGGTAGGCAATCACCTCAGGGATTCCGTGAAGGGCGTACCGCAGGATGCCCAGCGAGACGACGTGGAAGTACGCCCCGCCGGCGCCGAGCATCTGCGCGGCCTGCGCGACCCCCATGCGGATGAAATTCCCCACCGCGACGCCGATGACGGAGGCGTTCCATATCAGGATGAACACGGCCCCGGCGCCGTAGAGGAAGGAGAACAGCACGCAGAAGAGCAGGATGCTCAGGTTGTTGAGGAGCACCTCGGCGAAGAATCCCATGCGGTCGCCCGCAAAAGGCGCGGTTGCAAATCCCTGGACGCCGCTGATGGCCTGGGTCTGGGAGCTGAAGAGCGTCTCCAGGTGCGCAGACGGCACCAGGGTGTACCACACCGCGAACGCGACCATGACGCCGAGGAACAGGTAGAAGAGACCCTGCACCGCCGCTGAGTGCTCCCTCCAGAGCAGCCGTCCGGAGCCGTGCTGCTCCTCCTTGCGCTCCAGCCTCCGGATGGTGTCGTAGAAGACGGGGAAAGCTGCGATGACGGTGAGGAACACCGCGACCAGGCTCGCGCTCTGCCGGAATATCCAGAGCGAGAGCACGATGGCGACGCACGAATAGAGGAAGCCGAGCAGCACCGTCCTCCCCGGATGACGCGCGGCGGCCGCCGGGTCCGCAATCAGTTCGAGGACCATGGGGAAACCTTTATAAGAGCGCTGACTCCTGACCCGGGTATTCTCCTATATAAGCCTGGTGGCCGATGGCATACTACGACACTTCCCCGGAAGAAGTCCTGAAGGGACTCGGCTCTTCCCGCTCCGGGCTGAGCGAGGGGGAGGCGGCCCAGCGCCTGGAGCAGTACGGGCCGAATGAGCTGGTCGTCGCCGTCGGCGAGACTCCGTTGCAGATGCTGCTCGCCCAGTTCAAGGACCTCATGGTCCTGATTCTCATCTTCGCCGGCATCATCTCCCTCATCTTCCACGAGTCCATGGAGGAGGTCTACGAGGCGCTGTTCATCTTCGCCATCGTGCTCGTGAACGCCGCGGTCGGATTCTACCAGGAATTCAAGGCGTCCAAGGACGTCGAGGCCCTGAAGGGGATGCTCTCCCAGAAGGCGCGCGTGATGCGCTCCAACGAGCTCCGCGAGATTCACGCCCGGGAGCTCGTGCCCGGTGACGTCGTGCTGCTGGAGGAGGGGGACATCGTCCCGGCGGACGGCAGGCTGCTGGAGGTCGCAAGCCTCAAGGCTGCCGAGGCTGCGCTCACGGGTGAGTCGCTTCCCGTGGGGAAGCGCACCGAGGCGCTCAGCCAGGTGCAGGTCAACGTCGCGGACCGCATCAACATGTGCTTCATGGGCACGGTGGTGTCCCATGGCCGCGGCCGCATGGTGGTCACCGAGACCGGGATGTCCAGCCAGTTCGGCAACATCGCCTCCCTCACCCAGAGCGTGCACGAGGAGGCTTCCCCCCTGCAGCGGGAGCTCGATGAGGTGGCGAAGTTCATCGGCAAGGTGGTTCTCGGCGTCTGCGTCCTCATCCTCCTCCTGAACGCGCTGCGCAGGGAGCCGTTCCTCCAGAGCGTCATCTTCGCCGTCGCAGTGGCGGTCGCCGCGGTGCCGGAAGGCCTGCCCGCCATCATGACCATCACCCTCGCGCGCGGGGTGCGCAAGATGGTGAAGGTCAACACCGTCATCAGGAAGCTCACCTCGGTGGAGACCCTCGGCAGCACGACCGTCATTTGCAGCGACAAGACCGGCACGCTCACGAGGAACGAGATGACCTGCCAGCAGCTCTACGTCGACGGAAAGGGCCTGCGCGTCACCGGCGTAGGGTACAGCCCAGAGGGGAAGATCGACGGCGACGCAGAGGAGCTCGGGCTGATGGTCCGCATCGCCACCCTCTGCAACAACGCCCAGCTCCGGCAGGGGGAGAAAGGATGGGGAATCATCGGCGACCCAACCGAGGGAGCGCTCATCGTGCTCGGCCGCAAGGCAGGCCTCTCGCGGGAGGCGCTGGAAAAGGAGTATCCGAGGCTCGCGGAGCTGCCGTTCGACTCCGAGAGGAAGCTCATGTCCACCATCCACGAGGTGGGAGGCAGGCGTCTGCTCTACCTGAAAGGCGCGCCCGATGCGGTGCTCGCGCGCAGCGTCTCCGTCCGGGAGCTCGGCCGCGTACGTACCCTTTCCCCGAAAGACCTGGACCGGCTCCGGCACGCCAACCAGGAGATGGCCGAAGGCGCTTTGCGCGTCCTCGCCTGCGCCTACCGCGAGCTGCCCGGGAGGACCGACCTCAAGGAGCAGCCCAGCGCGGAGCAGCTCGAGAAGGACCTGGTGTTCGTGGGGCTCGTGGGGATGATGGACCCTCCCCGCGACGGGGTGAAGGAGGCGGTTGCGCAATGCAAGCGCGCGGGCATCCGCATCTTCATCATCACCGGCGACCACGGCATCACCGCGCGGGCCATCGCGAAGCAGCTCGGCATCGCGGACGACGCGACACCGGTGGTCGAAGGCTCCCATCTGGACGAGCTGACGGACAACGAACTCGGGCGCCTGCTGACCGGCAATGTCATCTTCGCCCGGACCCTTCCGAAGCACAAGCTCCGCGTCGTGTCGGTACTCAAGGCCGAAGGCGAGGTCGTGGCGGTCACGGGCGACGGGGTGAACGACGCACCTGCGCTCAAGGAGGCGAACATCGGGGTCGCGATGGGCATCACGGGCACCGACGTCTCCCGGGAGGCGAGCGACATGGTCCTCACGGACGACAGCTTCGCGTCCATCGTGAATGCCGTGCGCGAGGGCAGGACCATCTACGAGAACATCCGGAAATTCGTGCGGTACATCATCTCCTGCAATGTCGGCGAGGTCGTCGCCATCGTTGGAGGCATCCTTCTTGGCGTAGCGCCGGTGAGCGCGGTGCAAATCCTCTGGGTCAACCTGGTGACGGACATGTTCCCCGCGCTCGCTCTTGGCGTAGAACCTGCGGAGCCGGACATCATGGAGCGGCCTCCCAAGAGCAAGAAGTCCCGCATCATCAATGGGGCCGACGTCCGTGTCTGGCTCGCCACGGGCCTCATCATCGGCGTCGGAGTCCTGGGCGTCTTCTTCTACTCGCTGAGCCGGTCGGGGTTCACCCTGGGGATGGGACATGCGGAGGCGGAGCAGCTGCCAGGCTTCGCCCGGGCGACGACCCTCGCGTTCACCATCCTGGTAATGTACCAGGTGGTCAACGCCTTCAACTGCCGCTCCTATAGGAGGAGCGGGCTCTCACAGCTGCTCTCGAACCCCAGCCTTCTCGGCGCTCTCGCTCTCAGCGTCGTGCTGCAGGTGCTCGTGGTGCAGGTCGCATTCGCCGAGCGGGTCCTCCACACCGTGCCCCTTTCCTGGGCGGAGTGGCTTGTCATCATTGCGGTGTCGCTGACCGTGTTCCTTGCGGAGGAGCTGCGGAAGCGGTCCGCCGCGTCCGCTGCTCTCTGAGGTAGGGGAAGCGCGAGACCTTTCCGCATGCAAGACAGGTGAGCGTGACCTTGGCGCCCGAGAGACGCGTGCGGCAGTTCGCTCCCGGCACCAGGAAGCGCTGGCAGCCCGCGCAGATGCGACGTTTTTCTGCAGGCAGGAGATGGACCTTCGCGCGCATGGCGATGCGCCGCGCGAGTCGCACGTAGCGATTGGACAGCTCCGGCTCCTCGGAAAAGCGCGCAGCAGCCTGGCCGAGGAGGATGGCGATGCGCTCCCTCGCGAGGTCCTTCGGAAAAGCGCGCAGCAGCCTGGCCGAGGAGGATGGCGATGCGCTCCCTCGCGAGGTCCTGCTGCCTGCGAGGCTTCGCCTTGTGCGGACGCTTCATGAATCCGGGAGCGCGCTTCCGCTCTTAAGCTTTAGCAGGCTCCGGAATAGATAATCTGGCAGCAGTACTTGCCGTTCTGGAATATAATCTGATTATTCTCGTCCCGGATCTCGGAGCCCGCGCAGTTATTGCAGAGCTTGCCACCCCTTCCTGCACAACTCTTCTCCGTATCGCCCAGCCCCTTGTTAAAGAAGGTGATTCTGCCCGTGAAAATCATCACCATCACCACGAGGACGATGATGACGAGCGCTGCGACGACGATTGTGTTGAGCGTAAGATCGCCTTTCCGGCCCCTGAGTAGTCTCATGAAACCTCATGCAATTTCTTGATATTTAAAGCTTTCGCATCGGACAAAAGCCGACCGGCCTCTTCGCAGGCATGGAGGTCACCGAGGCCCTGCGCCAGGCGCTGTCTGGCACGATTCCCTCCTCAGGAGAGGTCCTCGCGGACCTCCCGGCCGCGCTGTACGACCTGCATCTCCCGGGGTTCCGTCCTCTTCCGGCCGAGGGAGAGGGCATGCTCTGCTACATCGATGGCGGGAGCGCGGAGCTGCTCAGCGCGCCGCACGTGAGCGTCCAGCTGCTGCGCAGATGCTGCCTGCGCTACCGCTTCGGGAAGGAGATTGTGCGAGAGGAGCAGCGCAGGGAGGAGCACTACCTCGTGGTGCGCGCTTCCCGCCAGGGCGCTTTGCGGTACGAAGCGGAGCTGCTCGGCAAGGGCTCCTTCACGTTCAATCCCGAGGACAGCGCATTCCTGGTCCAGGGCAGGCGGCCGGAGCCAGGCGCGGTCGCCGGAGCGGTGCGCAGGATCTACGAGCTGGAACTCGCAGCGGAGATGTCCCACGCGGGCACCATGGTGCTGGACGGCACCCTGGAGGCGAGATATCCCGGAGAGCGAGAGCTGCTCGACCGCTGCGGACCCCTGCTTGCGGTTGCGAAGCGCTGCTCGCTGCTGACCCAGGAAGGGGAGGACCTGCTGCGGGCGGTCTCCCGATGCGCGCCCCAGGGGACATGGAGTGCGCTGCTCGCCGAGGGACGCACCGACGCGCATCGCGCACGCGTGCACGCCGTGAAACTCCATCCTCGCAGCCGGCACGTCTTCCGCGTCGAATCCTCGGGACCAGCGCTGGGCCTCCTCGCACGGCACAGCAGAGACGCCGCGTTTCCGGGCTATCCCTACGGGCTCATCGCAGTGGACCGGCTCGCACGGATTTCCAACGAGGAGCGGCAGTTTCACCGCAGCCTGCTCTCTTCCCGCCTGGGAAGCCTCTGGCAGGAACTCGATACGGACGCGCACGGCATCCTGGATTCGATGGAGTACTAGCGCGACATCGCCCGGAGCATGTCCGCCTTGGTGATGACCCCACGGAGGGCTCCCTTGCTCGTGACGAGGACGATGGGGAAGTGCCGCAGCAGGGGCGCGACGGCGCTCATCCGCGTGGTATCGGAGACCGTGGGAGGGACATCGGCCATGACGTCCTGCACGAGGGCTGAGGTGATATTGCGTTTTCCTGAGGCGAGTGCGTCGAGGATGCCGCCTTCGGAGAGCAGCCCGACGATGCGGCCCTGGCTGACCACCGGAAGCTGGGAGATGCCCCGCTCGTTCATCACCTGGATGGCCTGGCCGAGGGGTTGCTCGGGGGGACAGCTCAGCGGCTCCGCAACCATGACGTCCTTCGTGAGCTGCTCTCGCTCCTGGTCGAGACTCTCCAGCACCGAGAAGATCTGCTTCGCGCGGGTGAACGTCGGGTCGAGTCTTCCTGCTTCGACCTTGGCGATGAGACTCTGGGAGACCCCTGCGCGCTTCGCCAGCTCCGCCTGGGTCAGTCCGTGCTGGGTGCGCAGTCGCTTGATGTCCGGAAGGTCGTAGAGCACACCTGAGAATAATTCGATTTAGTTTATATTCCTTTCGGAATTTACCATAAGCGGCAGTCGGCCGCAATGCGGAGAATGCGAATCATTCCGGTGAAGCAGTCCGGAACCCGGCATTCCGGCCGGATGCCTGGTGTATTCTGTCGTCAGGCTTCCTGGACCTTTCCCGCGTCGTCGAGCAGCACCAGGCGCCAGCCGACGCCGGCCTTCTGGAGCGCGCTGAGCACCGCCATGTGCTCCTTGCCGCTGCCCGAGATGAGATTCACCGCGACCTCGAGGTCGGAGAACTTGCCCTTGAGCTGGCTCGCGATGCTCTCGGCAATCAGCTGCAGCGGCTCCTCGTCGTTCACCACGACGAATTCGAACGGCCGCTCCGAGGTGAAGCGCTCCTTCCCGAATGCCGTGCAGACCAGGAACACTTTGCTCCACTCCGCTGCTGCCATGAGCCGCGAGACGTGCGTCCAGGTCCCCTTGCCGGTGGAGAGGCACGCGACGAGGTCGGTCATGTCCCGCGTGATGCCAGGCGGTCTTAAAAGCGTTGCGGATAGGCTTATAAAATGCGTCCGGTACGTCGCGGCATGGAACATCGCACCCTGGGAAAGACCGGCCTGAAAGTCTCCTCCATCGGATTCGGCGCATGGGGCATCGGTGGCGCGATGTGGGGCCCTGTCGACGACGAGAAGAGCCGCGAGGCGGTCCGCGCCGCTTTGAAGCTCGGGGTGAACTTCTTCGACACCGCGTGGGTCTACGGCGACGGGCACAGCGAGCGCCTCCTCGGGGAGGAGCTTCCGGACGATGCGGTCGTCGCCACCAAGGTCCCCCCGATGGACTGGCAATGGCCTGCAGGCAATCCCGACCCGGAGAAAGTCTTTCCCAAGAGGCATATCCTCTCCTACGCGAAGAAGAGCCATGAGAATCTCCAGCGACCCATCGACCTGCTGCAGCTCCATGTCTGGCATGAGCAGTGGCTGGAAGGCAGCTGGTCTGACGCCTTTGCGGAACTCCGCGACGCGGGCATCGTGCGCCACTTCGGAATCAGCGTGAACGACCATCAGCCGGAGAGCGCGGTGCGCCTCGCCGAGAGCGGCAAGATTGACGCCCTGCAGGTCATCTACAACATCTTCGACCAGTCTCCCGTCGACCGGCTGCTCGCCGCTGCGAAGAAGCACGGCGTCGGCATCCTCGCGCGGTGCCCTTTCGACGAGGGCTCTCTCACCGGGGTCTTCAGCGAGAGGACGCGTTTCTCCGATTGGCGCAGGAACTACTTCACCCCGGAGCGGATGCCGGAGGTCGTGAAAAAGGTCGAGGCGCTGCGATGGCTGGAGAGGCCCGGGCGGAGCCTTGCGCAGGCGTCGCTGCAGTTCTGCCTCGCCCATCCTGCGGTCAGCACGGTGATTCCGGGGATGCGCACCGCGTCGCACGTGAGCGAGAATGTCGCTGCGGCGAAGGGTTCCCTGAGCAAGGAGGAGCTTTCGAAACTTGCGCGGCACCGCTGGGAGCGCAACTTCTACCGCTGACGACGAGAATCAGCACCGCCGTTCGGCCGCATTGCCGCATGCGTTCCGGGGTGTCTCGCAGGCCGGATATTCTCCGCAGTGCGGCCGAAGAATCTGAGGGTTTCCACAGAGCCTGCAGAACCTAACGCATGAGCAGCCGGAAGAACAGGTAATAGAGGGCGGCCCCCAGGATGAGCGCGAGCAGCAGCGCGAGCATGATGGTGGTGCGCAGCCCCGGGCTCTTCTCCGACGGGGGGAGCCTCTGCTGGTGCTTCTTCGGCTGATGGTGCGCGCCGAGGAGGTTCAGGGCCTGGTCCACGGCCGGCTCGGGCCAGCCTCTCTGGAGCAGCGCGGTCTTGATGCTCGCGCGTGGCTTTCCTGCGGCCATCTCGCGCTCGATGAACTCCTGGACCTGCGCGTTCGGCATAGCACTCTCCCGGGGATGGCGCTTTAAGAAGTTTTCCCCACGCCGCTGCATGCCGTAAGGACAAAACACTTAACTGTACGCCCTCCCCTGTGCCCATGTATGCAGAACTGCTCCGGGAGCCAACATTCAGGAAGTTGGTCCTGCTCCTTCTTCTCGTGGCGCCCTTCGAGGCACTGTCATTCTTCTCCATGCATCTTCCCCTTGTCGTCGAATTGCCCCTCTTTCTCTTCATCATCCTTCTGGTCGGCCGTGACACCCTGGCGAAGGGCGCGAAGAGCCTCCTGCAGCGCCGTTTTTCGGATATCAACCTGCTGATGACGGTGGCAATCATCGGAGCGCTCTTTCTCCGGGAATTCGAGGAGGCAGCCATCATCGTCATCCTCTTCTCCATCGGCAATTACCTTGAGCGCTTCGGCCACCAGAAGAGCAGGAGCAGTCTCCAGAACCTCCTGAAGAGCAAGCCGGAGGTCGCAACGGTGAGGGTTGAGCGGAGCGATTCGCAGGTGGCAATCGCTCAGGTGCGGGCCGGGATGGTCGTCGTGGTGAAACCAGGCGAGATGGTCCCCCTCGACGGGTCGGTGCTCGCGGGCAGGTCATTCGTGGACGAATCGGCAATCACAGGAGAATCCATGCCTGCTGACAAGACCGTCGGAGATGACGTCTACGGCGGGACGCTGAACGGAGACGGTTTTCTGGAAATCAGAGTGAGCAGGGCCGCATCTGACAGCACCTATGCCAAGATTCTGCAATTGACCGAGCAGGCCCTGCGGGACAAGTCCACGGCCCAGCAATTCATCGAGCGCTTCGCCAGGTACTACACTCCTGCGGTCATGCTCCTGGCGATGCTGCTCGTCGCCGTTCCGGTGCTTGTTCTCGGGCTGCCGTTCGCTGTCTGGCTGGAGAGCGCGCTGACCCTGCTCGTCATCGCGTGCCCCTGCGCACTGGTGCTTTCGACCCCCGTGGCAGTCTTCTCCGCGATGGGCAACGCCTCCCGCAAGGGGATGCTCATCAAGGGCGGAAGGTACGTCGAGGAGCTGGGCCGCGTGAAGGCGGTTGCCTTGGACAAGACACGCACCCTCACCACGGGCGACTTTGCAATAACGGACATCGTGCCCTTGAATGGGGTCAGCGAGGAAGAGCTCCTGGCATGCGTTGCAGGCAGCGAGGAGTATTCCGAGCATCCCCTCGCAAAAGGCATACGGCGGAAGGCGGCAGAGGGGGGAATCCCTGCTCACCGGTTCGAGAACGTGACGTTCCACAAGGGGAAGGGCCTGATGGGGACGTGCGCCGTCTGCTTTGATACCCACCACTGCGTCGGCAACCTGGAGTTCATCGCAGAGGAGCATCTGGTCCCTGAGGACGTGGTGAAAAAAATCATGGGTCTCGAGAAGGCGGGGAAAACAGTCATCGTCGCCTCGGACGCGAAGAGGGTGAAAGGCCTCATCGCCTTCTCGGACAACATCAGGCCGGAAAGCAAAGAGCTCGTGCGGTTCCTAGCGGCCGAGGGTCTGCATACCGTGGTCCTGTCCGGGGACAATCAGGAGGCAGTGAAGAGGGTCGCCGACCTTCTGGGCATCGACGAATATACGGGGTCGCTTCTCCCGGAGGAGAAGGTCGAGAGGGTGCGGGCGCTTCATGAGAGATACCGTCATGTCGCCATGGTCGGCGATGGGGTGAACGACACCCCTGCCCTGGCGAGCGCATCCGTGGGCATCGCGATGGGTGCCGCGGGTTCCGACACCGCCATCGAGACCGCGGATGTCGTCATCATGAACGACAGGCTTCAGCTCATCGCCGACGGCATACGGCTGGGCCGGCGCACGGTGCGGACGGTCAGGAGCAATATCATCCTTGCGGCCGTGTCCAAGGCGGCTGTCCTGGCCTTGGCCCTCGCTGGCCATGCAAATCTCGCACTGGCGATTTTTGCGGATGTCGGGGTCACGGTCGCGGTGGTGCTCAATGGCCTGAGTCTCTTCGGGGAAGAAAAGTCGGAAACTAGGGCGAACACTTCTGACGCTGACGACTGCGGCTGCTGTGCCGATGGGACCAAGAGTGCCGCCTGCGCACCGCATGAGTGAAGGCGTCGCAGAAATCTTCCAGACTCCGGCCGCTTCGTGTCTCCTGGCCCCGGCCGGAATCCCCGTGAGTTCCAGGATGTCCCGCAAGAATGCCGCGCATTCTCCGCAATGCGGCCGTGCCGCTCACCGCGCAGCGAGCTCCTCGCGGAAGCGGCGCAGCTCATCCAGGAAGCGTTTCGCGGTCTTCGGGACGTGCTCGGGCTGCGTGGAGAATATCTCCGCGCAGCGCTGCAGGGCATCGCCGACGTACCGCGTAGGAGAGACCAGCTCGAATTCCTTCGCGTCCGGAGGCGGCGTCTTCTTCAGCGCTTTCCGGATGCGCTTCCATGTGGTGAAAAGCTCCTCGCAGCGGGCCGGGCACTGGTCCGGCGCGACGCCGAGGAGCGCCGCGGTCTGCTCCAGAAGCCCCTCCTGTTCCCCCTCGGTGCGCTGCGCAGCGGCTCCGGCTGTGAAGTACAGGCGGACGATGCCGTCCTGGATCTTCTTGGACTTGATGATGCGGATCGTCCCCGCTTCCGAGGTGTTCTTGAGGTGCGTACCACCGCAGGCCTCGACGTCGGTATCGACGATATTCACGATGCGGAGCCGCTTGCCCGGCACCGCCCCTCCCTGGTAGATGCCCATCCCGAAGCGCTTCTCCGCGACATCGCGGCCGAGGAAGGAGCTTTCGACCGGTATCGCCGCGCGGACGATGGCGTTCGCCTCCTGCTCGATGGCAGCGACTTCCTCGGGAGAGAGGTTCTGGTAGTGGGTGAGGTCGAGGTGCGCCTTGTCGGGGGCCTTCTTCGCGCCGGCCTGGTTGACATGCGCTCCCAGCACGCGGCGCGCGGCGGCGTTCAGGATGTGCGTTGCCGTATGATGCTTGGCGAGCTGTACACGCCGTTCGCGGTCTATCTCGCAGCGCACGCTCGCGCCGCGCGCGAACGGCGCGTCGCGCTCCAGCTGGTGCACCACGGCGTTGCCGTGCTTGAACACGTCGACGACACGGATGCCCTCCATGGAGCCGGTGTCGTTGACCTGGCCTCCGCTGGTGGGATAGAAGTACGTCTTCTCCAGCACAACCTGCGGGCCTGCGGCCGATGCGACCTTGCCGACAAAGGACGTCTTCGCATAATCCTCGAAGTAGAGCGCCTCGCTCTCGGGCACCTCGGTCAGGTACATCTCGCGCTCCTTGTGGGTGGCGTGCGCCTGCTCCCGCTCCTCGTGCAGCGCCGCGACCTTCGCGTAGAAGTTGTCCGGCACCGCCACGTCGCGCCCGAGTTCCCGCGCGGCATCGCGTACCATCTCTGGGGAGATGCCGTGGCTGTCGTAGAGCTCGAGGAGCTTCTCCTCGCGGACATCGGACTGCACCAGGCGCTGCACCATCGCGCGGCTCTTCTCCCTGGTCGCTGCGAATCGCTCCTTCTCCACCTCGAGGATGGCGCGCACCTGGTCCAGCCTGGGCGCGAGCTCGGGATACATCGGCTTGAGGTACTGCGCGTGCCACGCGCAGACCTCGGCGAGGTCAATGTCCCACTTGTATTGCTGGATGAAGCTCAACGCGCGACGCAGGATGGCGCGCAGGTTGTACCCGCCTCCGACATTCGAGGGCAGCCCGCTGTCCGAGAGCGCGATGAGCAGGGAACGCGAATGCTCCGCGATGGAATAGATGGCTGCAAGCGGCAGGATGGTCTCCCGCAACTCCCGCACCGGGACACCCACCTTCTCAGCGACGCCTTTCCATGCCTTCTCGATGTCGCTGACCTCGTCCACGTTGAGATAGCTCGCATAGGGGAGGAAGCGCGCGATGAGCTCCGGCTCCGGGGAGATTCCTGTGCGTCGGTAGAGTTTCTCCGTGACCGTGGGAAAGGTGGTTTCAAAGCTGGTGCTCTTCCCCTGGCAGAACCACGCGGCGCGCTCCTGGCCCTGCCCCATGTCCAGCACCTTGAGCCTCAGGTCTTCATATCCGCTCTCGGTCTGGCGGAACTGCATGTAGACCTGGTTCGCAATCTCCAGCCCCCGGGAGAAGAACTCGACGCAGGGGCCGAAATTGCCGCTCCCGGCCCAGACATCCTCGTGGAGGGTCAGCTCGGACTTGTCCAGCCCCATCCCCTCGCTGAGCCAGCTGTACAGGTCCAGGAGATAGTCGTCCGGCCGGTATTCCGCAGGCGGATGGAAGCGGTGCTGGCCCATCATCACGAAGCCCGTGTAGTGCGCGCCCGTGATGCCGACATTGTCGACGTCATTGAAGCGCAGGCAGAACTGCGGCACCGTCAGCGGGTTCGCGGGCGGCTGTACCTCGCCGTTGATGACATAGGGGATGAAGTCGTCGATGCTCGCCTCGACGAACTCGATGTCGCTCCTCCACCGCGCCACGACCGGATAGCGCGGGATGGGGGTGTAGCCGCGCTTCTGCAGGATGGAGGAGAACGACTTCCACACGCCGACGTAGTCCAGTTTGCGCTTCGCGGGGGTGTCGCCGATGAACCGGAAGCCTCCGGAGCAGGAGGGGTCCCCGCAGACAGCCTGCTTTGCCGGACTCCAGAAGAACCTGCCGCACGAGCATTGCCCCCTGGTGAAGCCGAGCTCCTGCATCGCCTTCGCGGGATAGTACTTTTCCGGGTTCCTGCGGAACTCGACCTCGTACTTCTTCTTCAGCTGCTTGTCGGTCAGCATCGCGTCGAAGGGCCCGGGGCGCTATTTATGTGTTTCTGGCGGAGCCGTGACCTACGTGCGGGAAACCCTGGCCTTGGTGCTGAGCCGGGATGCCCGGGAGACATTGCAGAGCCTGCCGGGCATCGCGGCCGTATCGCCGCCTGAGGAGCAGCGCGCGTTTGGATGACAGAAACTTTAAATAGCCTCGGAGTGGACAGGGGACTGTGGTCCGCAGCCCGCCTTCCCCCAAGCCGCGCAAGCGGAATTCCAAGGGTAGTCCCATCCTGGGAGAGCCGGAGGTGGTTGACCTGCTCATCGCGGGGGGAAAGGTGAAGCGCGGGAGCACCCTTGTCCCGGAGCAGCGCGACATCCTGAGCGAGGTGGGCCACATCGGCGCGGGCCGGGCGAGCGGCGAGCTCTCCCGCGTCGTCGGCAGCATCGTCCGCGTGAGCCAGCCGAAGGTGGCGTTCTTCTCCATGTCGGATGGCCTGAAGGATGGCATTCCTCCCGGGGAGACGGTGCTGGTGTTCTCCCATGTCCAGGGCGATGCGAGGGGAGAGATCATGATGCTCTGGGATGCGGGTTCCGCCCTGGTGCTCGCCGATGTCCTGCAGAAGAAGCAGATGGGAACGACCAAGAGCCTCGCGGCCGACGAAGACCAGGGCTGTCTCGTCGCGAACGGAGGGCAGCTATGCGAGCGGTACCTGAGCGCGGTCGGCTCCCTGCTGGACCTCAAGCTCGACCCCTCGGGATTCCGGCTGCTCGCTGCAGGTGGGAAGACGCTCTCCAACTTTCTCTCCGTCTCGGTTCTCGCAGGAAAAGAGAACGCGCTGTACCTGCGCATCCTGACAGAATTCTCCACCACCTACGAGACCCAGAAGAACAAGACCCCCCTCAAGGGTAGTCTTGTCCTCCTTCTGGAGATGGATTCGGTGGTGGGGATGCTCAAGGCAGTGAAGGAGAAGCTCGAGCATCTGGTCATCTGAGGCTGCGATGATTGAATGCGTGCCGAACGTGAGCGAGGGCCGCGACGCCGGAAGGATACGGAGGATTACCGATGCCGTCGCGAACGGGGGCGCGCGCCTGCTCGCCGTGGAGCCGGACGCTGACTATAACCGCACGGTCATCACCTTTGTTGGTGAGGAGCGCGCCGTGGAGAAGTCCGCGTTCCTGCTCGTCTCCCGCGCGCTGGAGGAGATTGACATGCGCTCGCATAAGGGCGCTCATCCCCGCATCGGGGCCGCGGATGTCGTCCCCTTCGTGCCGCTCGAGGGGGCGAGCATGGAGCAGTGCATCGCCCTGTCTCGGAGGGTGGGAAAGCGCATCGGCCAAGAGCTGGGGGTGCCGGTGTACTTCTACGGAAAGAGCGCGCGGCCAGGACGCATCCTGCTGAGTGACATCCGGAAGGGGGAATACGAGGCCCTGAGGGAGAAGCTTTCTATGGGCGAGTGGCTCCCGGACGCAGGTCCCGCGGAGTGGGGCGGGCGCGTCGCCAGAGCCGGCGCCGTGGTTGTCGGTGCAAGGGATTTCCTCATCGCGTACAACGTGAACCTTGCCACGCAGCGGCTTGACGTCGCGAAGGACATCGCCGCCGAGGTGCGCACCTCCGGGAGGAGCATCACGCTGGCTGACGGCTCGAAAAAACGCATCCCCGGGGCCCTGCAGGCAGTGCAGGCCATGGGAGTCGCCCTCACGCGCGGCAGCACCCAGGTCTCCATGAACCTGCTGGACATGCACATCACCGGTCTGCATCGCGCGTTCAGCGAGGTGAAGGTCCGTGCGGAGGGCCGCGGGGTCAAGGTGACCGGGAGCGAGATTGTGGGGCTGGTCCCGAAGAAGGCGCTGCTGGACGCCGGGAAAGCGGCCGGTGGCGAGGGAGGCGAGAGGAAGCTGGTGGCAGAGGCCATCTCATTCCTTGGCCTCGGAGACTTCGCCCCCGAGGAGAAGGTCATCGAGTACATGAGGTGAGAGGATGCTGGCATCGAAGAAGGTCAACGATTTTCTCGCAGAGCTCTCGTCAGACAGCCCGGCGCCGGGCGGAGGGAGCGCGGCAGCACTCTCGGGTGCGCTCGCAGCATCCCTGGTCTCCATGGTGTGCCAGCTCACCCTCGGAAGGGAGAAGTTCGCCGCCGCAGAGGGCAAGGTGCGCCCGGCGGCCGCGGAAGCCGTGCGCATCAGGGACAGGCTCGCGGCGCTGATGGATGAGGACGCACGCGCGTTCACCGCGGTGCTCGCCGCGTACCGCCTGCCGAAGGGGACGGAGGAGGAGAAGGCCGCTAGGACTGCCGCGATACAGTCGGCCCTGCACCTCGCGTCGTCCGTGCCGCTGGAGTGCGCCGAGCTGAGCTTCAGCGTGCTGGAGCTCGCCGAAGCCGTCGCGCCGGTGGGCAACCAGAATGCGATAAGCGACGCCGGGGTCGCCGCGCTGCTCGCCGAGGCTGCGGTATGGGGGGCGCTGCTGAACGTAGACATCAATGCGAAGTCCATCACCGACAGCACACGGGCCGAGGAGCTCAGGAAGAGAGCAGTCTCGCTCCGGGAGCGCAGCAGCGCCCGGCGCAAGCTCATCCTGGGTACCGTTCACGAGCGGATGTAGATGGAAGCAGATTTCCTCGCGCAACACGGGCAGCTCGTCCTCTTTCCCCCGGGGCCGCTGCGCGGACGCGCGTTCCGGAAGGCGCAGGTCATCGAAGATGGGGCAGTCGCCGCATTCCAGGGCAGGATAGTCGCGGCGGGGCCAACGCAGGAGGTGCGACGGAAACTCCGGCTCCTCCCGCGGGCGACTGCGCTGGACTGCTCCGGAAAGGTGCTGCTTCCTGGCTTCGTGGACTGCCACACCCACCTGGTGCATGCCGGGACGCGATGCGACGAGTTCGAGGCGCGGCTCCGCGGTGCGAGCCGCTCGCTGCTGGAAGCAGGCGGCGGGATTCACCGTACTGCCCGGCTGACGTCTGCCGCGTCCCCTGCGTCTCTCGAGCGGAAGGCCCGCGCGGACCTCCAGGTGATGCTCTCCCACGGCACCACCGCCGCTGAGATGAAGAGCGGGTACGGGCTCACCCGCGCTGCGGAGCTCAGGATCCTCGACGTCCATCGCAGGCTCATCGCATCATCGCCCATGACGCTCACGAGCACGCACCTTGCCCACCTC
>JAGVZT010000045.1 GCA_018302335.1 Candidatus Woesearchaeota archaeon | reverse complement strand
TTCCTCTCCTCCAGAAGGGCAAGGGCTCGCTCTCCCTGCTGCTTTGCCTCCTCTGCACCACGGGCGTCCACCTGAAGTCGCTTCATGACTCCGTGGGCGACTTCCCGTTCCTCTGAGAGGTCGACGAGAGATGCCTCCATTTCCCGGATGCTATCGGAAAGGGTGTGCTGCTCCTTGCGCTGCATTCTCAGCGCGACGTTCAGCTTGCGCTCCTCCTCTTTGAGCTGGGACAACTGGCTCTTCAGCAAAACGGATTCTTCCCGCAGCGTGGTCCGCTGCATGGAGAGCCCTTTCACTTCGTCCAGAAGAGAGGAGCGCTCTGCTTCAAGCTCCCTCCGTCGCGCCACGGCCTCCTGAGTTATCTCCCCCGCTCTTCCCCTCTTCTCGGAGAGCAGGCTATCCGCGGCAGTGAGCTGTTTCCGCAGGGTGGTCAGCGCTTTTCTGGAGCGCTCCACCTGGATGCGCAGCTGCCGCCGCTCCATGCCCAGGGTGGCGACCTCTTCCCTGGTGGCGGTTCCCTCGGACGCCAGACGGGTCGCCTGCTCGCGCTGGCTCTCCAGCTCGGCCACCGCTGAGGACAGTGCGCCCTTCGTCCTGCGGAGCTCGCCTATCTCCTTCCCCACAGAGATAGCCTTCTCAGCCTCCACCTTCGCCAGATCCCGCTGAGACAGTGCCTCGTCACGGGCTTGCTCCGCTGCCTCAAGCTCCGCGGAGAGTCTCTGCAAGTCCGAGGTCCTCAACTCAAGAAGCAACTCAAGTTCGTTGCTCCGCTTCTCGAACGACTCCACATGGGACGCAATCTCCTTCTCCTTCCTGGAGAAGTCCTTGCGGCGCATCAGTCCAGACAGCTCCTCGCGGCGCGCCGTGAGCTCTTTCTTGACCGCCAGAAGCTCGCTTCGCGTGCCGTGCAACTCGATGTCCAGCAGCTCCTTATGCTCGTCAACCACGGCCTGCAGAGCCACCACAGGGATGTGCGGCTGGAGAGCGGTGGTGCTGTCATTGAGCGTCAGCATCCTGCTGGTCAGCTCAGGCCCGTCAAGCTGCGCCAGGTCAACATCGGAGAACTCATCCTGGTCCGACGAGCTGTCCCCTCCCTTCTTCCTCGGCATGACGCGTACGGTGCCAGGCACCGCCTCCCCTGCGCAAAGGGGGGATGGCTCTATTTAAATATACCGTTAAATAGAGAGGATGAGAGGCCAAAGGGAATCGGCCGCATGGTGGAGAATCTCAGGCACACTTGCGAAACATCCCGCGACCCATGCGGCCGGCCCCGGGAGAAAAAGCGGAGACCGTCGGCCGCGAGGCAGAGAACCATCGGACTCACTGCGAGCCTGCCGGGAAGTGCCCAGCAGTGCGGCCGAGGAAAGCATCGTTGGAGTCCATGCCCTACAGTGCGTCCTGCTTCTCGCGAAGCTCGTCTAGGAGGCGCTGCAGCTCGCTCTCCACTTCCTGGCTGATGAGGATGCCGTTCTTCTCCAGCGCGCAGAGCAGCGCCTCGTGACGGAGCTCCGCCTCCCGGAGGCTGGCCTTCAGCTCCAGGAGCTGCGTGTGAAGCCGGGAAAGCTCTTCCTGGGCCATCCTACGTCAGCTCCGCGTAGAAGTAGAACGGAGTCGCGGTGGCGGCCAGCCCGAGTGAGGCATTTTCCGGCACGAGAATCTGGTAATCGTACCTCCGCGAGTCGTTCCGGTAGCCCCACTGGCTGTTCTCTATCAGGGAGACATACACCGAGTTGTTCGTGTTGCCGTCATACAGCATGATCTCGTCAAAGAATGCCGTGCCCGTCTGCGCGGTGTCGTTCACATAGGTACGGATGGAGTAATTGCACTGGTCCGCGGCGAACGCAAGGTCGCCCACCGAGAACTGGCGGTGGTTGATACTCTCGAAGAACGTCACGTTGATGCGGTCGTCGGGGTTGTTCGCGGCACTGTGGTTGAAGTCCTGCTCTTCCCACTTGACGTTCGTCACATTCGCGCACTGTAAGGTGGTCCAGCCCACGCTGTCCACCCTAGTGGCATACACTTCACCGGTGACCGAGGATGCCGCCCACTGGTAGATGGAGTAGCCGGACGCGTCCTCCAGGATATAGCTGCCGGTGACGTTTCCCGCATAGGCCTTCCAGTGGATGTTCTGCTGGACCGCGTCGAGGTTCATGGTGATGATGCGGCCACCAGTATGGCCCGTCTCGCTGACCAGGGTCCCGGTCCCGGTCGCGTTGGAGGTCTCATTGCTGATGATGGTGACCTGCGGAGCGGACGGCGTCCCCAGAGCCGATGCCACGAGCAGGGCGAATCCCACAAAGAGGAGCGCAAGATGCACGCTCCTCTTCGCCTCTCTTGCCGCTTGGTTCATGGATATCACACTCTCACTCCAACTCAATGTAAAAGTAATAGGCCGTTGTCGCGGTATCGTCCAGATGGCCGTCCTCGGTCACCAGCATCTGGAAGTCGTATCTCGTGGCGTTGAAGCCCCACGCGTTGGGCTCGATGACCGACATGAAGATGAGCGAGGCGTCGCTCCAGGAGTACAGCAGCGTCTCGTTGAAGCTCCTCGGTACGTTGCCGCTATTCGGGTCGCTGTCGTTCACGAAGAGCGAGATGCTGTGGTTGCACTGGTCCGCGCTGAAGCTGTTCGCGCTCACGAAGAACGCAGGATGCGTCGTGAGGTTGAACGTCTCGTTCACGCCGTCGCGGGCGTTCAGCCCGGGGCCCGCCTCGGAGTCCGTGTTCATCTCGGCCTCCTCGCGGGTGAGGCAGGTCCGGTTGTCTGTGACGGTATCGTTATTGATGCCGTCCCAGCAGCAGAGGATGTTCGTGTTCGTCCAGTTGACGCTCGAACTGTTACGCGTCGCGTAGACCTCGCCCCGCGGGTCCACGAGGGTCCAGGCGTACAGGCTCTGGTTCGCGGCGTCGTCCAGCACAATCCTGCCCGTGACTTCCCCGTAGTAGCCCTGCCAGTTCTTGGTCTTCTGGTCCGAGGTGATGGTGAGCCTCGTGACGTTGCCAGCGTAGGCAGGAACCGAGATGAGCCCTGGGTCCGCCTTGCTCGAGGAGGCGATGATATTGAGCGTCTCCGGCGGCTGCGGGTCCGCCAGCGCGCTGAAAAGCATCTGACCGGCTATCGCCGCGACCATCGCTGCAAAGAGAAGAATCTGCCGTAGCCTCATCTTGTCACCTCAACGTTGCAGGGAGGGGACGGGCATCGCCGCAGAGATGCCTCTGGTCTCCCGGTACGAGGTGCAGAACGTCGAACGCGCTCACCTGTCCTTTCCCTGTCGCTCTCTGTCTCTCTCATCTTCTCAGGCGCGTTCCGCGCCCCTCTTTCTCTCGGGCCTGCGCCCCGCTACTCGAGCACGCTCATGCGCTCGACATTTCGCTCACTGATGATGATGGTTCCCAGCTGGCCGCGTATCTTCACGAAGCCGCCGTCAGCCGCGACAAGGACTCCTCGGGCTACCTTCACCTGCCCGCCGTCGCGGTAGGGAACCTTCACCTCTCTTCCCACGAGGTCGGCGAATATGCTCCGCGAACCGCCGTCCTCCTGTTCCTGTTCTGTTCTCATCTCATCCTCTCGCGGAAAATATCACGGTGCCGTTGCAGAAGCCCTTCGTTCCGAAGGGGACATTGAGTTTCCAGAACGTGGTGTTGGTCGAGTTGAATTTCGCGTCATCCAGGTCGTCCACGCGCTGCCAGACCACGAGGCCAGGGACGAATCCCGGAGCCTGGTTGTCCGTGAGGTTGAACATGTTTGCGAAAGGCTCCGTCCTTCCGGTGAAGTTGTAGCGCAGCCTGTCCTGGCTGATGTTGCCGATGGTGCAGTTCATCGCAAGGCCATCGCTGTCGTTCCGCGCCCAGCCGTCAATGGCGATGGTGATGTTGGCATTCCCGGTATTGGTGATGTTCACCATCTGGGCGTTGGCATCGGTGGTGGTATCCCCGGGAGCCATGTTGCCGAAGTCCAGCAGCATCGAGGAGTTGAGAGTGGTGAGATTCAGGGCAAGGAGCGTGTTGACGGTGGTGTTCACGCTGGTATTCGATGAGCGCGCCCCGTCAAGGTCCTCCACAGTGAGATTGCAGAGCCATCGCGAGTCGTTGTCCGCATAGTATTCGAAATTGAAGGCGCAGTTCACCTGTGCGGTGGAAAGATTCACCTGGAAGACCCTGCAGGAGGTGTTGGTGTAGTGGTTGTTGTTGTCATCAGGGCTGGTATAAGGAAGGGTATTCTTCCAGGCGGTCGCGTTGACCCTGCTGACGTTGAGGTCCTGGTAGCCGTTGCCGTCCACGACCGTAGCGTTGCAGTACACGAGCGTGGTGATTCCCTCGCTCAGCGTGATTGGATTGCCCACGCCGGACACTGACCCGTAGAGGTCCACGCGCTCCACTCGCGGAGCCGCGTTCGTGACGTTGACCCGGGACTCGATGGAGGTGTTGTCATAGAAGGACTGGGACCACGCAAGAGGGAGCAAGGGTAACACTAGGGCTGCCCCGAGGATGAAGAGGACCACAAGCAGCAGGGCACTCAGACTACCCGCTGTCAGGCCTCGTTCTCTATCCTTTCTCTCCAAGATGCCTTCCATTGCTCTTCTTGCCATCCCAGCGATGGCTTTCCCTCACTCCGCTCGTTCTCATTCCGCTCTCTTGCATTCCGTTCATAGCAGTTCGACGAAAAAGTAGTAGGGCGTTGCAGTCGCAGCTAATCCAGGGCTCGCGTTCTCCGGGAGCATAATCTGGTAGTCGTACTGACGGGAGTCGTTTCTGTAACCCCAGGCGCTGTTCTCCATGAGGGTCACGTACACGAGGTTTTTCGTGGCGTTGTCGAACAGGAGAATCTCGTCAAAAAAGCTGCTCGTGACCTGAGGACTATCGTTCACGTAGGTGTTGATGGAGTAGTTGCACTGGGCTGCGACGAACTGCAGGTCTCCCACCGAGAACGGAGAATGGTTCGCGGCCAGGTAGAAGGTCTCGTTGATGTTGTCATCGGCGTTGTAAATATAGCTGTGGTTGAACTCGGTCATCTCCTGCTCCACATGCGTCGCATTGGCGCACACCACGCCGGTCCAGCTCACGTTGTCTATCCGGGTGACGTACACCTCGCCGGTGAATGATGCAACCGCCCATTCGTAGATGGAGTAGCCAGAGGCGTCCTCAAGGGCGTAGGCACCGCTCACATTCCCCACATACGCCTTCCAGTGGATGTTCTGCTGGACCGCGTCGAGGTTCATGGTGATGATTCTCCCCCCGGTATGGCCGCTCTCGTTGATGAGCCGGCCCGTGCCTGTGGCCACCGAGGTCTCGTTGCTGATGTGGGTGATCTGCGGAGCAGCGGGAGTCCCGAAGACCTGGAGCGCAAGCAGGCTGAGACCAAAGAGGAGCAGAAGCGCCAGTAACGCTTTCCGCTCGCGCTGGACTGCCTCGTTGAGCTGCATCCGTCTTCCCTGCCTGTTTTCATCTCTCGCGTTTGCGGCTGTACCGCCCTCTTTCGCTGCGCTGCAGCGTCGCTCTCTCTTGCCCCTCGGGGCCGCTCACTCTAGCTCGACGTAAAAGAAATAGGCCGTCGTGGCCACGTCGTCCAGATGACCGTCCTCGGTCACCAGCATCTCGAAATCGTACCGTGTGCTGTTGAAGCCCCATGCGTTGGGCTCGAGAATGGAGATGAATATCAGCGCCCCGTCGCTGAGGGAGTAGAGCAGGGTCTCGTTGAAGCTCCGCGGCACCGCTCCGCCATTCGGGTCGGAGTCGCTCACGAACAGCGAGGTGCTGAAGGTGCACTCATTCGCGCTGAAGTTGTTGGCGCTGACGTAGAAGGCCGGATGGGTCGTGAGGTTGAACGTCTCGTTCACGCCGTCGCGAGCCTGGAAGAAAGGAGGCGACACCTCCGAGTTGGTGTTCATCTCGCCCTCCTCCCTGGTGATGCTGTTCGTGAGATTGGCGCAGACGATGTTGGTGTTCGTCCAGTTGATGACCGTGGCATTCCGCGTCGCGTAGACCTCGCCCCGGGGGTCGACAAGGGTCCAGGCGTACAGGCTCTGGTTGTCAGCGTCGTCCAGGACTATCCGGCCCGTGACCTCGCCATAGTAGCCCTGCCAGTTCTTGGTGACCTGGTCCGAGTTGATGGTGAGTCGCGTGACATTGCCTGCGAGGGCAGGAACGGATATCAGGCCCGGATTGGGCTTCCTCGATGAATCGAGTATGTTCAGCGTCTCCGGCGGCTGCGGGTCCGCGAGTCCGGTGATGAGGAGCTGCGTGAGGATGACGCCCACTACCAGGGCATAGAACACCAGTCCCCAGCCGAACGGGACGCGCCTAGCGGTCATGAGGCTCACCCCGCACCCTGGACATCTTCTCGATGTTCTTCTCGTTGATGATGATGGTGCCGAGTTCGCCGACTATCTTGACGAACCCGCGTCCGGCAGAAACAAGTTTGCCCCTGGCAATCTTGAATTGGTCCCCATCGCGATAGGGGGCCTTGACAAGGTCTCCAATAAACTCAGAGAAAATGCTCTCTTCTTCCGCTTCCTTTGCCAGCCTTACCATAGGCGACTACCCACTCGCACTTCCGTTGAGGCCGATGCCCCAATCCACAATCAGTCCGGGCAGTTTTTGCCAGTCCGCCCGAACCACTGACGTTCGTTCTTCGTTCTTGTGCCGAATGGCACCAGAATGGATTTGGATATACTGGTTTAATAATGTTTCGATTTACAAAACTAGATTATAAAAAGGATGATTATCCGCGCTGTGTGCGGGGGTACGATCACCCCCTCAGGGGGAAATGCAGCCTGGATGAGGCAGGAGAGACGAGTTTGTCAGGGTATTGGTCGTGATAACCGATTATTTGTGTTTTTCATAAGCTATTACCGCTTATAATCACGCAATATGACGCCCTACGTCTGATAGTGCTGAAGGGGGTCAAGAATCCTGGCCATCACATCTCCACAATTTGAGCATACAAAAAGGATACAATGCATATACTAATCTGGTTTATTTCATTCAGGGACTAACTCCAGACAATTTGGACTACAGGATTGAACACAGATATGTACAGAAATATTTATAAACTGGTTGTGCATTACATACAAAGTACACAACACATACAGAACAAACACCAGTATACAACTTTCCACAGTGCCAGCATGGAATCAGTGGAGGTTCTCAATGTCCGGCTGTCCCGGGCGATGGTCGCCTGGCTGGATTCGCTCGTCGAGAACGGGCGCTACAAGTCAAGAGCTGAGGCCATCCGGGATTTCGTGCGTGAGCATCTCGGGAGGGAGGGAGCATGACCGAGGTCCTCGTCTCCATCAGGCTGCCCTCGGAGATGGCGCGAGAGCTGCGAAAGCTCGCCGAGCGGAGGCGCTATCTCGACGTGAGCGAGGCCCTGCGCGATATCATCAGGCAGCGCTGGCATCGCGACGAGCAGCCTCTTCTCTACGAGTTGGACCGGATGCGCGTGGAGCTGAAGCAGGAGATGAGGATACTCAAGCAGGCAGTGGAGGGAAGCCGATGAGCCGGGCCCGCCGATCCTGTAGAAAGTCAACATCCCTTGGCCGCATTGCCGCACGATATCCGAGCTGTCTCGCAGGAATGCCGAGTATCCTCAACAGCGCGGCCGGTCTCTCCCGTCGCTCTTTGTGCAACGCCGCCCGCCACCTTGCTCCCGTTATGGCCGCGCTGCTGCTCCTCGCCCTTGCTGGCGCAGCGGACAGTGTCTACCTCGGCCTTTCCCCGCTCTGGCCCGTCGAGGGCCAGTCGCTCAGCGCTTCGCTCGTGACGTTCAGGTTCCAGGTGGAGCACAACACCAGCGTGGCTCTCTGCAACCTCTCGCTGGATGACCAGCCCCTCTCGGGAGCACTGGCTATCAACAGCTCCGAAACCGTCAACTACACTGCATACGTTCCACCCGGACAGCACTCCTGGCAGGCCCGATGCGCAGCCGCGCCAGTGGAGAACAGCACAGGGCATGTCAATTTTACCATGCTCGATGTCCTCCCGCCCTCTGTGTCAGCCGTGGCCCCGGCAAACGGAACAGTGTCCGCGCAGGGCCTGGTGTCGTTCCTTGTCAATGCTTCGGATGATGCCGCTCTGGCGAATTGCACCCTGTTCTCCGATGACGTCCCAGTGACGAGCGTGCTCACGCCCGGTGTGGGGGTGATTGCTCTGAACGCCTCTCTTGACGAAGGGTGGCACAGCTGGCGCGTGGGATGCGCGGACACCGGCGGCAATGCCAACACCACCTCTCTCCGCTCGCTCGGCATTGACCTCACCGCTCCTTTCGTTGCGTTCTCGGAGCCGGTGCCGTGGCTCAACACCACCGTGGAAAGTGTGACATTCAACATCTCGGCGATCGATGCAAGCGGCATGCAGTGTGCGCTGAGCATGGACGGGAGCCAGGCTTTTGCGTTCTCCCTCCCCCTATCGGGCTGGTACCGGACCCCCGCGCTCGTGTCAGCAGGAAACCACACCTTCCAGGCAAACTGCACGGACCAGGCGGGCAGGTCGTCTCTCTCTCCGCAGGGAAAAATCACCAGGCTCGCTATGACCCAGGACGACCTGCTTCTTCAGCTGGGGACCGACAAGCCCGCGTACCAGCCCGGAGAGCCGCTCGATATTCTGGTGAACGCCACGAGCGGCGGGAAAGTGAACCTTCTCATCACCAGGGACGGGCAACTCTACTACAACTATACGTACACCGCCGGCCCGAGCGTCTCGCCCCCGGGTGTGTTTCTCAGCACTTCTGGCACGTACACTCTCTCGGGCACACTGACCTTCCTGGAGCTGCAGAGGAACTCTGCCGCTGTGTTTACCGTGGGAAGCGCGCTGGCCTGCTCCATCAACGGCTCTCAGCAGCCTCGACTGGGCGTTTCGGAACCGTACTCAGGGTCAGCCATCAACGCGGCCGGTGGGGTCTCGTATAGCTGGGACTTCAACGGAGACACCATCACCGACGCGCTGGGGCAAAGCGCATCCTATGCCTTCCTGAGCGCGGGAGTTCCGGTCACTCTGAGAGTGCAGGACACCTCAGGGCAGGCGACCTGCCAGCTGCAAGTCCAGCCACAGGCATGGCATGCCCTGCAATTCATCGTCTTCGACAACGCCACCTCCCTCCTGCTTCCCGGAGCGCTGGCCGAGACCGGAAACCACTCCGCTCTCGCGGACACGGCGGGAATTGCCGCCATTCTCCTTCCTGGAGGGCAACACTTCGTCCTGGTGAGCAAGGACGGGTACGACCCCTACTTTGGCACGATTGAGCTGTCAGGGAACCTTTCGCTCACCATACGGCTCTCTCCGAAGATACTGGACGGGCAGCCTCCTGTCGTGACGGCAATCTCTCCCGTGCATGGGGGAATCCTTGGCGGGGACCTCAGCCTGACGTTCGGAGTGCAGGACGCATCCACGGTGCGGTGCACTCTATTCTTCAGCCCCTACGCGGGCTGGTGGGCGGCTGAAAGAGATGACATCGTCCTTCCGCCCGCAGAGGGCACCGCCCGATTCACCCATGTGCTCTCCTCGCAGAATCTCACCCAGGGCACCTATTACTGGAAGGTGGCATGCGAGGACAGCGCAGGTCACGCAGCGGAAAGCGGAGACCTGAGTTTTACCTACGCATCCGGAGGGATAACGGAGGTTGGCGCCTCGCTCCGCGGAACGGAGAGAATCTTGGTCGCCATGGAGCGCATCGAGGCGGCAATCGAGGGAGCGCGGAGACTCTCTCCTGACGAGGGAGAGGTCGCATCCATTCTCGGAGTCGCAGCCGGCCTTGACAGCCAGAAGACCGAGCTCATCCGCATCCGCAACGAGTACCGCAACACCCTCGACCCGCTCGTCATCGTCGAGAGCGAGGCTGACCTGCAGCGGTTCGACAGCCAGTTCGCCCCCTCTATCGAGGCCATCGAGAAGGAAACTCTCGTGTCGGCGAGCATCCTGCAGCGCGACGAATTCGTGAAGTACGAGCTTTCCGAGAGCGTCCGGGAGACGCTACAGTCCTATCTTGCCTTCAGGGGAAGCGGCGAAGGTGACATCGTGCGGATTACTGAAGCGCTCGGCGAGCTCCAGTCCGACGTGACCATCACCACGACAGCCTATCGCGTGGAGACAGCCTTCCTCAGCGGCGAGCTGAGGAACATCACCCTGCTGCGCAGACGCCTCAGCTTCGGGAACGCCAGCACCCTGTCCAGGGCCAGCATCTTCCTGGAGCACATCCCGAAATCCCTCGCCGCGAGTGCGAGCGAGCTTGCATTCGTGGGCAACTACCAGGTGCTCGAGGACGACCCCCTCATCCGCCTCTATCCCACCGAGGATGGAGAGCTTATCTACTACTTCAAGAAGGAAGTGCCGCTCGAGCGGGTGAGGGACATCTCAGCGGTGGTGCTGGAGGATGCTCTTCTTGACGCCGCATCGGGGAGTTCCCGCTTGCCGACCGGCTTCGCCATCGCCAGCCTCGTTCCCGGGGGAGGAGGGCTTGCCTTCCTTGCCGTGCTTGTCATCGTGGGGGGCGCGAGCGTCTTCGTGGTCGCCAGCGGATTCTCTCCCGGACGAAGGGCCAGCTCATCCCGGCCGCGCATCCTTCCCCAGGCGCTCACCGAGGCACTGCAGCGTCGGGGAGTCACAAAAAAGGTTCTCAGCCAGGTCGATGAGCTCCTCGGGGAGGCAGAGCATGCGGTGCGTGCCAGAAATCATCAACGCGCAAAGGAGCTCTACCGAGAACTGAGTGCGCTCTATCCTTCAGTGCCAGCTGTCCATCAGGATGAGCTTCGGGGCGTCATGACCGACATATGCTCAGGCATCAACGGAGCCTGGGCGGAAGGCCTCATCTCTGAGGCATACCGTGGACTCGCGCTCGGCGATGCGGCGAAAGCGAGAGAGGCGTACAGACAGGTCAGCAGAGTCTACGTGGCCCTGGGAGGGGAGACCAAGGCCAAGATGCACGCGCAGAGCAAGGAACTCTTCGACAGGCTCCTGACGCTCGATGCCGAGCAGGCCATCCGGAGCATCCGGGAAGCAGTGCAGCGGGGAGATCGCGCTGCAGCTGCACGTTCTTACAGGAAGCTGCAGGCCCTCTACAGAAAGCTGCCCCCCCGTCAGCGACTCGCGATGGCTGGCCGCGTGGCACCCTTCCTGGATGTGCTCAGGAAGCTCTGAGCTTTCCGTAGGATAGCATCATCCTCGCGTAGCGACGCTATCGACCTTATCTCTCGAAACATTTAAATAAAAAACATAGTTTAGAACATAATGTATGCGAAAGAGTATTTCCAATATCATAACACTTAAATATGGATTCAGTGATTACCGAGACACTCGCGAGCATCCCACCTTGCGCCGAAGAGGGGCTTTGAGGGCGCTGCTGCGGGAAACACATTCATTCAGGGGATAGAGGTATCTTCATACGGGGAAAGGGTGAGAGAATGGCTGGCGAGACGGATATTTTCAACGTGTTTTTCCGCGAGAAGCCCGCGTTGCTTCTCTTGGGGCTGCGCAGTCCCAAGGGCGAGGTGTACGCGTCGTCTCTCGCCAAGGAGATTGACTGCACCTATTCCCATGTTGTCAAGGTCATCCAGCAGATGCAGGAGGCTGGCCTCGTCACCTTCAAGAAGCAGGGCCGGCTGAAGCTGCTCGCCCTCACCTCGCGCGGCCAGAAGGTCGCCGATTTCATCCAGAACATCAAGGGCTCGCTGTGAACGCTGAGCCGGAATGTTTTTCGGCCGCAATCCTGACAGTATCCGCTCTGTCAGTACAATCTGTTCAGTTCGGATAGGCGTTGGAGGCGGGAGACAGCCGGCCGCGCTGCAATTTCCGGAATATCTGCGAGATCACGTGAAAAGTGCCCGGCAGTGCGGCCGAGAGGGAGACTTTCTCCGTCCGGATGGCATTCAGATTACAGCCAGGACGGCTGCATAAAAAAAGAGAAATCTCGCCCTGGCGCGTGCCTCCCCGCTTACGCGCTAGGCGACGACAGGGCGCAGATTTCTTCAGGCCTTCACATTTGTTGGGGTGATAGACTGTAGTGAAGGCCCGAGAAGACGTCCCACCGGAACAGGTGAGTGTGACTCTCGTGAGAGGGAAAAATGGGCGGGGCTTTCGCCCCGCTCCAAATCATCTCGCCTCACCGGACTATCTCTATGCCCAGCTCGTCGCTAATCTCCTGACGGGAGTAGCTCGGCTGCGCATAGTCCACCTTACCGAGGATCCATGGGCTCTTGACGCCAGTGATGATAGTCATCACCGTGAGCTTGCCTTTCAGTTCATCCGCGACACGCGCGCCCCAGATGACATTCGCATCCTCGTCCAGGGATTCCGTGACCAGCTCGCCAATCCGGTTGACTTCATCAAGGGTCATGTCCGGACCGCCACTGATGTGGATGAGCGCGCCGGTGGCGCCTTTGTACGAGATGTCCAGCAGGGGATTCTCGAGAGCGCCGCGCACTGCCTCTTCCACGCGGTTGGTGGTGTCACTGGAGCCGACGCCGATAGCGGCGACGCCTCCATTGGTCATGATGGCCTTCACGTCAGCGTAGTCCAGGTTGACCAGGCTGGGAACTGCGATGGTCTCGACGATGCCCTTGATCATCGTGCTGATGAGCTCATTCGCGACCGCGAAGGCCTGCTTGATGGGCAGGTTGCCCGCGATGGCCACGAGCCTGTTGTTATCAATCACGATGACGGTGTCGCAGACCTGCCGCAGCTGCTGCAAGCCGAACTCCGCCTTGTCCACACGTGCGCGCTCAATCTTGAACGGCATCGTGACCGTGCCGAGCACGATGGCCCCCGACTCCTTGGCGACTTTCGCGACCACAGGGGCAGCGCCGGTACCGGTACCGCCTCCCATGCCCGCGCAGACGAGGACGAGGTCCGCGTCGCGGAGCGCCTCCTTCACTTCCTGAAGGGTCTCCTTCGCTGCCTCGGCGCCCTTCTCCGGGAACCCGCCGCAGCCAAGGCCCCTGGTGAGGTCCTTGCCGAGCAGGAACTTCCGGTCCGCCTCCGTGACCGTGAGATGCTGCAGGTCGGTGTTGCAGGCGACAATCTCGGCGCCCTGGATCCCCTTGCGGTAGAGCCAGTCCACCATGTTGTTACCTGCACCGCCAACACCAATGACCTTGATGTTAGCCTGGCCGATGGCCAGGTTGTCCAGCTTCGATGTGTCGATGTTGCTTGCCCAATCCTTCTGGTAGTCCATGGTTGTCTCCCCCTCTGGTTCCGGTTCGGTCTTCGCTGTCACTTGCTGAAAAGCATATTCCCCAATGGATGTTTTTTGGTATAGGGGTTTACCTACCGAAAACTTTATATCCTTCCTGGGTCTATACTTTTCTCAGAAGGAGCGCGCGATACCGACGCCAATCGGGGTCGCACCGAAGCTCTCCGACAACACAAGCCAACTCAAACGCCAAGTTGTTTAAACCGAGGGCGCCAACCCAGGGGTTTAAACCTTATTCTTGTTTCTTTCTACGATAGAGAGAGTATTTAAACATTTTTATAGTGGAGTATCTAGTTTTAAAGCGACACAATTGGCAATCTTGGGAGTCCGGCATGGTTTCTGGTCGGTTTGAGCCATGTTCTGCGCCTTTCCTGCGACAGCTTTTTGTAGCTATGCCTGGTTCTGTTGACCGATGGCGCTGTTCCTCATCGGATGCGGCCTGGGCGATGCGCGGGACCTCACCCTTCGGGCAGTCGAGGTCCTGAAGAGGGCGGAGAAGGTCTATCTGGAGAGCTACACCTCTCGGCCAGGAGCCTCGGTGATGGAGTACGCCAAGCTTCTCGGGCGTCCTGTCGGGGAGGCGCTGCGCGAGGCCGTCGAGGAGCAAGCAGAGCAGCTCCTTCTGCTCCCGGCGCTGCGGCAGGAGATTGCCCTCCTGGTCCCGGGGGACCCGCTCGCCGCGACCACCCATTTTGCCCTCCTCGCGCGCGCAAAGGAACTCGACGTCGAGATTCATGTTCTTCATCATGCCTCGGTCTTCACCGCCATCGCGGAGACCGGCCTGTCGCTGTACAAGTTCGGCAGGACGGTCACTCTCCCCTTCGGCGGCGCTCCGAGCATCGAGGAGCTGATTCTCCGCAACCAGCAGGCCGGCCTCCATACCCTCGTGCTCTTTGACCTCTCTCCGCGACAGAACCAATACATGACTCTGACCGAGGCGGTCCGCGCGCTCCGCTCCCTGCCGGCCATTCGTACTTTGCTCAGCCAGGGAACCCAGCTCGTGGCCGCCGCAGCGCTGGGGACCACAAAGCAGCGCATCGTCTGCGGCACCGCAGAGCAGCTCGAATGCACTCCGCTCGACCCGGAACCAAGATGCCTTATCATACCGGGCGCCCTGGCTCACCACGAGGAGGACGCGCTCAGGCTCTGGCGACCGCACAGAGAAAGCTGAGCGTGGACTCGGCCGTGATGCGGAGCATATCCGTCATGACGGCGAGACAAACCGGAACTCTTGCGGGAGTGCGGCCGAGACACAGGCTTTTTCCTCAGGACCGGCGCTGGCGAGGATTTAAATAGGACGCGCGCCCAAATGGAGGCATGTTCCGACGGCTGCTCCTGTGCGTCGTCCTCATAGCGCTCATGGCCAGCGAGGCAGGCGCCCAGTCCTCCATCGAGCCGCAGTCCATCAGCCAGGTCATGCGGGAAGACGACTTCTCGAGCCATACCATCCTCATCCACAACGGGCGAAACTCCCCTGTCCAGGTCACGGCGAGACTGCAGGGGGCGGTGGCCGCCCTGGGCTCCCTGGAACCTGCAGCGATGACCATCCTCTCGGGAGAGGATGGGAGGATGACTCTGACGCTCTTCGGCACGCTCCAGGGCCAGTACAACGGCACGGTCGACATTTCCGGAGGGATTGACGGGGAGATTCCGGTGAGCGTCACGGTGATGTCGCGCGAGTTCCTCCCGGTGGATGCGCTGCTGATTGAGATCAGGCCGCTCCGGAAGAGCATCACCAGCGGCTCCCCGTTCATCTACCGGCTGGAACTGCATAACCTGCTGACAGACCGGCAGTACAATGTCACTCTCGTCTCTTCGGTGGTGCCCTACGGGGAGCAGCGCGTGGTCCTCAGCGAGGAGGAGACCCTCGTCATCAACACCACCATCTCCCTGCTGAAGACCCTGGACATCCCGCCGGACTTTCCCGTGGGGGACTTCATCCTGGGCATCAATGCCTCGTTCCTCAACCAGACAGCCGCTCATTCCGCTTCTTTCTCGGTGCGTCGGCCGTTCTACAAGCTTCGGTTCTTCAATGTGGAGCTCTGGATGTACCTTCTCGCGGCGGCCGTGCTGCTCACCCTCCTGCTGCTCTGGCGCCGGTACCACAAGTACCTGGAGTCGAGGAAGCGCTACCATGTCAAGGTGAACGTGAAGACCCTTCCCAAGGGAGGACAGCGGGTCGCGTTCCTGGGCAAGCTGGCCGAGCGGAAGGAGCGGGCGCTGCTCGAGATAGACAAGCTCACGACACACTGCATCGTCGCAGGCGCGACCGGAAGAGGAAAGAGCGTGGTGGCCCAGGTCATCGTGGAAGAATGCCTTCTCAATGGCATCGCGGTCATCGTCTTCGACCCCACGGCCCAGTGGAGCGGTATGCTGCGGAAGTGCGATGACAAGAGGATGCTCTCCCTGTACCAGCTCTTCGGGATGCGTAGGGCAGATGCCAGGGCCTTCAATGGCAATGTCCGCCAGATCAATCATGCCAGGGAGGTTATCGACATCCCAAGCTACATCAAGCCCGGAGAAATCCACATCTTCAGCATGAACAAGCTGGAGCCGGCTGAGATTGACGTCTTTGTCGCGAACACGGTCCGCACGGTCTTCCGCGCGAATTTCCCCGAGGCGCCTGAGCTCAAGCTCCTCATCGTGTACGATGAGGTGCATCGTCTCCTGCCCCGCTTCGGCGGCACCGGCGAGGGCTTCGTGCAGATAGAGCGAGCCTGCAGGGAGTTCAGGAAGTGGGGAGTGGGCGTCATGCTCGTCTCCCAGGTGCTTGCGGACTTCGTTGGCGAAATCAAGGCGAACATCAACACCGAGGTGCAGCTGCGCACCGGAGACGAGGGAGACCTCAGCCGCATCAAGACAAAGTACGGGGAAGTCGCCCTGCGTTCGCTCATCAGGGCTCCGGTGGGGACGTGCATGTTCGAGAATCCCGCGTACAACCTGGGCATCCCATATTTCATCGCAGTGCGGCCCATCCTGCACGCCACCCGGCGGCTCCTTGACGATGAGCTCCAGAAATACAACCAGTTCAACGACATCACGGACGATTTGTCCTACCAGCTGGATCAGCTGGAAGCCCTCGGGATTGACATCTTCGACCTCCACCTGGAGCTGAAGCTCGCGGTGGACAAGATCAAGAGTGGGAACTTCAACATGGTGGAAATCTACCTCGAAGGGCTCACCCCGAGAATCGAGGACCACTGGAAGAAACTCGGCAAGAGACCGAAGAAGCGGCAGCTGAAGCTGGTCGGGGAGGACGAGCTGAAGGCGGAACTGAAGGCTGCCCAACAGGAGAGGGCGAAGATAGCGCAGCAGGAGAGCAAGCAGGAGGCGCAGACCGTTGTCAAGGTCCTGAAGTTCGAGAAACGCACGGACGCGGCGCTCATCCTCAACTCCGGAGCCATCGTGACCAACCTCGCCGAACTTCGGGACGCGCTCAGCTCGATGGACGACACTGTGTACCAGCAGCACGTGTCGAAGACAAAGAACGACCTTGCGGCCTGGGTGGAGAGAGCGCTCGGCATGCTGGACGTCGCTGAGGAACTGAAGAAGCGCCAGTCCCGGGAGGACATCGTCACGTTCCTCAATGATACGGAGAAGAAGAAAGAGCAGATAGAATCCCGGCCAGGAGCCCCCCCAAAAGAGGATACCCTTGCGCACATCAATCGTCTGCTCCGGGAGATGGAGGCATGTCTCAGGGCGGGCGACAAGAGGGGAGCTTTCGAGAAGCATCGGGTCATCAACCAGCTGTACACCACCCTTCCCCGGGAGGCCAAGCTCGCCATCTTCCAGAGGCTGTCCGAGCTGTCCCGCAAGCTCAGGGGGAAATGAGCCATGGCTGCGCCGGACCCGCCTGCGCTCAGGTCGCTGACAGACCGCGGCGACGCCCTGCGGCAGAGAGCCGCCGCGCTGAGAAAGAGGGGGGCCGACACCGCGGTGGCGGACCTGCTGCTCGTCCCGCTGAACGCAAAGATGGCGTACGCCCGTGCCTCGGGAGAGCAGAAGGACTACCAGAAGATTTCGGACATCCTTGCCCGAGTCAGCGCGGAACTGGATGACGCTGAGCGGCTGCTGAACGAGATGCTTGAGGAGGAGCGCGACAGGGCGGAAGAGATCAGCGAGGCGCGGGAAGAGAAATAGCGAGCGCGAAGTGCATCCCCCGGGCTTCGGTCGCAATGTCGCACAGGTTGCGGGCTCACAGAAACCCCGGGTATTGTCCGCAATGAGGCCGACCAACTTCCGGGTCATCCCACGTAGCCGGTCATTCCCTGAACTCGATGTCGTCAATAAGCCCATCAGAGTCCCGGTCCACCCCTTCCACCACGCGCGCATGCACGCTGCGGTCGTGCTTGTTTCCTTTGGTGAGTTCCTCGAAATGCTTGAGGAGCGCGAGGATTGCCGCCCGGGTGCCGGCGTATCTCTTGCCGGCAACAAGGAGGATACGGTGCCCTTCTGAGAACGGATGAGGGACAGAGCAGACGAGGCCGCACTCGTCCTCCGGGTACGTCTTGCCGGAGACCGAGGAACGAAGAGCATGCCGCGCAGACCGGTCGAAGTAGATGGGAAGATGCTCGTTCACCCTCCCAGTGACCGCGTTGACAATCGGTCCTCCAACGAGGATGAGATTACGCTGAAGGTCTGCATCGCGGACTTCAGTGTCCAGAGCCACATTCAAGTCCGGAACATAGTTCAGGAAGGTGCCCAGGAAGAGGCCGAGGTCCACGGCATAGTGGCCGTCCCGTGAGCGGGCCTTCTCAGGCCCATGGGGGTCGGGGCTGCCCACCACGATGAGGGCGTTCAGCTGGCCGTCATGCAGGAAAGGGTCGAGATAGCTGGATTCGCCCCGCTGCGCGATTCTTGAGGTCAGCTCATAGGGACGCAACGCCAGCACGAATGCGGGCTTCCGCAGGGAGTAATACTTCGCTCCGCTCTCCTCGCGGAGCATCGCGATGAAACCCGCCCGCTCCATCTGGCGGAGATGATAATAGACTTTCTGCTCGTGCACCCCCAGCCTGCGCGCGATATCCGCTGCGAACAGCTCGCCAGATTCCGCGAGCGCAGCCAGCACTCGGCGCGCCAGGGGGGATTTCGCCGCAGCGGCTGCCTCCAGGGAAATCTCCGCTGCGGGAAGTGAGAATATCTCGTTCTTCTCCTTCTTGATGACATGCATGAAAGACTTCTGTTGGCTCTCCTACAAAAACTTTGTTATTTGATGGCCATGGAAGTGGGAGGCAGTCGGCCGGGTTGCGGAGAATCATCGGAATCGCCTCGGGACAACACGCAACGTGTCCGGCAATGCGCCCGAGAAAGGCTGAAGAGGCCTACAGCACTGCTAGTGGTGAAAAATAGCTACTAGAATACTAAATAGAAAAGTTTATATCCCGAATTACGTCGTAAGCACTCATACGTGCGCGTATGCACTGGAGGTGAGCGCCATCGCAAGCGTAAAGGAACGTATCACGATAAGCATCGACCCGGGCCTCCTGAGTTGGCTGGACCAGAAGGTGCAGGAGCGCATCTTCGCCAACAGGAGCCATGGCCTCGAGTATCTCCTCAAGCGCCAGGCTGACCATGAGTCCTCGCAGTGACCTTCGCCCTTTCGTATAGGCTGCCGAGAAGGCGGAGGCGGAGAGCGCTGTCCGCCGCTGGATTCATCCTTCTTGCAGTCGCGGCGCTTGCCGGCCTTGTCCTGCTGAGGACCTATATCGGCTTCACGAATGCCGAGGTCAATGCGACCGCAGGCCAGGTCACCCAGTTGAATCTGAAAGCTGTCACGGTCCCGCACTGGGCAGGCATCGCGGGCAGAGCGCTCTCGAGTCCGGGAGTCGGGACGATTTACTACAACCACACCTTCAACTTGAGCGAGGTGCTGCACAACAACATCTACGAGTTCGAGTGCCTCAATCCTTTCGGGCAGAAGGAGATGTACTTCTCGTTCATCTCGAATCCCGACTTCAATAATCTCACCGTGGGGAATCTCTCCCTGGTGGATTCCTATCTCGGCTTCATCGGCAACGAGACCGAGTCCGCGAACCGCACGTTCATCTACTCCATCAATGTCACCGTGGGGACCACGACACTCTCCGGGGTGCCTGCGGCGTACACCTGGCAGAATCAGCTCAATGAGTCAACCTACTATCCCACGGGGGTGCTCCAGGATGGCAGCGGGAACATCGTGTTCGTCGCCCTTGTCGCGATCACCAACACCTCCTACCGTGCGGATGAGACCGCGAATTTCCAGGCGCTTTTCCCGGTGCGGAACGACAGCGGCCGGCTGTACTTCTGGCAGGGCGACCCGTTCGACGAGTGCCCCACGGGAGGCGTGGGCGCGGTGTTCATCGCGTCCATCGACGGCTTCGTGGTGGACAACACGACCGGGCTTCCGGTGGTGAACGCCACCATCTACGTGGACAACGCCACGACCACCACGAATGCGAGCGGCTACTACAACCTCACCACCTTCGCGGGGGGGTACAGCATGGTGGCCATCGCCTCTGGCTACGACCTCTACTGGACCTGGCCGGTCGTGGTACCAGAGAACGGGACAAATCGCTACAACTTCTCTATGATTCCCAGTATCGCTCAGGCTCCGACAGGCTTCGGCTATGTGCGCGGCGTGGTGCTGGACAACCTCACGAACGCCACCCTCGCGAACGTCTCCCTCAGCGCGGCCGGGGTAAGCACGGTGAGCAACGGCAGCGGAGGGTTCAATCTCACCCTGGTCGCGGGCATCCACAACCTGGTCGCTTCGCTGCCAGGGTATGAAGTCAATTTCGCCACTATCACCATTCTGGACAATGCGACCACAAATCAGACAATGTATCTCCAGCCCATCCAGCTGGGCGCGTTGCTCCAGAACGGGACCATCAACGGCACGGTGTACGACAATGTCACGAATGCGACGCTCGCGAACGTTTTCATCAGCCTCGCAGGGCGCAGCACAAGTTCCTCGGCGAACGGAACGTACAATGCCACCGTCATCGAGGGCACACACATCCTCCTCGCCCTGCTCTCCGGATATGAAACGTACACCGCCAGCGTGAACATCACCGCGAACAATGTCACCCAGCACGACATCTTCCTGCAGCCCATTGCGGCACTTGGTCCGGTGCCGGCGGCGAACGGCTCCGTGGTCGGCTCTGTCCGGGACGAGACGACGGGGACGCTGCTGTCCAACGTCACGGTGAGTGTCCTCGACGTGGCCAATGTCTCGGACACGCTCGGCTTCTATAACCTCACAGACGTGGACGTGGGCCTGCACTACATCGTGGCCATCGCGCCGGGATACTTCATCTACGCGAACCTCACGAACGTCACCGCCGGCAACGTGACGTCGCACAACATCTCCCTCCGGCCGTTCACCGAGCCCGGGGCAGGACCTGGTGCGGGCCCGGGAGAGGGGCCCGGAAGCGGACCTGGCCAGGGGCCGGGACAGGGGGCAGGTCTTGGACCAGGCCTTGGACCGGGAACGGGCATCATCGAGCAGATTGGCATTGACTTCTTCGTCTCCGTGAAGGAAATCAACAAGAAGCTCACGCAAGGGACCTTCGCAGAAGAGACCGTGGTGTTTTACAATCTCGGCTCTGACTCGAAGACCGCACAGATATCCGTGAGCGGGGACGTTGAGCCCTTTGTCCGCCTGGACAAGGATGTGCTGACCGTGGCGGCGAACGGAACGGAGGACCTTGCGGTCACCCTGCTTGCCACCGGAGCCACGGGGCTGTACACCGGCTCACTGGACATCTCCGGAGACGGGAACGCGAGCCTCCCTATCACACTAGTCATCCTTCCCCAGGAGAAGCTGCCCATCCGGGCGCTCCTCCTCGGAGTGGACCTGCTCAAGGAGAGCCTCGTCGCCGGGGAGACGCTGCGCTACAAGATAGACCTGCGGAACCTGCTCACCGACATCGACTACGATGTCTCGCTCGGCTATT
This sequence comes from Candidatus Woesearchaeota archaeon, assembly GCA_018302335.1. Classification (GTDB taxonomy): domain Archaea; phylum Nanobdellota; class Nanobdellia; order Woesearchaeales; family JAGVZT01; genus JAGVZT01. Next base: position 11,228 of record JAGVZT010000045.1, on the reverse strand, counting down.
TCATCCGCAGGCAGGACAGTATCGTGGAGACGGCCATTGGTGAGGACGAGGTCACCATCTCCACCTTCCTCACCCTCCTGAACGAGTTTCAGCTTCCTTCGGACACCGGGACTGGAGACTACATCTTCACCGCACGGGCGAGCTACCTCAACCTCACCTCCTCGGTGAGCACGCCTTTCCGGGTGGTGCTGCCCTTCTACCGGTACGCGGTCTTCGGAGTCATCCCGCTCTGGCTGCTGCTCGCCATCGTCCTCTCTCTCGCGCTGCTCACGTACGGGGTGCTGGAATACCGCAGGCTGCAGCTCGCGAAGAGGCGCTACGTGGTCTCGGTAGACTATGGTCTCCTCCCAAAAGCTGGTCCGAGAAGCATCTTTGTCGGCAAGGTCGCGGAGAGCGAGCGGAAGGCCTACTTTGACATGGACCAGTTCACCACCCACGCCATCATCGCAGGCTCAACGGGAGGAGGCAAGAGCATCACCGCGCAGGTCCTCGTGGAGGAGATGCTGCTGCGGAACATCGCGGTGGTGGTGTTCGACCCAACGGCCCAGTGGAGCGGCATGCTCCGGAAGCTCAACTCGCCGAAGATGCTCGCAAACTATCCCCGCTTCGGGATGCGCAGGGAGGAGGCCCGGGCCTTCAACGGCAACATCAAGGCAATCACCAATGCCAGGGAGAAAATCGACCTGCCCAAGTTCATCCGGCCAGGAGAAATCCAGATTTTCACCCTCAACACCCTGGACCCAAGGGATATAGACGTCTTCGTGGCGAACACCGTGCGCACGGTCTTCCGCGCGAACTTCCCGGAGGCTCCGGAGCTGAAGGTTCTCCTGGTGTACGATGAGGTTCACCGCCTCCTCCCCCGCTTCGGAGGCTCCGGACAGGGTTTTGTGCAGATTGAGCGCGCGTGCCGTGAGTTCAGGAAGTGGGGCCTCGGCGTCATGCTCGTGTCTCAGGTGCTGAGCGACTTCGTAGGGGAGATTAAGGCGAACATCAACACGGAGATCCAGATGCGCACCAGGGACGAGGGAGACCTGGACCGTATCAAGACCAAGTACGGAGAAGAGCTCCTGCAGTCCCTGGTCAAGTCCGAAGTGGGTACCGGTATGGTGGTGAACACCGCATCCAACAGGGGCAATCCCTACTTCCTCTCCTTCCGCCCCATCCTGCACAGCATTCAGCGTCTCAGCGATGAGGAGCTTGCGCAGTACAACAAGTACAATGCCATCATCGAGGACCTCGACTACCAGATTCAGCAGCTGGAGGGGCTGGGTGTCGACGTCTTCGACCTGCGGCTTGAGCTCAAGCTCGCCCTGGACAAGATAAAGAGCGGAAACTTCAACATGGTGGAGATTTACCTGGAGAGCCTCACTCCCAGGATTACCGACTCCTGGAGGAAGCTTGGGAAGACGCCGAAGAAGCGTGAGGTCGAGCTTGTGGCAGAGGAGGAGCTCAAGGCGGAGCTCAAGAAGGCACAGGAGGAGCGCGCAAAACTCGTCAAGCAGGAAGCCGCGGCGCCCAGAGAGGAGAAGGTCCTGAAGTTCAAGAAGCACACTACCACTTTCCTCACCTTCAACAGCGGCGCGGCCGTGTCATCGCTGGAGGAGCTGCGGGATGCCCTCTCCACCATGGGCAACGACATCTTCAGGGACCACGTCAACGACCAGAAGCACGAGGTCGCCGACTGGGTCAAGGATGACCTCGGGTTCCCCGGGGAGGCCGAGAGGCTGCGAAAGCTGCGCTCACGGCAGGAGATTCTCGCTGAGCTCGCCCGCATCGAGAAGAGCAAGGAGGAAGTCGTCCTCGCCCCTCCTAAAGCCGCCCTTGGACCAGAGCCCTCCGTGCAGACCGAGAGGCGTGCGACCGCCGTGGACCCGCGGCTGAGGGAGATAGCGCGCCACTTCGCCCTGATGGACCGGCTTCTCAAGCAGGGCAGGCGGAGAGAGGCATTCGAGGTGCACAAGCGCATCAACGCCCTCTACCAGAGACTGCCCCAGGATGTCCGCCAGAGGGTGTACAGGCATTACATCGAGCTGTACAGGAGGCTCAGGGGCAAATGAATAAATACCGTGCGTTCCGGAGTGATGCCCGATGAGCATTTTCTCGCGCATGTTCAGGAAGCCCGAGGAGGACCTGAACGCGCCGCCCGGCGCGGGCGCAGAGGAGGAGCGCGGTCCGGAACGCGCGGCAGCGCCCATCGAGGGGATGGGCAGCCTCATCGCGGAAGTGACGCGCATCAAGGCCCAGCTGGAGGGTCTCGGGGAGACGCGGAAGGCGACAAACGAGCGGTTCACCCGCATCACCGAACAGATAGGCGAGTTGCGCGGGATGATTCTGGAAGCAGGTAAGAGCGTCCAGAAGGTGGAGCTTTCCACCACCAAGGCCGTCGGGCTGGTCGAGAGCATCGAGCCGGACAAGTTCCTGGTGATGATACGCAAGCAGGATGCGAAGCTCGAGGCGCTCAAGGGCAACCTGGAGAGCAACGAGGTCATGATGCAAACCATCATGGGCGAGCTCAAGGAGATGCGCCAGAAAATCCGCGTGTTCCGGGGCATCGACCAGGTGGCGAAGATGACCGATGAGGTCAAGAGCGAGCTCACGGAGATCCGCAAGGTCAAGGCGGTCGCTGAGCGCCACGCGGACAGGGTGGAGACCTTCTTCTCCGAGATACAGAAGCAGGTGCGGGGCTTCGAGGAATACGCGGCATCGCAGAAGGAGCTGAAGGACAGTGTCTCCAGGCTCACCAAGTCGGTTGACCAGCTGAATGTCAAGCTCCTGCAGAAGGCGGACAAGAAGGAGGTCGAGTCCATCATCACCAACTTCCGGGAGTTCGAGGACCACACCACCAGGGTCATCAAGCTCCTGAATCGCGAGTTCGCTGATGTCCGGACCGATTTCGAGCACCGCTTCGACCTCAAGTTCCGCAGGGCGGAGCACGTGAGCAGGATACTCCAGGAGCTGGTGAAGCCAACGCCCGAGCTGAAGAAGAGCCTGCAGGAGGTCAAGCAGCTCGCCGAGGAGGAGGCGCGCGCGCAGGAAGAAGGGAAGAAGGGGCCGGGGCTGATGGCGAAGCTGCTCGGGAAGGGCAAAGAGGCACCCGCGGAAGGCGCAGAGAAGGAAGCCGAAGGAAAGGAATGAACTGGCAGCGTCAGGCGACCGCTCTGTGGGGAATCTCAGGGATTCGGGTGAGTCCGGCCGGGAATCCTACTGCCCTGCGGCCGGCCGGTGTTACTTTTTCGCCTTGCCCTTTTTCACTGGACCTGAGGATCTGACAAGAGTGCCCGGCTTCTCTTCCTTGAGCTGCTCGTCCTTAAGTTTCGGAAGCTCGGGCACTTCCGGCTCACGCTTGAAGCGCCCCAGCATCGAGTTCACCTTCGCCTCCACATAGGGATTGGTCTGGTACAGGAATCCCAGCCCTGCCACGCTGAGCACCGCGATGGAGACGGCAGTGAAGACCGTCCAGAGGATGCTCCGCTGCCTGCCGATGACCGCGGGGCCCGCCGACGTCTCGGTCTCAGGAGGAGCAGTGGCCTCTCCAGTCACCTCCGGCGTGGGGAAGGCGACGGGCACCATCCCCGTGGGAGCGGCAGACTCCTCGACGGGTTCTTCGACTGGTGCGGTGGTTGTGGTCCCGATGGCGAAGTAGGACATCCCAGTGGAACTCGCATTGAAGAGATGGTAAGTGTCATCGCTGTCCGTGAAGACGGTGATCTGCGGCTCCCAGCCGCCCGCGGTGTAGCGGAACAGGCGGACTGTATCGATGGTACCGCCCGCGGATTCCAGCCATGATTTTTCCACCTGGAAGCGGAACTTCACCCGGCGTATCTGGGCATCCTTCAGGACGCTCTTCGCGATGTCCAGGTAGCGGTACACTGTCCCCGGTGCCTCCTCTGAGGCAGCTGAGGGCTTGCCGCCCAGCCTGGTCACCGCGATTTCCGCGTTCTCCACGCTCTCGGTGACCTGGAATACCAGCTCCCTGAGCCCCATCGCGCTGCTGTATATCTTCATCGCAGCCTCTTTGTCCGGAGTTATTTCAGCCCACTTCTTGGAGCTTGTGTTGCCCGCCCCGGTGGGAGGCGCCCCGCCTCCGCCGCTGCCACCGGATGGGGCTGGAGGAGGTGGAGGTGGAGGTGGCGAGTAGTCGGGGTCCGCCTCGCCCCCTGCCCACGCGGAGAACTCGCAGTAGGGCAGCTGCCAGAGGCAGTAGGTCGTGTTGCTCTGCAACAGAGTGGCCTCGGCGGTGCGGTTCACGCAGGCGGAGAGATTGTCGCTGCAGTGCCAGAGCTCCTCGCACGTCCCGGTGCCGGGAATCTTGATGCGGCAGACCTCCGGGAAGAGATTGTTCACAATCTTGTCACGCGTTGCTGAGACCATGCCCGCGTAGCCTATGGTGTCACCGCCTGTGGTGTTCGTGGTGCCAGAGCCGAGCGCGTCGCTCTCCTCGACATCACGCGTCCTGCTGGTGAGGCCGGTCTTGGTCAGCCTCGCGCTCACAAACTCCAGCCAGCTGCTGTTGTCGCTGGTGGCTAGCTTGATGTTGGCGCGGCGGCCGCTCGTGTAGTTTGCCTTCATCCCTGCGTTGGGTCCGCAGAGCGCGCCCTGCACGTGCTCGTACGTTCCGTCCTGGTCAAGGTCGTAGCTCACGTTCCAACCGGAAGGCGCCTTGATCTGCGTCACGAAGTCGCAGAACGCGCACCTGTCCGGCCTCGCGGTCCTGAGCTCCGAACACTTGCTGATGCCACATTTCCCATTCTCGTCGCATATCTTCAGCTTGAAGAAGTACACCGTATCTGGCTGGAGGGGATAGTTCAGCGAGTGGTTCCCGAAATCCGTGTCGTTGTACACCTCAGCGGTGTGCCAGAGCTTGTAGTCGCGCACTGTGGCGCTGTACGAACCCACATCGTCAATGGTGGCGTTCAGGGTGCCGCAGCGGTCGTCGAAGGCATAGAAAAGCAGCGAGCCGTTCGCGGGCCTGTCCGTGAAGTAGGTGATGAGCGCGCCGTCAGGATAGCTCTCCTTGCTCACCGCGACAATCTTCGGCACCCTGCTGTCCTCGAAGCCGGCCGCGTGCACCCCAAGAGAGTTGGCCACGCAGTACGGGTGGTTGTAGCACTCGTACTCCGCGCAGCCTGCCGCGGACCAGCAGTCGGCATCGTACTCGATGTACCCCTTGCTGGCCTGCTCCTGGCCGTAGCCGCGCGAGCCGTTCGCGTTGTACGCGAAGAGGTCCAGCGAATCGATGGCAAAGTCGACTGTTCCTGGGGTGGTGAATCCTGGAGGAGCAGTATCGGTCACGTTGCTACCATTGCCGGCCTCGTCCGCCGTGGCCACTGCGACTCTCCAGTCCGCCCCCGCGCTGTAGAGCAGCGGGAACTTCTCCAGGTCGAGCTTCTCCACGGCGACCATTCCTCCACTGATGTCTTCGCAGGCAATCTTTCTGAATGTGGCGAGCTTGATATCGGCCAGGGTCCAGGCGCTGCCGGCGCAGCGGTACGAGGAGAAGGATTCCTGCACCGACTGGCTCTGGCCGTCCCACGAGGCCTCGTAGGAGAGCAGGAACTCGTAGCCGACCGCGGAAGCGTTGAATTGCAGGGCGCAGTTTCCTGTGCGCACGCCATCCGTGTCGAGATACCAGTAGAAGCGGCTCGTGTTGGTGCCCTGGCCCTTCCCGCCGCCCTGCAGGTTCTGGTCCTTGCACATGGAGGAGTTCGCGATATTGCTCACCCGGATGCCGAAGCCAGAGGAGGCGCCCATGTCCTTGAGGCCGAAGCCCATGATGTCCGACCAGTCGCGTCCGCCGGCGTCGCCCGGGGCATCCATGCCCAGGGGGATGGGCTCCCCTCCCTGGATGTCCTTGAAGAAGCTGATGGCCATCGCAGAGTCACAGAAGCCGTTGACCCAACGGCATGCGCTGCCATTGACATTGCTTGCGTTGGAGACATTGACACGCAGGCAGCTCGTCGAGTCAAGGCCTGGATCAAAGCACCCCGGCTGGCAGCTGAATCCGTCCCAGAAGCACTGCTGCGCGGAAGCGCACGGCCCGGCGCCGAGTTGGTTGCACTGCCACACCTTGAAGTCGCAGCCGGGCTGCGGGAGGTTCACGTTCCAGAAGCAGCCGATGGTCGCATTGCAGAGGGTCGCATTGAACTGCTCGGGACAGCGCATGGAGGTGTTCGCGTCGCAGAAGCTGCTCGGTGAGGGCTGCCAGCCGCATCCGGAAGTGCCCTCGCATCCGTTCTGGTCGCCGTTGTACAGCTGGCAGAGCATCCCGAAGCCGCCGCCTGAGCCGAACTCGTTGCCGAAGCCCTTCGGGTCGCAGAAGCCGCTCAGCCACTTGCAGCCAGATCCCGCCTGACAAGCGGTCTGGTTGTCCTGGATTCCGGGGCTGTGGCAGTCAGGCACGACCTCCTCGCACATCCCCAGAACCGGAGGTGGTCGCAGAACCCGCCTTCATCACCGTACGAGAGATTGAACCACGTGCAGGGCTTGTCGCCCTGACCATCGGCAGTCCCTGCGACCTCGCACACCGCCATTCCGTTGACATCGTGCTGCACGCAGTCGTAGAATCCCCCCTGATACGCTGGGTTCGGGTCGCAGAATCCGGCATCGCCGCCGAACATGCTCGTGTTCACCCAGGTACAGTTGAAGCTGATGTTGCTCTTCTGGTTGAAGCAGGTGGAGTAGTTGAGCCCTAAGCAGCCGTCAAAGACATCGAAGTCCTCCTGGCAGCGGCCGCCGAACGCGTCGTGCCACTCGCAGGTGGTGTTGTCGAAATACTCGCACGCTGCCTCATTGGTGCCGTCGTTCTTCCAGCACTGCGCACCGGGATGGTCGCACCACTGCCCCCAGGACTCGTTCGCCCAGTAGCATCCCTCGGTCTCGCAGCTGCCCAGCGAGGTGTAGCCAAAGCAGTCCTGTCCCCCGAAGAACGCGCCTCCGCAGAAGGCGTCCGAGAAGCACTTCGAGTCGGCGCAGTCCGTCTTGCCATCCTCGTTGTTGTCCTTCCCGTCCCAGCAGACCTCGAGGCCGGTGGAGCCGGTGGGCTCGCAAAGATAGAACTCGCTGTCCCACTCGCATTGCGTCGGTTTCGAGGAGTCGCCTTTCTTGGCGCCAAGGGAGACGCAGTTGTTCGCATCGTAGCAGCTATCGCACCGGTCCTCGCAGGTCTTCTCCGCAGAGGACGCGCAGCGCCCCTTGCTTTCATCAGTAGGGTACGCGGGATCGGAAACCCACTTGCAGCCCGCCTTGCTGTTCTTGCAGTAGGCGCTCGGCCGCTTGTCCGCGCTGGAGGTATCGGCATCGCCCATGTAGGTGCACGCGTTGCAGTCCGTATCGCAGCTTCCGGAGGCGATGCCCTTGGTGAACACCTCCTTGACCGAGCAGAAACCGTAGCTGTTCGGAGCCTGGCCGTTCTCCGTGAATTGGCAGATTCCGAGCTGGGAGCCCGCGCACGCCTCCCTCGCCTGGGTCAGCGAGGTCCAGTTGGTCCCATCGCTCTGGCGGTCGCAGGCGAAGCACGCGCGGTCGCAGTTCGTCTCCTCGTCAAACTTGAACTCGCAGCGCCCTGTCGGCACGGCGATGGCGCCATCGCAGTAGCTCTCCGTGACCCACTTGCCGCCGGCGAACTCGCAGCTCTGCATGTTGTCCAGGAGCATGAGATTGGACTCGCCCTGGCTGAAGACCTTGTCGTGCCTGAACTCGCACCGGCTCGTGCCGTTGCTCCACTTGCAGGGCATGAACCAGGGCGAGCCGGCAATCTGCTCGCACAGCACCCGGTCCGTGTAGGAGTTATAGTCCTCGCAGTAGCTTGCTCCCGCAGGAGGGGTCTGCATCTGGTCCCGGCATTTGGTGCTCAGCTGGTTCTCAAGGCATGAGCTGCCGTTCCACGAGCAGCAACTCCCGAGCACGGGGATGGAGTTGCAGATGCTCTGGTTGGTGATGTTCGCGCAGCTGATTCCGCTGAACTGAAGGCCATCGCACTCTCCCGTGCCGGCGTTCCAGGTGCAGCCAGAGATATTGCCGCAGAGATTCGCCGTGGGGAAGATGTAGCAGCCAGGATTCCAGCTGTTGAAGGACTGCGTGGCAAAATCTGGGTCCTGGCATGCGCTTCCCGTGAAGTTCCAGACGCAGTAGAATGTGTCGATGCATTCCCTTTGGTCGGTGATGTCCGGGCAGCCAGTAGATGAGAAGTTCTCATAGCACCAGCCCGCGGGGTCCCACACGCAGTTCAGTCCGTATGCCGTGCCGTTGCCCTCGCACCCCTGCTGGTCCACCCCATCCCAGTTCCAGCACTCGCTCTCCTGGCACCAGCCGCCTGTCTGCGTCTGCCAGTTGCACTTTGTATCGGCGGAGCAGTTGCCGCTGTTCTGGTAGCTCCAGCACCCCTTCTCGTTGCAGTACGGGGAACTCCAGCCACATTTCAGGGTCTGGGAGTTGTTGACGCAGGCAGTCTCGTTTGTATAGCTGAAGTCCGAGCAGAAGTACTGGGAGCAGTACCCCCCGCTCCATTTGCACCCATTGGCCGCGCAGGAGGTGCTGTTCGCGTAGTCCCAGCAGCCAGACTCATAGCAGTTTGAGCTGGAGGAATCCCATTTGCAGGCCTTGCCGGTCGGCCCCACATTCGCCACGCACGTGGTGTTCGTGGTGTAGTCCCAGCAGCTCTTCTCGTGGCATGCACCCCAGGAGCAGCCTGCGACTGCCGTGCAGTTGGCCTGCGCCTGGTGCTCCCAGCAGTTCTTGTCCGGCGGTCCGACGCACACCGTGCTCCAGGTACAGTTCAGGCCGACGCTGTTGTTCACGCATGCGTTTGAGGACGTGCCCTCGAATGACCAGCAGCCCTTCTGCTCGCACCATGACGAAGTCCCTGACTGCCAGCTGCAGGAGAGGTTTGTCGTATTGGAGATGCAGCTTGTATTCGTCCAGAAGTTCCAGCAGCCCTTCTGCTCGCACCACGAGCCCCAGCCGTCCTGTTGCCACTGGCAGTCGGATTGCCCCTGGCATCCCGTCTGGTTCGTGTTGTATTGGGTGCAGTCGGCAACGACGGGGATGGCCGCTCCCGCGAGCGCAATCGCGATGAGCAGGAGGGGCCAGGTTCTCATGGACAAGGAACTCCCGAGCAGCTCACAGGCATATCAGGAAAGTGGCGAAGAAGCCTGCATTCCCCCATGGAACCGACCCACCACCCCTGCGGTATTTAAATTTTTGGGTGCTGGAGGCGCAGTAGGAAATCTCCCGGACCTCGGCCGGAATCCCGTACGAGTTCCGTGCTGTCTCGCCGGGCGGACATTCTCCGCAGAGCAGGACCGTATCCTTGACTTTTTCCACGGAGCCGGCTTACGGGATGCGGCGCTTCAGCCACTCAACGAGGAAGATGGACGCCCAGCACAGTCCTGCGATGACGAGCGGAAGGGCGGACTCCAGGCCTGAGGAGAGGGTCCTGTACCGCACATGCACCGCTGCGCCGGTCGGAGCGAGTCTGACAGCGTCCTCGTCGAGCGTGAGGGAGAAGTCGTAGGATGCGCTCGCGCGCTCCGAAGCCAGGAGAATGGAGAGCGGATACTCCCCTAGAGCCAGGCCAGAGGTTTCCACATACAGGAGAAGAGGATGCACCTCACCTGGATGGATGTCTTCATCTGCGGAAAGACTGCCAGGGATGCCATCGCCGGTCAGGGAGGCGTGCACCCGCTCCAGGGGCACATTCCAGTTCGAGACCACTCCCAGGCGAAGGGGGACGATGCCGTTGCTCGGACGCCGGTATTCCACCCAGGAAAGGTTCAGCTGCGGCGACCCTGCCTCAACCGGTTCCGTGAGGTCTAGCTGGCGTCCCAGGTAGGAGAATCGGCCGCTGAGGAGATAGTCGCCTTGGCGTGAGGGCGCCCACGGCAGTCTCAGCGACTGCGAGCCGAGCGCGCTGATGTCGCCGGAAACCCTGTGGGACTCCGTCCGGTTGTCCCCCAGGTCCGCGATGAGCGCATGCGCATCGAAAGGAAGTGTCGCATTGCCGAGATTCTCCATGAGGAGCTCAAGCTCTCCGCGGATTCCCGGGAAGTGCGCTGATGGCGTGAGCGTCGCCCGGAGATAGGGATAGGGGTATTGCACGATGACGGTCATCCGATGGACCACCTCCAGACTTGCCGCGACAGTCCCCGACCCCGACGGCAGGAAGCGGGACACGATGAGGACGACATGTGGACCGGGGTCCAGCCCTTCAGGCAGTTCCAGACCGGCCTGAATCCAGCGCTCCCGCTCACCTTCGCCCAGGTGGGCATCACTCACATTGAAGAGCAGGGAGGGGGCAAGCTCGCCCTCGGCGGAGAAGCGCGCCGCCACCGCGGTGCCCTCCGGATTCAGGAGCTTGAGCCTGACGTCCAGCCGCTGGCCCGGTGCCACAACATACTCCGAACTTCCGGGCGCGATGCCATAGGCGAGCGCTCCCGGCAGGGAGAGCAGCATCACCAGAAGCAGGATTGGCCTCATCCGGCCGCCTCCGCGCGTATGGTGATGTTCGTGGACCTCGTCCCTGCGGACTCGTCGCTCGGCGCCGTGATGTTGATGTCAATGGTTATGGTGTCGTTCCTGGCCGTCCAGTTGAACCACGCGGCGATGTACTTGAACTCGCTGGAGAGGTTGATGTAGGTCATCTGGCTCTTCGCCGTGTTAATGCTGCCTATCTCGCTGAGGTTCGCCTTGGTCTGGAAGTAGCTGGAGTTGAGCGGCGCGAGCGAGGACAGCCAGAGCTCGGCGGAGGCGTTCACGCTGATGTTCAGCTCGGTGTTCCCCGCGTTCTCCAGCACGAACGGCGACGGGTCGTTGTCGGAGGTGTCGTTCCGCGTCCCCACGGGCAGGAAACCGAAGTTCACCACACTGGTGGTGAGGCTGATGTCGATGCTCGAGACGACTGTGAAGTTGTACGTCGCGGACCAGCCGCTCCAGGAAGCGTTGTCGCTCGCGCGGGCGCGCCACCAGTAGGTGGTGAAGCCAAGGGTCGCGTTCTGCTTGTAGCGGGTCATGTTGTTGATGCCGCTGTCGTTGATGACCATGCCGCTGGCGAAGTCCCTGTCGGTGCTCACTTCGAGGTGGTAGAGCAGGGTCACGTTGTCCGGGTCCGCGGACCTGGACCAGTTGTACTCCGGCGTGCGGTTGGTGAACGCGGTGTCATTGTCATTCGGATAGTTCAGGGTGATGGTCGCGGGCGGGTCGTTGACGTTGCTCACGACAATGGAATAAGTGTC
>JAGVZT010000039.1 GCA_018302335.1 Candidatus Woesearchaeota archaeon | reverse complement strand
GCTCTGGCTCGCGGCATGGATTCTGCCAGCCGTGACCAAGACGGTCACTGGCGCGGCGGTGCTTCCCTACATCATCCTCATGCCGGTCATGGTGGTGTATGGCCTCGTAGCTGCGGTTCTCTACACGGGCGCGCTGGCCATCGTCCTGCTGGTGCGCCATTTCCGGAAGCGGGCATCCCGCTAGGATTGCGAGAGGCTGAGCAGTCCCATCAAGATGCCCAGTGAGCAAGCCATCTTTGGTGCCTCCTACTCAGGAAGCCTGCGGTTGCGTGCGGCGAGAGCGTCAAGGCAGCGGAGATACCAGCCCAGTTCCTGCGCTTTCGGCTTGTGCTTCACTGCCTTGGGACTCTGGCCGAGGAAGCGTTCGATGGTGTCCACTTTTTCAGCAATGCCCTGGGGCCTGGTAAGGACAGCGTCCACGTGAATGACCCGTTTCTCTGTCCCGTCGAAGAGCTGGTACACATACGGCCCATCATGGCCGTCGTGATTCCCTGGATAGCCTATCTTCCTTGTCCGGCGATAGTCAAGTCCCGTCATGCTCTGCGTCTTGTCCTGCGGAAGATACAGCCGCTCCTCAGTGAAGCCAAGAAGCGCGGCAAGCTCCTGCGCCTCCCGCTCGCCCATCGCGACCTTGGGAATGGCGTATTGCCGCGCAGTCCAGAGCGCTGCGGCAATGGCGTGCAGGAACTCACGCTCCCTTCCACCCTCCGTCCAGTCCCGAATCGAATCCCATTCGGTCCTGCCACTCTCGATGGTGTCCAGAAACAGCACGGGCGCACCTTTCTGCGAGAGCGTAACATAGGACCGCATCATCATGACCGGCACGTATCCTTTTTTCCCAAGTAGCCTGTCGAAGAGATGCCTTTTCTCGCTCTCGCCGAGCACGAGAAGACATGCGCCGGCATCGATGTCCTGCTGCAGCCTCTGGGCCTGTTGCTCTCCTGTCCAGCACAGCCCCACGCGCTCAAGGTCATGCGTAAGGCGCTTCGGTGGGCCACCGGGCCTGACCACTCGCATCCTGTAGCGTCCAGCTGGCTCGCCGCGCTCCCGGGGGAGGATGCGTTCGGCCTCCCCGGCCTTGGAGAGCAGTTTCCCCACGCGCTTCCGCTTGTCCTTGTGGAGCAGCATGTCCGTTCTCGTCGCTACCCCTTCAAGCTCCTGAAGGGCCAGATGGTAGGAACTCGAAAAGAGCGAGTCCACGATGGCATCCAACTCTCCCTCGGGAAGAAATTGAGGGAGGGTCTCCAGCTTCTTGCGATACGCCGCGCAGAGCCGCGGACGGACCAATCCTGAACCCCCAGTCGTGCCCATCGTTGACATCCAGAATAGTAACTACCAAAAAATGATATAATACTTATAAATTTAATGGTTTCCTGCCGAGAACTCTGGTCTTCAGGAGGGAGCCATCGTGCACACCATTATACAAATCTTTATATAATAACCATGCTGACGTTGATGAAGATGCGGATAAATTATACACTTTGATGTATATCCGTGCCGAGGGGTGAGAGTGGCGACCTATGCAGAGGCAGGGGTCGATATCGTGGCGGAGAACGCCACCATCGCCACGCTCACTGCCGCACTTTCCCGCACCTTCTCCCATCGCGACGGAAAGCTTGGTGAGGTGCTGCCCGCCGAGGGCCACTTCGCGAATTACGTGCGCATCGGGAAGCAACTGGCGGTGCTGTGCACGGACGGAGTGGGCACCAAGGTCCTTGTCGCGCAGCAGCTCCGGAAGTACGACACCGTTGGCATCGACTGCGTTGCCATGAATGTCAACGACATGCTCTGCGTCGGCGCTGAGCCCATCGCCATGGTGGACTATCTCGCTGTCGAGCGCCACGACCCGGAGATGGTCCGGGGGATAGCGGCCGGACTTGCCGAAGGCGCGAGGCAGGCGGGCATCGCCATCATCGGCGGCGAGACCGCATCCCTTGCCGGCGTCATCACCGGCGTCGAGGGGAGAGGGTTCGACCTCGCGGGGACATGCTTCGGGCTCATGGAGGAGCGCGATGTCATCACCGGCAGCGCTGCGCGGGAAGGGGACGCGATAGTGGGGCTTGCCAGCAGCGGCATCCACTCGAACGGCCTTTCCCTTGCGCGAAAGATTCTGCTCGGCCATGCTGACGCACGGGATGCGCTCTATCCCGGGATGAGCATTGGCGACGCGCTGCTGGAGCCCACGCGGATTTACGTCAAGCCGGTGCTGGAGATGCTGCGCACCCATCGCGAGAGCATCCACGCGATGTACCACATCACCGGGAGCGGCTTCCTGAAGTTCCGCCGGCTGCGGAAGGACATCGGCTTCCGCATCACCACGCTGCTGCCTGTCCCGAGGATATTCCAGGAGATCGAGAAGCGCGGCGTTCCTGCAGAGGAGATGTTCCGTACCTTCAACATGGGCGTCGGATTCGTGCTCGTCACCCCGGAGCCGGAGCCGCTGCTCGCCATCGCGAGGCGGCACGGCGTTCCTGCAGGAGTGATTGGCGAGGTCGACGGCTCGCGGCGCATCACCATCGAGCCTGCAGGAGTCTCGTATGAGGTGAGCCATGGCTGAGGTCCACGACGAGTGCGGTATCGCCGGGGTGTGGCTCCGCGAGGGCAACGCCGCGCCGCAGCTCTACAAGATGCTGCTCCATCTCCAGAATCGCGGCCAGCTCAGCGCCGGCCTCACGACGTATTCCTCGAAGCGGGGAAGCCTGCTGCGGACCTACAAGAACCTCGGCACCGTCAACGAGGTGTTCCGGACCAGGAACGAGCGCACGGGAGAGCTCTTCTCCCGCCTCTCGGGCGAAGCTGGCATCGGCCACGTCCGCTATTCGACCTTCGGCAAGGCGAGCAGGTGCTACGCGCACCCGTTCGAGCGGAAGCACGGCCGCAAGGACCGCTGGTTCTCCTTCTGCTTCAACGGGAACATCGCGAACTACCCCGAGCTGAAGCGGCAGCTGCTCTCTTCGGACGAGTATCACCTGATGTATGACAGCGATACGGAGATCATCATGCACTACCTCGCGCGTGCGCTTGACAGCGCGAGCGGCAAGCCCAATCTCCGCGAGGTCTTCGCGGGGCTCGCGGGCGCTTTCGACGGCGCGTACTCGCTCGCGTATCTCGACGCCGAGGGCAGGCTCGCGGCGGTGCGCGACCCCTGCGGCATCCGGCCGCTGTGCTATGCCGTTGAGCCTGACCGGATTCTTTTCGCCTCGGAGAGTGTCGCGCTCGCCAATCTGGGCTGCGGCGAGATACGGAGTCTCGGCCCGGGGGAGATGCTCCTCGCGGAGGGCGGAGCTGCGCGCGTGGAGCGCTTCAGCCTGCCCATCCGGAAAGCGCACTGCATGTTCGAGTATGTCTACTTCGCGAACGTCGCATCGACGATTGAGGGCCGCGCGGTCTACCAGGCCCGGGTCAACCTCGGGAAGGAGATGGCGAAGGAGGAGACCCTTGCCGTGAACGCGGAGGAGTACGTCGCGGTCTCGGTGCCGGACAGCAGCAAGCCCTTCGGGGAGGGATACGCGTTCGCCCTGGGGCTGCCGCACCGCGAGGGTCTCGTGAGGAACAGGTTCATCGGCCGGACGTTCATCGAGGAGTCCGAGCGCGCGGACAAGGTGAAGAACAAGTTCTCCATGGTCCGCGAGGTCATCGAGGGCAAGAAGGTCATCCTGCTGGATGACAGCATTGTCCGGGGAACGACGAGCAGGCAGCTCATCTCCTATCTCCGGCAGGGAGGGGCGCGCGAGGTCCATCTGCGGGTGAGTTGCCCTCCGATCGTCTCGCCATGCTTCTACGGGGTAGACATGTCCACCTTCTCCGAGCTGGTCGCCTCGCGGTTCGCTGCGCCAGGGAAGGAGATGGACTCCGAGGCGACCGCACATCTCGCCAGCGAGCTCGGCGCGGACTCGCTCATCTACCAGAAGCTGGAGAAACTTCCCGCGGCAATCGGTCTTCCTGCTGAAGAACTTTGCATGGGCTGCCTCACCGGACAGTATCCCACTCCCGCGGGGCAGAGGCTCTGCGCCAGCGCCCGGGGCATCACGCGAGCGTACGAGGTGAGGGGATGAACGTCTTGGTCGTCGGCAACGGCGGAAGGGAGCATGCCATCGCCTGGAAACTTGCCCAGAGCAAGCTGGTGAAGCGGGTGTACTGCGCGCCCGGGAACGCCGGCACGGCTCTGTGCGCAGAGAACGTCGCGTTGGACATTCTGGACAATGCTGCGCTGGCGGACTTCGCAGAGCGCGAGCATATCGACCTCACGGTCATCGGTCCGGAGGCGCCGCTGCTCAACGGAGCGGTGGACGCGTTCGAGGAGCGCGGACTCGCGGTCTTCGGGCCCACGAAGCGATGCGCGATGCTCGAGGGCAGCAAGGTCTTCGCGAAGCGGCTGATGCAGAAGCACGGGATACCCACCGGCAGGGCGCAGGTCCTCGACGACGCGCAGGAGGCGCTTTCCTTCATCGAGAAGCACCCCTGGGCACGGGTCATCAAAGCTGAAGGCCTAGCGCAAGGCAAGGGCGTCTATGTCTGTGACACTCTCGAAGAGGCGCAGCGTGCGATTGAGGAGCTCATGGTGGAGCGGCGTTTCGGCGATGCCGGAGCGCGCATCCTCGCCGAGGAGCGCCTTTCCGGCAGGGAAGTCAGTGTGCTCGCGCTCAGCGATGGCACCACCGTTCGCGCGCTGCTGCCCGCGCAGGATCACAAGCGTGCCTACGACCAGGACCGCGGCCCGAACACCGGTGGGATGGGCGCCTACGCCCCTGCGCGCCTCACCGGGGAGGAGCGTGCCGAGGTCCTCACGCGCGTGCTCGAGCCGACCATCCGGGCGATGCGCGAGGAGGGAGCGCCGTATAAGGGAGTGCTGTACGCGGGACTGATGCTCACTCCTGAGGGCATCCGCGTCCTCGAATTCAACTGCCGCTTCGGAGACCCGGAAACGCAGCCCATCCTGGCACTGCTTGACAGCGACTTGTTTTCGCTGCTGGAGAGCTGCGCAACCGGAACGCTGGCGAAGCAGCAGGTGACCTTCCGCGAGGGAGCGGCATGCTGCGTCGTGCTCGCGTCAGGAGGCTATCCGAACGCCTACGAGAAGGGCAGGCGCATCCACGGGCTCACGGAAGCGAGCGCGTTGGAAGATCTCGTGGTGTTCCACGCGGGAACGCGGAAGGAGGGCAGCGGGGCGGTGACCGACGGCGGCCGCGTGCTTGGCGTCACGGGCACGGGAAGCGACATCCAGCGAGCGGTGGAGAATGCCTATCTTGGAGTGTCGCGCATCTACTTCGACAGGATGCACTACCGCCGGGACATCGGGAAGGCCGCGGTGCAGGAGCTCAAGGAGGAGGCGCGATGAACACCATCGCGGTCCTCGCATCGACCCGCGGAACGGACCTGCAGGCCATCATCGACGCGACCGAAGCGGGAAGTCTCGACGCGCAGGTCGTGGTGGTGGTGAGCAACAAGGAGTGCCCTGCCCTGGAAAGGGCGCGCTCGCATGGCATCCCCGCGGTGCGCATCGACGCCAAGGGGAAGGAGCGCGAGGCGTACGACCGCGAGGTCGCCGCGGTCATCGATTCCTATCACGCCGGGCTCATCCTGTGCATCGGGTACATGCGTATCCTCAGCCCGTGGTTTGTCTCCACGTATCGGAACCGGGTGATGAACATCCACCCCTCTCTTCTTCCGGCATACGCCGGACAGATGGACCTCGACCTCCATGCCGCGGTGCTGGAGCGCGGTTGCACCGTCACCGGAGCGAGTCTTATCTTCATCGATGAGGGCGCCGATACCGGGCCCATCATCTCCCAGCAGGCCGTGGAGGTCGCGCCGGACGACACTGCTGAGAGCCTGAAGGGCAAGGTCCAGAGGGCCGAGCAGGAACTGCTCCTGGAAGCGATCCCCCTGTACTTCGCGGGAAGGCTTATAGTCCAGGGCGGGAAGGTGGCGCGTTGAGAGTGCTCGTGCTCTTCGGCAGCGCTTCGGACAGAGGGGTGTATGAGCCTCTGCGTAGCGCGCTCAACGACCGCGAGGTCAGCCACGATTTCCGGGTGTGCAGCGCCCACAAATCCCCGCGTTATCTCGACAGTCTGCTGCAGGATGCAGGGGAGCGGTACGCGCTCGTGATTGCCGGGGCCGGTCTCGCCGCGCATCTCCCAGGCGTTGTCGCGAGCAGGCTCATCCAGCCGGTCGTCGGAGTTCCCGTCAACGCGGCGCTGGGGGGGGCTGATGCCCTGCTCTCGGTGCTGCAGATGCCTCCCGGGGTTCCTGTCCTTGCGGTGGGAGTGGATCAGGCTGCCGAGGCTGCTGCTGCCGCGGGGCTGCTCCAGCGCGAGGGCATCTCGCTCCTTGACGGCTTTCCGGAACAGCGCGTCTCCTCGGCGAAAGCGCTCTGCGAGCGCTTCGGAATCGAACTCCTTCCCCCGGGGAAGGGCATCACCATCGCTCCCGCTCCCCTCGGCTCCCGGCAGCAGGGAGATATCCTCGTGCCGCTCGCGGAGCGCAGCGATGCGCGCGATATCGGTAAGCTGATGGAGATGACCCGTTCCGGGCTCTGGGTGGGTATCAACCGCCTGGACAACGCCGTGCTCGCGGCGGTCGAGCTGCTGAACGCCCGGGGCGCGTACACGCGCGAGCTGCTCGCCTACCGCGCGGAGCTGGAGGAGCAGTATGCACCGCATTGAGGTCGCGTTCCGCGAGGGGATCCGCGACCCGCAGGCGGAGCGTGTCGAGGAACTCGCCCGCGCGCTCGGCATCGCGGCCGGAGTCCGCTCGGTCACGGTGTACGCCATCAACGCGGAACTGTCGGGAGCGCAGCTCACCCGCATCGCGGAGGAGCTGCTCGCGGACAAGGTGACGCAGCGCTATTCCGTTGACGCGCCGCTCTCCGCGGCATACGACATCCTGGTCGAGCGCGGGTATCTTCCTGGTGTCACCGACAACCTCGGCAGGACCGCGGGAAGGCAGGTAGGGTTGCTCTTCTCGGAGCTTCCGGTGCACTCGTCCACGCAGTTCCTGCTCAAGGGCGCCTCTGTTGCGGATGCCCAGCGACTCGCCGGACGTCTCGCAAATCCCCTGGTGGAGCGGGTCACTATCGTCTCTGCGGAGGAAGTCCGGCGGAAAGGAGGCAGCGGGCATCCTACTCCCCTGGTGTGGCACCACTCGGAGCCAACGGTGGAGCAGTTCTCCCTGCGCCAGATGGACAGCGGCGAGCTCCTCGCGCTTTCGAGAGTGCGGCATCTCGCGCTCTCCCTGGAGGAGATGCGCGCCATCCAGCGCCACTTCCCCCGCGACGTGAGCGACGTCGAGCTTGAGTGCATCGCCCAGACCTGGAGCGAGCACTGCAAGCACAAGGAGTTCAACGCCCTGGTCCACTATGTGGACATCCCCTCCGGCCGCACGGAGACCATCTCTGGCCTCTTTCCGACGTACATCAAGGGAGCGACCGCGGAGATCGAGAAGCGGCTCACCGCGCTGGGGAAGAACTATCTCGTCACGGTCTTCCATGACAACGCGGGCATCGTGCGCTTTGACGCCCAGCGGGATTTCGCCTTCAAGGTCGAGACGCACAATTCGCCTTCTGCGCTCGACCCCTACGGGGGGGCGCTGACCGGCATCCTTGGGGTGAACCGGGACCCGGCCGGGACAGGAAGGCTGGGCGCGGACCTGCTGTTCAACACCGACGTCTTCTGCTTCGGGGACCCGTTCTCTCGCGAGATCCCCCCGGAGACCCTGCATCCGATGCGCATCCTGGAAGGGGTGCATCGCGGGGTGCGCGATGGCGGCAACCAGACCGGCATCCCCACGGTGAACGGCTCGCTAGTCTTCGACGCGCGTTTCATGGGCAAGCCCCTGGTGTTCTGCGGCACCGGCGGATTCATGCCCTCTTCTGTCCTGGGGAACGAGACGTCGCGGAAGAGGATTGTTTCCGGTTGCGTCATCCTCATGGCAGGGGGGAGAGTGGGCAAGGACGGCATCCACGGCGCGACACTCTCCTCCGAGGAGCGG
>JAGVZT010000044.1 GCA_018302335.1 Candidatus Woesearchaeota archaeon | reverse complement strand
GTCCACATCTATCCAGGACTGCTGCTGCTCTCCAAGGAGAGTCGCCTGGACGCGGACACGTTCTCTGGAGCTGCCGTCATTGAGCACCACGACATGCACCCCGAGAGACCTGCCTCCCTGCGCGACCTCCGGATTGAACTCGATGGACTGCACCACCAATCCGTGCTCCTGCCGCTCGACAATGAGCGGGTACCTGCGGACATAGCTCGTGTTGTCATGCTGGATGTGCACCACGAGGTCGTAGTCTCCAGCCTCGTCCGGAACCTGGACCGAGAGCCGCTGGGAATAGATGAGCTCCTCCTCCATGTCAAGAACAGCGGAAGAGACCTCGCCGCTCGGAGAGAGGAAGGCCTCCACGCGCACGT
The DNA here is from genome assembly GCA_018302335.1 of Candidatus Woesearchaeota archaeon. Lineage (GTDB taxonomy): Archaea > Nanobdellota > Nanobdellia > Woesearchaeales > JAGVZT01 > JAGVZT01. The sequence continues at coordinate 33,151 of JAGVZT010000044.1, read as the reverse complement.
CGTCGAGGTCCCTCGTGGACCAGAAGTCCACCTGGACGGTCGCGCGGGTGTCACCCTTGAGCACGACGCTCTCGTTCGAGGCGTTCTCGCCGTTGATGCGCACTGTGGAGAGCCGGACTTGCGAGACCTCCGCGCTGACCGTAGCGAGAAGAACCAGCGCCAGACACGCCCATGCAAGGATTCTCGCGTTCATTCTCATTGAAGTGCCATCCCAACTATATAAATCTTTTGTATTTTATTACTTGTAAAGGACTATTATTGTGAGATTTTGTTTCCCTTTCCCTTCCGGGGGGAGTCGGCCACCCTTTAAAACGTTTCTTGCCGCGATTGCGCGAATGCCGGACTTCCCGGCCACTTCAGTCCGGCCGCATTGCGGGTTCCGGATTGTCTCGCCGTGATTCCAGGGATTCTCCGCATGGTGGCTGACCGGGAGTTCCATCCTCTGGTGGCGATAAATCCTTAAACGCAGGCCCGAAACCCTTCTGGGGGATGGAGACACCAGACTGGGTGCGAGCGGCACGCATCACGGAGTTCGTCGTTCCCGGAGTCCGGGAGCGCGCCCTGCGGAGCGGGATGTCCGATGCCGAGGCCTATGCGCACATAGGCAGGCTCGCCGCGCAGTTCCCGGAGGAGACCGCGCTGCTCAACGGCAGCGTCATCTGGCTGGACGGCCATTATCCCTATCCCAACGACCGGAGAGAGGATGACCCGGACGGGAGCTGGCACACCGGCCAGTGCAACCGGGCGATGTTCCCCTACGACCGCTATGACCTCGCGGCGTTCGACCTCACGCCGCTCCTCGATGGAGCCCATCAGCGCGACCAGCGGGTCGTCACCTATGTGGATTTCGTGGGATGCCTGACCACCATGCCTCACGCCGCAGAATACGCGAAGCGTGATGTCTTCGGCAACCCCCAGAGCCACTGGCCCTGGATTGCGTACGCGACCTGCCCCAACAACCCGGAGTGGGAGGCGTTCTGCGTGGAGCAGGCCCGCGGCGTCATGGCCATGGGCTTCGATGGCATCTTCTTCGATGATGCGAACCGTCCGCTGCACGCGATGCCCTGCCACTGCGAGCACTGCGTCGCGCTCTTCAGAGAGAGGTACTCCGCGGAGCCGCCGCGCTGGCCAGGCGAGCCGCTCTGGACCGAGTGGTCGCTGCTCCCCTATGTGTCCATGGCGTCCCTCGTGGGGAAGACCCGCGCCGCGGTGAAAGAGTCCGGAGACGACAAGGCGGTGGTGAGCAACGCCAACATGCTCATCTGGCCGGAGCTCTGCGACGCCGAGGACGGCCATGTCAGCGATTTCCCCGGCACGCCGGAGAAGCCGGAGGCCTATCTCCGCTCAGCAGCGGAGCTCTACCAAGCAGCGAAAGGCAAGCCTATCTGGCTGGGCCATTATTACACGCCGACAGTTGAGCACTACGCCAAGGCGCTCGCGCTCAACATGAGCATGCGCGCAAGCACCAAGCTTCAGTACCACTTTGAGTACGACGTGCTGACTGCCGAGAATCCTGCGCTGGCCCAGCTGGTCTCCCGCTTCTTCGCCTTCCAACGTGAGCATCGCGGGCTCTATGCGGACGAACAGCACCTCGTGAATTTCCAGCCGCGCTGGCTGCCGTCACCGCTCTTCGCCACCGCGTTCCAGGGAGACGCCCTGTATCTCCATCTCGCCGCGAAGGACGCGGGGAAGGTGGAGTACCAGGCTCCGACGCTGCCACTCTCGGCCGGGAAGGTCCAGAGCGTCACGCTCTGCACGCTGGACGGGGACAGGGAACTCTCGTGGATGCCGAGCTTCGACGCCATGCGCCTTGAGGACATCGCCTTCGAGCACTATGCGGTGCTCAGGATCAGCTGATCCTGACGTCGGAGTCCTTCACCACGAGATTGTCCGCATCGCTCTCGCCGTTGCGCTCGACGCGGTTCGCGCTCAGGGTGATGGCCTGGCTCTTCTCCACCACGACGCCCTGGCCGTTGTGCGTCACGGTGTTCCCGAGCAGGAAGTAGTGGCTGCTCGGCTCGCCCCCGAGCTTCTCGTGGGGCTCCCACCAGATGCGCATGCCCGCACGGCCGTTGCGCCGCACGGTGTTCCGGACGAGATGGTTCCCGCGGCCGTAGCGCATCGCGATGCCGTCGCGCACGTTGCCCTCGACCTTGTTCTCCAGCAGGAGGCTCTCGTAGGTGTCGAACACCCAGAAGCCGTAGTCCGAATGGGAGCAGATGTTCCCCAGGTACTGGTTGCCGATGCCGAAGCCGTCCTCTATCGCGTTGTGCGGGGAGTACGAGCAGTCGTTCCCCTCGAAGATGTTGTGGCAGCTCCGCACGAGGTTGTTGCCGCGCACGAAGATGCCGTCACCGGAGTGCACCGCGCTGTTCCCTATGAAGCGGTTGTGGTGCGAGCCCTGCTCGATGAGGATGCCCGCGGCATCGCACCCCCCAAGGCGGTCGTGAGCATTCGCGGAGTATCGCAGGCAGTGGTCCATCCTGCTCCGCTCGATGCGCGAGCGGTGGGTGCTGAGGAGGTGCAGGCCAAAGTTGGAATTGTGCGAGCAGTCGACGTCCCGCACCGAGATGTCGCTGCAGAGGATGAGGTCCAGGCCGTTGAACTGCTTCGTCAGGGTGCATCGCTCGACTTTCGAGCGGGTCACTCCCTTGAGGAGCATCCCGCCGCCGAGGCCGCTGTAGTCCGGGGCTTCCGTCTCATGGAGCCAGCCTGCCCCAGGATTATCATAATTTTCCGATACGATGAGATTCTCCAGCGTCAGGGAGGAGCAGTTCTCCGCCACGATGCCGTAGAAGAAGCCCCGGATGGTGCCGTTCTTTATCGTGACGCCGTCGCAGTCCCTGAGGTAGATGCCGTAGCCGTGGAGATTCCTCCCATCGAGCACCGCACCGTTGAGGTCGATGGTCACTCCGCCTGTCTCCACCCGGACCGCCGCGATGTGGTCGAGGCCGAGCTGCTCGAAGACATGGTCCTTCTCGAAACGCGCGTCTTCGCCGAGCTGCACGGTGTGGTTCTTCCACTCCGAAGCGCGTATCTCCCTCATGCGTTCACCGCCCTGGCAAGTCCCGTGAGCGCCGCTCGGGGATTCTCCGCGAGCACCACGCCCGAGGAGAGCAGCACCCCGCGCATCCCGAGCTCGAGCGCCGCGTGGACATCATGCGGGCTGCGCACCCCCGCTCCGCAGAGCAGCGGGACTGTTCCGGAGCGAGCCACCGCGGCTGCGAGCAACTCTCGCTGGGTCGTCACGGAGACCTCGCCGCCGATGAGCTCCGGCGGTTCCAGCGCGAGGAGGTCCGGCCGCATTGCGGCGAACTGCCCTGACTGTTCCATGCTGGCGGCGCACACCACTGAGAGCAGGCCGACCTGGCGGCAGCGCTCCACCGCGCGGCGCACGGTCTGCAGGTCGCGTGCTTTCTCCGCATGATTCAGCAAGGTTCCGGTGGCTCCGGCCTCCTTCACCGCTTCCGGGAGGACATGGCCGGTGTACGAGCCGAAGGTGATGTCGGTGACATGCTGCGCGAACACCGGGATGGCGACCGCCTGGCAGACCCGGTAGAGGTCGATGTTGTTCGGCGCGACCGCAAGAGAGGCGCCGGTCTCCCGGGCGATGGCCTCCACGAGCCTCGCCAGTTCCACTGCTCGCCTGCCGTAGCACTGCTCGTAGTTCTTGAAGTTGACCACGATGACAGGCAGTTCCAGCATGCTCCCCCTGGTCACGGATGGCGACGCTGTTTAAAAGGATTGCTCCGCCCGCCGAATAAAAGGGAGGATTGGCCGCAATGCCGTGGGATATCCGCCTAGTCCCGCCGGCGCGCCGATGACCATCCCCAGCGCGGCCGACCATGTCTCCAGGTATTTCCGACGGCGCGCGGCATGTTTAAAAGTCCGGGTCCGCTCCTCCCGGCATGCGATATGCGGAGTTGCGCTCCCAGGAAATCATCCAGACCTCAGACGGGGTCCTGGAGGCCATCGCGGAGCGCTTTCCCGGCTCCGGCCTTTCGGGCATCGCATGCGAGATACACGAGCGGGCCGGGCAGATGGATGCGGGCATCGCGGCAATCATGCGACCCAGGAAGACCATACGCGTGCTCAGCGCCATGCTCACCGCGCTGCTCCTCCTCCTCGCGCTCGTCCTGCTCTCCCTCTTCTTCCGGATGATTCTCTACAATCTCCACGCGGAGTTCCGTATGGAGGAGTTCCTCCAGGCGATTGACGCGGTCATCTCCGCCATCGTGCTGCTCGGCGGCGGGCTGTTCTTCGTGGTGTCCGCGGAGCGCAGGCAGCGGAGGAAGGACAGCCTGCGGCAGCTGCACACCCTGCGGGCCCTTGCGCATGTCATCGACATGCACCAGCTGAAGAAGGACCCCCTCATCTCGCGCAGGCCAGCGGAGCGCGTCCCGGAATACCTGGACTACTGCAGCGACCTGCTCAACATCATCGGGAAGATGGCGGCGTACTACGAGGCGCACATCGACGACAGCGAGGTCCGCGAGGCCACTGCTGACGTCGAGGCGCTCACCACCTCGCTCTCCAGGAAAATCTGGCAGAAGATCCTGAGCTCGCAGCTGGGTGGCCGACAGGCAAAGTAGGGGGATACATCGGCCGGGTTGCTGAGGATACCCGGCATTCCGGTGAGACAACCCGGATATCATGCGTCACTGCGGCCGAAGCGCTGCAACTATCTCTGCGGTCCGGCCGACCGTAAGCTTTATGAGTCCCCCTTTCCTACGGGAGCGGATGCCGTACATCTACGCGCACTTCGCCATGGCCCTGCTCGGGCTGGCGTACCCCGCTGTCTTCGATTTTCCTGCCCTGCTCTACGCGGTCTATGCTCCGGACATGGAGTATTATGTCCAAGCGCGGCATCTCCTGAAGAGATACGGCCTGCATGGGGTGCTGCCCCACTTGCAGCGAGGTGCGTTGCACTCCCCCATGGGCGGGCTGCTCCTCATCGTCCTTGGTCTCGCCATCAGGCGCGTGGTGACCATCGCGACGGGCATCCCTGCAGACCCTTCGCTCGTGATGCACTCCCTGGTGTTCGGCATAGGGAGCCACCTCCTGCTGGATGTGCTGGGGCATCCGGAGAACATGCTGCTGTACCCCTTCAGAAAACCGGGGGTGAACCGGCTGTACATCCCCTCAAGAACATTCCAGCGGGCCTATTCGCTTGCCCTGAGCGGCCTGATGCTCCTGCTCTGGCTGCGGGCGCGCTAGTCCTCTTCCTCGAGCTCTTCCTCGTAGGCCTCTGCGCAGAGGTCTGAGCAGAATTTCAGGATGTGGTCGCCGACCTTGTGCTCGATGGTCTCGTCCGGGGTGAGCGCCTTGCCGCACTGCTTGCACTTCCCCCCCTGCCCCTCGCCCTCGGCTCCCGCCATGAAGCCCTCTTCCCAGGCCTCTATCTCATCATCGTCCAGCAGCTCCTCGCGGCCGGTCTCCTCGTAGATGTCCTCGTCCTTCTTGCCGAGCTCCATCTCGAGTTCCGGGTCCTCGGGCGCCTCTTCCTCGAAATCCTCGTCTTCGTCGCCCATGGAGTCCTTCCGAAAATGGGCCTTTATAAAAGTATTGCCCGGCCTCAGGGCTTCGTGCCCACCAGGAGCCCCCGGCCAGTCAGCCCTCGGCGGAGGAAACGCGCCCTCAGCCCCGCCCTGCGCATCAGTTGCAGCAGCTTGGGCGTGCCGACCATCCGGAGCTCATGCCTGCTGCGGAGGTAGCGCACCCTCGTGCGACGCTCCGCTATAAGGTGGTGCATGTCCAGCACAGAGAGGTCCTTCTTTCGCTCACTGACGTTCAGCCTGGCCATCTTGAGGTCCGCATTGTCATAGGTGACCATGTGCGGCCTCCCCGCCTTGAACACACGGGGAGAGAGCCACGGCTCGACCAGGCAGACCCCTCCCGGCCTGAGATGGCGCAGGAAGTTCCTGAATGCCTGCACCAGCTCCCGGTCGGAGCGGAGGTAGCCAATCCCGCTGAAGAGGCATACCAGGGCGTCGAACTTCTTCCGCAACGAGAAGGTGCGCATGTCCCCCTTGTGGAAACGCGCTCCTTTCACCTTCTTTCGCGCGACCGCGAGCATCGCCGCGCTCGCATCGACTCCAGTACAGCGGAACTGCTTCCTGAGATGGACGAGATGCTGGCCCGTGCCGCAGCCGACATCGAGCAGTTCCTTCCCGTGGGTGTGCCTGCGGATAAGCTGCGCTATACTTGCTGATTCCGTGCGGTAGTCCTTCCCGTGATAGATGCGGTCATAGTAGAGGGCAAGCTTGCGGTAAGGGTCCATGCCCCTGCCTGCGAAGCGGGCATGATAAACCTAGCGGCAATGTATTTAAAGCATCCACCCCGGTGTGAGGCCATGCAGGACCTCCTCGTGGTGAACAGTCTCACCAAGGAGTTCCGGCCCCTGCTCGGCAGGCCGTTCCGTGCCCTGGACGGGCTGTCGTTCACCATCCGCGAGGGGGAAGTCTTCGGCCTGCTCGGCCCGAACGGCGCGGGGAAGAGCACCCTCATCCGGATGCTCGCCGGCTATCTGCGTCCGACGTCCGGCAGCGCCACGGTCGACGGCGTCTCCATCACGGACCGGGAGCTGAAGCCGCTCGTCGGCTGGGCGCCCCAGGAGGACAGCTTCTACTCCCGCCTCACGGTCCGTGAGAATCTGCGCTATTTCGGCTCTCTCTACGGGCTGCCACGCGCCTCTCTCGATGGCCGCGCGGCCGAGCTTCTGACGCTCCTCGGGCTGACGGAGAAAGCGGATGCGAGGGCGCACGCCCTCTCCGGAGGGATGAAGAAGCGGCTGAACCTCGCCATCGCCCTGGTGCACAGCCCGCGCATCGTCTACCTCGACGAGCCTACGGTGGGGGTCGACCCCATCTCCCGCCATGGGCTGTGGGAGGTCATCGAGCGCCTGCGGGACCAGAAGGTCACGATTCTCTACACCTCGCACTACCTGGAGGAGGTGGACCGGCTGTGCGACCGCATCGCGGTCATCCAGCGGGGAAAGCTCGTCACCATCGATACTCCAAAGGGCCTCAAGAAGAAGCACGGCCGCACCCTGGAGGAGGCGTTCGTCGCCCTCCTCGGAGGCGGCTGATGCTGCCCGTCTTCCGCAAGGACCTGCGGCTCTTCTTCCGGGAGCGCAAGAACCTGGTACTCTCCGTTGCCACCCCGGTGTTCATCATGCTCGTCCTCGGCAACCTCGCCCTCGGTGCGCAGAAGGAGCAGTACCTCGACAACATCCGCCTGGGATACTGCAGCAAGGACCCCTCGTTCACCCTGCCCTTCGAGCTGGACCTCGTGACCTTCCCCGATGAGTGCGAGGCCCGCACGTATTTCATGGTCAAGCGGGGAGAGCTCCGCGGAGCGCTCTATGTCCCGGAGCGGTTCACCGAGGACATCGCCGCAGGAAGCGGAGCGAGTCTCATCCTGGTGCTGGACAACGCCAAGGGCCAGGTCGCCTTCACCCTCCGCACCGCCATCGAGAGCGCGGTGAGCGGGATGAACGAGAAGATAGGCGTCGCGTTCATCGAGGCCGCCTGGGAGCGTCTCTCGCTCCTCAACAGCCGTCTCAAGGAGGTTGTCGGAGTGCTGGCGCTGAGCCGTTCCGCTGTCGAGGATATCCACCTGCGCGCTCTCTCCCTGAACGACTCGCTCAGCGCCCTCGACTTCCCCCCCGGGAAAGAGGCGCTCCGGCAGGCCAACGACTCCCTTGCTGCGGCGCGCGCCGAGGCGGAGCGCATGGCCATGCTCCGTGAGACCGCGCGGAATCTCTCCGCGATGCGGGTGCTCATCGCGAATCTCTCCGAGCAGGGGCTAGCAGCAGGAGGCATTCCTGCCGGGGAGCTTGCCCTCCTCAAGGAAGAATACGCGATGCGCTGCGGCAACGCGTCCGCGGAGTGCGAGGCGCTCAACCGGAGCGTCGCCCTGCTGGAAGAGGCGCTGGCCCGCCAGGAAGAGGCGAGAGCGCGCCTTGCTGAGCAGCTCGCCCTGCTTGCCCAGGCCGGAGGGACGGACATCGTGCTGCAGGAGGGCATCGACGCGAGCGAGGGCGCGCTGCGCAATCTCAGCGAGGTTTCCCTCTCCGCCGCGGAGACGGTGCTTGCGGAGGCCGAGCGCCTCCAGGGCGAGGTGCGGCGATACCTCCTGGAGCTTGATGAGCTGGTGGTGAACACCACCGGGGAGATCATCAGCCTGCAGGACGAGTTGAACCTCACCACGCAGCTGCTCGACGAGTACACCGCGAGATCCCCGCGCAACATTGTCCGCGCGGTGAGCCTGGAGCAGCTGGAGACCTTCCCGGACAGGTTGCAGCTCGAATTCCTCGCCCCCAATCAGATGCTGCAAGTCCTTCTCTTCCTCTCGCTCCTGCTGGGCTCCATGGCGGTCGTGGAGGAGAGGCGCAGCATGACCATGTTCCGCACCCTGCTCTCCCCGATGCCCATTGCGCGATTCCTCGTGGAGAAGCTGCTGTTCCTCACCCTGCTCGGCACCGCGCAGCTGGCCATCATGCTCGCGGTGGTGTGGCTGCAAGGCGCAAAATATGCGCTCAGCGGAGAGACGCTCCTCGCGGCGACTCTCGCAGCGGTTCTTTTCTCCAGCCTGGGGCTGCTGCTCGGTTCCCTCGCGAGGTCGGAGAACACCGCGCTGCTCTCGGTGCTGGTGCTCGCGATACCGATGCTCTTCCTTTCAGGGCTGCTGTTCCCCTTCGAGGCGATGTCTCCGGTCATGGCGAGCGTGTCCCGATGGTCGCCGCTCACCATGTCCATCACGAACGCCGAGCGGCTGCTCATCTATCACACGGGGGTGGAGCCTGCCGTGGCGATAATCCAGCTGGCCGTCGCCGTCGGATCCAGCCTTCTTGCCGCCGTCGTGCTCAGCCGCAGCCCCTCTCCGGACTAGGGCCTGCTCAACTCCTTGACTTCGCGTTGCGCGCGCTCTCCCTCATGCAGCCGCGAGAGGAGCACCGCGTTCAGCTCGGCGCCGAGGAAGAACACGAAGCCGAGCGCGTAGAGCCAGACCAGGGTGAGGATTGCGGTGCCGAGCGCGCCGTAGAGCGAGAGCACCGGTGAGCGGGAGGTGAAGGTCCGGAGCAGTCCGGTCGCGATGATGAGGGCGATGGCGAAGAAGGCCGAGCTCGCCGCCCGCGCCCGTTTCCGGGGGTGCTCTGCGGGGATGAGTGCGTACAGCGCGTATGCCGCGAGGAAGAGCACCATGCCGGTGCCGAGCATCTCTCCGTAGGCCGCCAGGAAGAGGCGCGCGAACCGGGGCGCCTCGAGCTCGATGACCGCCCGGAATTCCCTGCCGAAGAGATTGAGCAGGAGCACGCCACCGAGCGCCCCTCCCGCGGCAAGCACCATCAGGAGAGAGACGACGCGGATGCGCAGCCCGGAGCGCTGCTTCATTCCCGGATGGATGCGGTTGAAGGCCTTGAGCATCACCTGGAAGACCCGGGAGCCAGCGAGCGCGTAGAGCACCAGGCTGAGGGAGAATATGGTCAGGGAGCCGGAGGATACCCACTTGCCGATGTCCCTCTGGAAGAGCAGCACCAGTTCCTCAGGAAAAAGATGCCCGAGCGCGGTGAAGATGGCGTCCAGGGTCTGCGGGACAGTGGCGAGATGGCTGAGGAGCGCGGCGATGAAGAGCAGCATGGGGAAGAGCGAGAGGAGGAAGTAATAGGCGAATTCGGCGGAGAGTCCCGTGAGGTCGTGCCTGCTGGTCTGGGCGAGCACGTCCCAGGAGAGGCGCGTCAGCCCCGAGATGCGGTCGAGCAGTCGCTGGTTCACGCTGCTCTCTCTCCTTCCGGCAATTTAAAGCTTTTGAGCAAATGCAGTGCTTCCACCGCTTCGGTCGCATTGTCGCACGCTTTCCGCGTTGGTAGTTATTCCGATGATTCTCAGCAGCGCGGCCGACTGTCTCCACGCTTTTTCTACTGCCCCCGCCGGCGAAACGCTTATAAGAGCGAATCTCCCCGAGGGACGCATGCTCCGTCCGGCGCTGCTCGCGGCCTCCCGCTCCGCGAGACTGCGCGCCTTCGTGACCGGTTTTCCCGTGGCGAGGCGCGTCTCCCGCCGCTTCGTCGCGGGGGAAACGCTTGATGAGGCTCTCTCCGCGGCGAAGAGGCTCAATGACGAAGGGCTTCTCGCTTCCCTGGACCATCTCGGTGAGAGCGTCTCCACCGCCGCGGAGGCCGAGGATGCGTGCGATGCCTATCTCCTCGCGCTAGACTCCATCCGCGAGCAGGGCCTGACGGCGAACATCTCCGTCAAGCTCACCCAGCTCGGGCTCGATTCCGACACCGCGCTGTGCGAATCGCTCACGCGGCGGCTTGCGCTCCGTGCGCTGAAATCGCGCACCTCAGTCACCATAGATATGGAGGACAGCGTCCACACCGAGCGGACCCTGGAGCTGTACCGCAGGCTACGCGCCGTGCACCGCAATCTCGGCACGGTTATCCAGAGCTATCTCTACCGCAGCGAGGAGGACCTGAGAGGGCTCATCGCTCTCGGCGCAGGTGTCCGGCTGTGCAAGGGCGCCTACAACGAGCCGGCCAGCGTCGCGTACCCGGACAAGGGGGACGTGGACAGGAGTTATATGCGGCTGACGGAGATGCTCTTCTCCGAGGACGCGCTGAAGAAGGGCGCGTATCCCTGCATCGCCACCCATGACGAGCGGATGATTCTCGGGGCGCTGCGCATCGTGCAGTCCAGGAAGATAGACCCGCGGAAATTCGAGTTCCAGATGCTCTACGGCATCCGTCAGGACCTGCAGAGGAAGCTCGCGGAGCAGGGCTACCAGGTCCGCGTGTACACTCCCTATGGTCCGCACTGGTACCCGTACTTCATGCGCAGGCTCGCGGAGCGGCCGGCGAACCTATGGTTCTTTCTTCGGAGCGCGGCGCGCTAGAAGGAGTTACGCCCACTGTAGTCGTCCGACCTGCGCTTCCGCCGTGCTGCTCCGTCAGTGCGCAGCTCCACCTCGATGCACGGCGCGGCGTGTATCCCCCGCTGTGCGTCATGCGCCGCATACAGTCTCACCGGGGCGTGGCTCAGCAGGTGATAGAGCGCTTCGCTGTACGCCGGGCTGTCCGGTCCACTGCCCAGAGAGGAGTGGTAGCGGTCCAGCGCCTGGTGCATCCTGGTGAAGGGGAGATGCTCGCTCTCTCCCGAGGGCTGTTCCAGGGCATGCTTGAGCGCGTCCCTCGCGGCGTCGCTGCCGTCGGTCACGAGAAGATAGCGCTCCAGCGAAGCCGAGAAGAACACCACATAATTAGTGTCGGGGACGCGTTCTGCGTCCAGGTCCCGTGCGATGTCCTTCGCGGTCCTCTCGGCCAGCTCTACCAGGTCCGTGGGTGTTCCTCCAGCGGTAGCGATGCGGGACAATGTCCCCTATGCAAAAAAGAAGGCTGCGGAATGCTCCAGTTCCCTCGCTGCCATGGAGATGAGGAAACCCGCGGCGCTTATAAACTTTCTTCTCACTTGAATGTCTCACTCTTGAGTACTCTCATCTGATAGTTTTTTATAGTCAGGCGCGTTCCGCTGACCATGGCTCCGGGATTCGCACCAGGGGAGTTCGAGACATCTGATGGGATAGAGTCGCAGCTTGAGGGCGTCTTCGACGAAGCGGCCGCGCAGGAGAGCGCGCAAGCAGTCAAGACCGTGGAGGCCCTGGTGCTCCGCATCTCCAAGGACACCTATTACACCCACGTCGCGAATCTCGACGAGATAGCCGCGCGCGGCCTCGCGGCGGACTATCGCCTGGACATCCGCCACGGTGGGAAGGTCGGCGAGAGTTACCTCGCCGAGATCCTCAAGGGAGTCGAGAGCAGGCTGGACGATGCCCAGGAGCAGTTGCCCGGCGCATTCTACCCGCAGAACTGGTACGCCCCCCTCCTCGCAGCCCTTCCTGGCGCCCTCCTCGGACTCTTCATGGGCAGCCTGGTCCTGATGGACTATGCCACTGGCGCGACTCCGTATCTCGGTACTAGCGTGCTCTACGGCTCCCTCGGTGCAGCGGGACTCACCGCTCTGGGAGGGGCAATCCACGACCTGGTCAACAGGGCGAAGTTCTCTGTGCAGGAATACCTCTCCGACGCGGGGCAGGCGGTCGCCTACCGAGCGCCCGCGGAACGGACCTTCACGACGGACAAGTCCATCGCGCTCTCCGAGGCGCTCCTCCTGCGGGACTCAAAGGCGCTGAAGCCGTATGGGGACGTGGTCCAGCCGGACATGCCTGACGATGTGCAGGAACTGCTCTCCGGCGCGTGCGACCAACTGGGCTGGAACTATGACGACCACGGCATGGATGCTCGTTCCTGGGAGACGCTCGAGAGGCTCGCAGAGGGCAAGCCGGTGTACACCTCCGTACCGGAGAAGAAGGACACGAAGTTCGTATAGGCTGGGCCGGCCGCAATGCTGAGAATACCCACCATTCCTGCGAGACAGCCCGGAACTCGTGTTGGATTCCGGCCGAGGAAATCCGTCACAGTCGGCGCAGGCCCGAACGTTTATATAATCCCTCCAGCTTCGCAGCGCCGTGCAACTCATCGGCGGGCAGGCGGTGCTCAACGGCGTGATGATGAAATCGCGCAACCACATGGCCATCGCGGTGCGCAAGGAGGACAAGAGCATCGCGGTGCACACCGAACGGGTGCATTCTCTCCTGGAGCGCCATTCCTTCCTGCGATGGCCGTTCATCCGCGGGGCCGTCGTCCTGGTGGAGACCATGTTCCTCGGCTACCGCAGCCTGAACATCTCCGCCAAGCTCTCCCTGGGAGAAGAGGAAGTGGGCTGGAAGGAGACCGCGTTGACCCTGGTGCTGGCCGTCGCGTTCACCCTCGCGGTGTTCAAGCTCCTGCCGCTCCTTGCCGCTGAGTACGCGGCCAGGCTGTTCCCCGCGGTGCAGGAGAACTATCTCCTCTACAACCTCGTTGACGGTATCACGAAGATCACGCTGTTCGTGGTGTATCTCGCAGGCATCTCGCTCCTCGCGGACGTGCGCGAAGTGTTCCGGTATCACGGCAGCGAGCACAAGGCAGTGAACTGCCACGAGCGGAGCCTCGCCCTTGAGGTCGACAACGCGCGGGACTGCCCCATCACCCACCCGCGATGCGGAACCACCTTCGTGCTCGTGGTGCTGACCCTCTCGGTCGCGCTGTATCTCTTCATCCCCGCAGGGACGCCGCTGCTCGGCAAGTACCTCCTCCGCGTCGCGCTCCTTCCCGTCGTCGCGGGGCTTTCCTATGAAGTCATCCGCATCGGCGCGAGGAACTGGAATCTCGCCGCGGTGCGCATGCTCCTCGCCCCGGGACTGGCCTTCCAGCTCCTCACCACCAGAGCGCCGCGGGACGACCAGCTGGAGGTGGCTCTCGCTGCGCTGGGCGCGGTGCTTGAGCTGGAGAAGGTTACGGAGGCCCGAACGGCTCAAACCGCACGTCCGGCCACAGCCCCCGGATGAAATCGTAATCCTCAGGCCGCTTCTCGCCGAGGTTCTGCTCGTCATTCGGGACGAACACGCGGTAGACAAGGGAGGCGTCCTGGCCAGAGCCCATCAGCACCGGGTCGTACTTCTCGTCCAGAACATAACCCATCTCCGAGAGCGCGTCCTTCAGCGTATCTACAGGTGTTGCAGCCATTACTTCCAGAATGAACGGCGTGACAAGGTCGTCGTCCAGTGCCATGATTCCTGTGTCCATCCGGGATATTTATGCTTTGCTGCCTTCACGCAATGATAATAAAGTAATTTATTAATATAATAAATAAATTTCAATACTTATTTAATTAACATGTTAATCTGGGACGTTCCCGGAGGCGCTGTGGAAAGTCGGCCTCTCTCGGCCGCAATGCTGGACAATATCCGAGGTCGTCTCGTCGGAATGTCGGGTATCCTCAACAATGCGGCCAATCTATCCCTCCTGCGATTTCTCCATCGTCGCTCCCGGCCTCACGCTTATAAACCGGCGCGTCCCTCGACCCGTCATGAGCCGCTGCGCCCGCTGCGGGAAGTCCGGCGAGTTCTCGCCGCTCTGCCCGCAATGCTATCTGCACGAGCACCCCCTGCTGGAGAGCTTCAAGCCCGTCGAGGCGGAGCGCTGCGCGCTGTGCCATCGCGGCAGGGTGTCCGCGAAATGGCATCCCGATTCTCTCGATGAGCAGTTCTCCCGCATCATCACCCATGTCTCGCGGCGGGGAAGGGAGGTGACCAACCTGAAACTCGCCGTGCAGCTGCATCTCCCGGAGCATCGTGAGCACGAGGGTGTCATCGTGAGCGGAGAGGCGGAAATCCATGCGACGGGGAACGTTCCGGGCATGTCAGCCGCGCTGTCCGACGAGTATCGCATCCCGGTCACTCTGCGCTACCTGCGATGCTCGCAGTGCAGGAAGAAGAACGAGCGGTACTACGAGGCGGTGCTCCAGCTGCGGCATGCCAGCGAGGAGGCCCAGCGGTGGACCGAGCAGCGGCTCGCCTCTGAGGGGGTGCACATCTCGCAGCGTGAGTACGTCCCGGAAGGAATCGATTACTATCTCTCCTCAGCGCGCTTCCTGCGCACCCTCTCCCGGGAGCAGCGCGACCGCTTCGGCGCCGAGGTCACGCTGACCGCAAAACTCTTCTCCCAGGACAAGCTCACGAGCCGGAAGCTGTTCCGCACCGTGGCCCTGGTGAAGATGCCTCCGTATCACGCGGGATGTGTGGTGTTTTGCGAGGGAAAAGTGATTTACCTGACCTCGGTGAGCGGGGAGAAGCTCGCGGGCATCAATATGTCATCGGGAAAGCGGGTCAGCATGCGGCCCCGCTCGAAGCCCGAGCTCCTGGAACGCCGGGAGACGCAGGTCACCAAGGTTCATCCGCGGGTGGAGGTGCTTGACCCGGACACCTTCGAGAGCGCGGCAGTGGAGCATTCCCTCGGGATGCGCATCGCGCCCGGAGACCGGGTCTGCGTCGCGAAGCGCGAAGGCAGACTCTACTTGGTCTGGGATGCGCATGCCGCGTAGCGCGCAGGAGCCCCCGCGACGGGAAGGCCCTCGACGAGCACGGGGTTCCCGTTTTCGTCCAGCTTCAGGGAAACCTCGATGCACGTTCCGCGCTTCGCAGCATTGGACCAGTGAACATCGTTGTTCTCGTACCACCGGCCCGGGATGCGGACCTGCTGCCCGCCGAGAGTGACCACATCATAGGCGCCCTCGATGAACTGGCCCTCGTACAGCCCGGAGAGTACCGTGGGGAGACTCTCTTCGAGGGCCGGAAGGGTGGGCAGCTCCACCGCAAGGTCCTCCACCGGTTCCCCGGCTTGCCAGAAGCCTGCCTGGATGACATTGCCATCCGGGAGATAGAGCGCGACGGCGGTGCCGTCCGGGTGGGTGCTCAGCACGATGTTCAGCAGTCCGTAATCTCGCGCCAGTGCGGCCTCATCTGCGTTGATGCTCCACGCCTCTGATTCCGCACGCGAGGAGTAACGGAGGAGGAGCCTTTGCGTCCCTTCTGCAGGCATAGTGGCTGCGCTCTGCGCGATGAGGTCCAGGGTGGGATTCTCATGGAGGACAACCGAAGGCTGGCACGAGCCGTCCAGCTGCACGACGCCGAGATAGGACCCGGCCCCGGTGCTTGCTGCGGCCTCTAGCTGCGAGCCGAGGTCGAGCCAGAACTGTTCGCTGGTGAGTGTGGTGAGCAAGTCCAGGGGGATGTCCGCCTCCGCGAGCACGGCACCGAGCGAACTGGAGTTCTCGATGGAGCATGGAATGAGCTCGGGAGCATTCTCCATGATGAGAGAATCTTCCATGACGATGGGAGCCTCCACCAGGGGGATAGTTTCGGGAATTGCTGGTATCGTCTCTGCGGCAGGCTGCGCCGCGCATCCCGCGAGCGCGAGCCCCAGTACTGCCACGCTATAACGTGCGGTGTACGGCATAATTGCACCTCCGAGGATTGGACTCCGGGAGGCGTTCTTAAGCCTTTGCGAACGCAGGCAGATTACTTGTTCAGGCCAGCGGAAACACACCCGTGCGTCCTCATCCGCGCCTGCGCGGCTGCCGGCTGTCCAGAGTGATGACGAAGCCCGTCCTGCGGGAGCGCGCGCCGGTGCGCTCCAGAAGGACGCGTTCCGCCTCAGCGGGGGAACTGCTCTCCAGGAAGGAGCGCAGCAGCTTCACTCGCACCGTTTTCCGCTGGCGGAGGATGCGCGAGATGTGCTCCAGCGCTGCCTCATTCAGGCCGCTCTTGCCCACCTGCACGACCGGGTCCATTCAGCCGAAGAGCTTCTCCAGCCAATCGAGGACCCGCTGCAGGACGTTGCGGGTCTCCTCCAGTTGCTTCTGGATGTCCTCGCACCGTCCGGAGGAGCAGGTGTTGGTGAGGCACTCGTAGCTGTTCTGGCAGCTCTCGCTTTCCGGTAGCTGCTTTTCCCAGGAGCCGTCCGCACAGTACGTCGGGGTGTCCTCTATGACGCGCCTGGTGCCGTACGGCAGGCAGCGGGTCTCATAGGTGCAGCCGTCGCACTCCTGCTCGGCAGGCGAGCAGTCCCTCGGGCAGGCCACATAGCAGACCTTCTGCCCCTCAAGGGTGCGGCAGACGATGTCCTCGCCCTCCTCGCAGGCTCCGTTGCCGCAGACTGATTCCTGCTCCGTGGGGCAGGAGCGGCACTCACAGCCGTTGTCCGTCCAGCCGCACGAGACCCAGGTGCCGTCGGGGCAGAGTGAGCGCTCGCAGCGTTCGGTGGGGCAGGACTCGCAGCTGCAGATGTCTCCCTTCTGGTAGCACTGCCGAGAGGAGCCATCATCGCACTTCACAGCTTCGGGGCACGGAACGATGCGCTCGCGTCCCGCGACGAAGACTCCCGCGTGGCTCGCGAGCTCCTTGGCAGAGAGGGTGATGCCGAAGACTTCGGCGCTCTCTCCCTCGCGCAGGGTCACGACGTAGGCGGCGCTTGTGACGACGACACTGGCAGAAGCTCTCCCTTCCCCACCACTCGCGCTCGTGGCGGTCGTGGAAAGGTAGCCCCCTGAGGATTCGACCGCGCGGCCGGTGATGCTGGAAATCGCCACTTCGCTTCTCGCATCAGCCTGCAGGAGACGGGTGTTTCCCGGTAGCGTCACCACAAGGTGCGCGACGAGCCAGCCGTCGGGTATTGGCTTGATGCTCGGGCCTCCTCGCGGAATTTCGACGATAGGATCGCCTTCCTCCCATGGCTCCACCGTTGGCAAATCTCGCAGATCACCTTCGAAGACTGATGGTGTCACGGGCTCGCTGACAACTGGACCTGGCGTACCATCATAAGTGGCAGTCCCACCCCCGGAGGCGGTGGTCTCGGAGCTGTCAAGTTGTCGGATGCTGCCCGAGCTGATGCCAGTCAGCCTTACGTGCAGGTCATTGTAATCGACAATGACTGCGGTGCCTCCCGGAGAAAGCTTGAACGGTTCGTTCAGCTCGACCTTTACGACGTCATCGCGCGCGACGCACCGGAATCTGGGCTGGATGGCATACGCCGGGCATGGCTGGTCAGTCTTGCAGTCCGGCACCGTGCCCTGGTCGAAGACCCGGGTGCCTTTCCTGCACACGCAGTCCGGATTGTAGGGCTGGTCCTCGCAGTATGTGGCGGTGCCGCACTGGCAGTAGGCCTTGCCGCAGACCGCAGGGCAGGCCATTCTCGGGTCCGGGCAGATGTTGGGGCAGTCCACATACTTTCCCCCCAGATTCTCGCACTTCTCCCTGGGCAGGGAAGGCGAGCACTGGGCAGACATGCAGGTGTAGTAGGGGCAGCCGGAAGAATCGAGCGCCTTGCTCACCACCTGGCCTTCGGGGCACTCCACAGGCTTCGGGGTTTCGCAAACCGAGATGGGGACGCAGGTGTAGCTCTCCACAAAGCATTGCGCTCCCAGGGGGCAGGTGCTCTTCTTGCGATAGCCTTCGGGGCAGGTGCAGTCCCTGTCCAGCGGATTTTCCGTACAATACTGGCCCTTGACGCAGACGCCCTCCTTGCAGCCGGATGCGCAGCGGGAATCGGCGACCGCCACCTCGTCGCCCTTGCAGTAATATTCGACAACCGCGTCGCCTGCGCAGTAGTCGCGCTTGGCCCCGCATCCTCCGCCGCTGGTGGAGGACTGGCAGACCGTCACCTCGCCCGCGGTGTGGAAATCGATGCCGCCGTCGGAATCACGGCAGAGCGAGGCGGGCAGGCACTCGTAAGAGGGGCAATTGTGCTCGTCCCACACCTGGCGGACGTTCCCTGACGCGCACTCCGGCCACGCCACCAGGGGGCAGGGCTTGCACTCTCCCTCGTAGATGACTCCCGCGTGGGAAGTCGAGGCGTAGCAGATGTTCTGGTAGGTCTTGCCGTCCGTGCCGCAGACAGGCACCCATTCCGTGGAGCAGCCGCCGTCGGAAGGGACGCACTCGTACACCGGGCACTGGTTGTCGTAGCTCGTCTTCGCGACGTAGCCCTGCTCGCAGGATGGGACGGACGGATAATTCGGGCATTCGGACACCACTGGCGTGCACTCGTAGACCGGGCACTGCTGCGTGTCATACCGAATGGACGCGGAATAGCCGGTCTCGCAGACTGGCCTCTCCACCTCGGGGCAAACGGTCGCGTCCGAGGACGTTTGCGCGAGCGCGAGCTGCGGGAACGCGGAGAAAATGAGCATTGCGACAAGGAGGATGCCCAGCCGTGTGCGTGCCATGCCTCCTTTCCCCGCGTTTCACCTATATAAATCTAACCGGATTGGTGGCCTCTCGCCGACAGTTTCTTATCTCCGGGGCATCCCTCGGCCGCAATGGGAGGCAGGCACCGTGATTACGTGCGGGATGGCCCGGACCTGTACGAGCTTGCAAGGGCAGTCATCGGGGTTGAGCGCCCTTCATGCGTCCCGGTGAGCCTGAGCGGCCTCCGCTCGGAGCGCACCCTGGAACTCTTCATGGAGGAGGCGGATGCCGTCGCAGGCATCATCGGGAAGGACGCGACTGTCGGCCAGGGAGTGCTCGACGCCATGGCCACCCTGTACGTCGGCTGCGATACCCGGACGCGGGTCTACTGCGGACAGCGCCTCACCGCGACGGTGCAGGCGCTGTATTCCCTTGGGCAGAACGGGCTGACGCTGGACCTTTCCCGGGTGCGCAATGCCCTGCACGCGGGCAACCTCCTGAGGGGCAGCCCCGAAGAATCATTGCGACTCTCTCTCCTTGCGTCGCTCAACTTTGGGGGGGTCAACGTCCAGCATGCCGAGCTCTCCGTCTGCGGGCGTTCCTATTTTATGGCGTTCGGCTCCCTGCACAGTGTCTTCACGATGCATGGCAAGGCAGGAATCTGCGCGGAGAGCCTCGAGGACTGTCATGTGGAACTCAACGGCGAGGCGGAGTCGTTCGGCCTCGGCAACAGACGGACGACCTACGACGTCCGCCCCGGGAGCTCCATCACCTATGACCGGAGAGGGGATGGCTGATGGAGAGCGCGGAGAATATCCGCCCCGTAGGACAGAGCGGAACTCGTACGGCATTGCGACCGGAGAATCTGAGGGTTTCTCGAAAGCCCCGGCCGGGGCAATCTTTATAAGGGACAAAATCCCTCAGGTGTATATGGGTGGGGCCAAGCTTCCTGCGGTCCGCGAAGGCGCCCCTGATGAGATTCTCGCAGTGATGCGCGACCTGGAAGCCCGGCCGCGCTTCACGCAGTGGAAGCTCGCCCATCCCGGGCACCAGCTCGCCTATCTCTTCGTGGACTTCAAGCCCTCGCAGGAGATGGTGTGGCAGGTTGGCTACTTTCGCGAGGGCATGATCACCAGCTTTGTGCTGAACGCGAAGCTGGAGATTGCAGAAGAGCAGGAGAGCGCCATGGATGCAGAGGACCTTCAGGCCCTTGACCTCTCGCGGGTGCGTGTCGGCCTTACGAGGGCGCTGCAGCATGCGCAGGAGAGCAGCGCGGCGAAGAAGCCCTTCACGGCCTTCCAGACTCTGGCCATCCTCCAGTGCATCCAGGGCGTGCAGCTCTGGAACATCACCCTCTTCGCGAAGGAGCTTGTGCTGCTGAACCTCAAGCTGGACGCTGGGAACGGCGCAGTGCTGCGTGAAGAGTTCTCCTCCCTCTTCGATTTGGCGAGGCCGTCGGCCAAGGACAGATGAGCATGGGCAGAAAAGCCAGGAACCGGCCGTGTTGCTCAGGATTTCCAGTGTGAGACTATCCGGAACTTCCGCGATATTCCGGCCGAGGTCCGTTGACTTCCTGTCGGCTCGCGGGCGCACTCATATTCTTGAACCGATGCATTCAAACGAGTAGTGTACGAAGCACATATTCCGAAGCCACAGTGTTTTTATAGGAGCATTCCCACTAGAAAATGCAGTGAGGCGGGGTGGCTGCATGAAACCTCTGGTCAGCTATAAGACTATCCGGGCAAATACATCGCTTGACGCTTTCTGTGAGGAGGAAGAGACCTCAGGGTGATGCGCATTCGCGGCATCAACCTGAGCGAGGAGGATGTCGCCCGCATCCGCTCAGCGGAGCCTCTCTCAGGCACCGCGGCGCGCGAGGTGTTACGCGAGCGCTTCACTGCCCGCGCGGAAGCGCTTGCTGCTCGCGGCGTCCAGCCAACGCTTGCCATGGTTCGCGTAGAGGGAGATGCCGCAAGCGAGTCCTACGCAAAGAGCACTGTCAAGGAATGCGAGCGATGCGGCATCTTCGGCAGGATTGTCACCCTGCCAGAGCAGGCGGGGCAGCACCAGTTGCTGGATTCCCTTTCCCGTCTCAATGGCGACGTCTCCGCTCATGGCGTCATCCTCCTTGGACCGCTGCCGAAAGGACCTGCTGCTGACCCCTATCAGGAGGCAGCGGCCAAGGCCAGGATATCGCCCTCGAAGGACCTCGACGCCCTCAGCCCGGAGAACACCGCGGCGTTCTATCTGAAGGGGGGCTCTCCGCGGTTCTATCCGCCGACCATCGGGGGAGCGCTCCTCGCCCTTGACCTCTACGGCATCGACGTCCGCGGAGCGCGGGCCGCGGTGATGGGCAGGGGCAATCTCGTCGGCAGGCCGATGGGCATCGCTCTCATGGACGAATACGATTGCACCGTCACGTATCTGCACACCAGGAGCAAGGAGCCCAGCAAGGTCCTGCTTGCTGCGGAGGTCATCGTCGGCGCGACCGGGAAGCCCCACATCCTGGGAGCGGATGATGTCCCGCACGGAGCCATCCTGCTCGACATGGGAGTGCACTTCAGGGACGGCAAGACCGTGGGCGAGTTCACTCCCGAGGCGTACCGGAAGGCGCGCGTCGCCCTCAAGACTCCCGGAGGCTCAGGAGTCATGACGGTGTGCTATCTCATGCACAATTGCCTTCTCGCGGCCGAGTCTCGTTAAACGTACTTGTCCTGGGAGGCGCCGTAGGGGCGCTTCTCCTTCGTCTTCTGGGCGTAGCTCGGTCGCGCCTGCCCGCCAAGCACATCGGACATCGTCGCGGTCCAGCCGCAGGTGCAGCCGAGGAGAATCTCCTTCTCTTGCTCATCTTTCACATAGGAGCGGTCCGCGGTGCCCTGCTGCCTGGGGGCTTCTTCCGTCCTCTCGACCTCGATATGAAAGGATTCTCCCTTGTGCTCGCCAGCGTGCATCTGGCGGGCGATGCGGACCAGCTCTTCCGGAAGATGCTTCTCGACGATAGCCTCGACATCGGAGAACGCGGTGGTGTCGCTTTGCAGCTCCAGTCTCCGACGCACCAATTCGACGGAGTAGTGCCCTGTGGGATGCTTCGCCGCATGCCCCTCGGTGACGAGGCGCAGCGCGCGGACAATCTCCTCCCGGACGGCTTCCGGCCTCTTGTTTGCCATATCCGTCCGGAGCAAAGGAAAATATTTAAATATCGCCCTTCGCCGGGAGGAGTGGGATGGAACTCTTCGTCAGATTCAGGGACGAGAAGGATGTCCCGCTGCTTCTCACCAAGAAGGAAGTCGAGCAGATCAACACCAGGCTGGAGTTCTCGCACACCATCCGGGTCTTCGGAAGCGACGCGAGCCGACCCCTCTACCTCATGCCAAAGGAGTATGACCGGGCCCGCAGAAGGTTCGAGACCTACGGGGACGACAAGCTGCACCTGCTGAACGTGGAGAAATCCGCTTCGTGGGACCATGTGCTGCACGCCGTGAAGAACAATGCAGACGGGGTGGTCATCGCGCTGCTGGCCGGCTGCGCCATTGGGCTGTGGTACCTGGGAGGGGGCAAGACGCCGGCATTCGCGTATGCGGTCTTCAATCCCGGAGAGGGGAGTCCTGGCCGCCTGGCTTTGCCCATGGTGCTGGTGGCGCTCGCCGCCCTCGGCGCGTTCGGCTACTTCCGCCTTAGGCGCAGGGGCACCGTGGTCGTGCGCTGAGCGCACATTTTTAAACGCCCCGCCCACCCTGGTACCATGTTCCGCTACCTGGAGGATACGGCATACGCGGACATCGCGTTCGAGGCGGAGGGCCGCTCCATCGAAGATGCCTTCGTCTCGGCGGCGCAGGCGTTGACGGACACCATGGCGGACCCCTCTGCGCTCGCCCCGAGCAGGAAGCATACGCTCTCCCTCACGGCTGCCTCCCTGGAGCTGCTGCTCTTCGACTGGCTCGCGGAGCTCATCTATCTCAAGGATGCGGAGCAGCTCCTGTTCTCGAGCTTCGAGGTGGCCATCAAGAAGCAGAGGAGCCGGTTCTCGTTGCGCGCCATCATCCACGGAACCCCGCTCGTCGATGTCGCGAAGGAATCCCTCCGCAATGACGTGAAGGCGGTGACCATGCACCAGCTCTCGTTCCAGGAGACGGAGCAGGGCTACCGCTGCCGGGTGGTGCTGGACATATGACCCTCGACCCAGGACTCGCGAAGCACATCCGGAAGGTCGGAGACGCCATCTGGGAGATTTCCCCGGACTACAAGGAGGGCATGCTCGTCCCTGCACGCATCTTCGCCACCGAGAAGCTGCTGCATGAGATGGATGCCGGAGTCTTCGACCAGGTCACCAATGTGGCAAGTCTGCCGGGCCTGCAGAAGCATGCGTACTGCATGCCCGACGGCCACTGGGGCTATGGCTTTCCCATCGGTGGAGTGGCGGCCTTCGACCTGGACACCGGAGTCATCTCTCCGGGTGGAATCGGGTTCGATATCAACTGCCTGGTGTCTGGCTCCAAGGTACTCACCGGGGACGGAGCTTCCATGCCCATTGAGCGGATGGAATACCTCTCAGGCGGGGAGGTGCGGTACAGGAGCTACCTCCTGCGGCTGCAAGGCAAACAGGTATGCTCCTTTGACAGGGAACGAAAGTCGTTCATGCACAAGGATGCTCTGTTCTTCCTGAAGAAGAGGTACATCGGCCCCGTCGTGGAGGTACGGACCAGACTAGGCTTCTCTGTGACCATGACACCTGAACATCCTCTGCTCACCCCCTCTGGTATGGTTCCTGCGGAGAGGGTGCGCGTGGGACAGCAGCTCGCCGTGCATCCCTTCGAGGGGGTGCCTTTCGATGAGCCCGATGACGTGGAACTCGTGAGTCCGGATGCGTTCTCTCTTGGGCAACGCGCGGAGCTCGAGAAGCGCGGCCTCCTTCCCTTCACGCTACGCAATCAGCATGTGGGCATCATCGCCCGGCTGTTCGGCTACCTACTTGGTGACGGAATTGTCTATCTTTCCGGAGACAAGGGTTTCATCTGCGCGTACGGCAAAGAGGAGGACCTTCAGGAGATGCAGCGTGATATCGCCGCCCTAGACTTCTCTGCGCGGATATACAGCAGGGAGAGAGACCACTCCATACCCACGCGATACGGGACTGTCCGCTTCCACTCGACGAACCATGAGCTCCATGTCTCCTCGCGCTCCCTAGCCATGCTTTTCCATGCTCTCGGTTACCCGCAGGGAGACAAGACCAACACCCCCTACCTTGTGCCGGAGTGGCTCCTGGCTGCTCCCCGGTGGGTGAAGAGGCTTTTCCTTTCCGGGCTCTTCGGGGCTGAGCTCTCGAGTCCACGCACGCACACGCGGACGGGGTTCGACTGTCCCACTCTCTCGATGAACAAGAATAGCATACTCGCTCCTACCGCCAGACTGTTCTGCGAGCAGCTCATCACCCTGCTCCGGGAGTTCGGCGTCGTGGTCCACCCCCTTCTCGAGCGGAACGACTACCACAACCGGCACGGGCCCACCATGCGATATAAGTTGCAGATATCCTCACAGGAGGATAATCTCCTCAGGCTCTGGTCCACGATTGGATACTCCTACAACTGCAAACGCTCCATACTCTCGCAGATTGCCTGCCTCTACATACGTGAGAAGCGTCTCCTCACCGCGGAGCGCTCCGCTGCGGCCACGCGAATCCGTGAACTCCGACAGTCAGGCTTCCGTCTACGGGAGGTGAAGGCGTTGCTCGCATCTTCCCCTGTTAACGAGCGATTCATAGCGAGGCACTTCTACGAGCAGTCTTGGGAACGGATACCCCGAGGCTCGCCGTCCTTCCAGAAGTTCGCGGGCGACCACCTTCGCGATATCGAGGAGCACGGCTGCCTGTTCGACACCATCGAAAGCATCCGCGCGATGCCTTATGCCGGAGATGTCTATGACTTCACCGTGCCGGAGACGCACACCTTTATCGCGGACAATGTGGTGGTCTCCAATTGCGGGATGCGGCTCATCACGACCAATCTCACCTTCGACCGGGTGCAGCCGAAGCTCCGCGACCTCGTGGACACCCTCTTCCGCACCGTTCCCGCGGGCGTCGGGGGAGAGGGATTCCTGAAACTCAATCCCGGCCAGTTCCGCGAGATCATGTCCTCCGGAGTGCAGTGGTGCGTGGAGAACGGCTACGGCTGGCAGGAGGATGTCGAGCGCATCGAGGAGCACGGCTGCATCAGGGGCGCAGACCCCGCGAAGGTCAGCGAGAAGGCGCTTTCCAGGGGCATCAGGCAGCTCGGCACCCTGGGCAGCGGAAACCACTATCTCGAAGTCCAGCTCACCACCGCGGCCGGCATCTTCGATGAGAAGGTGGCGAGGGCCTTCGGCATCACCATGCCCGGTCAGGTGGTGGTGATGGTGCACTGCGGCTCCCGCGGCTTCGGCCATCAGGTCGCGACGGACTATCTGCGCGTCTTCGCGGACTCCATGCGCAGGCATGGCATCAAGGTGAAGGACCAGCAGCTCGCCTGCGCCCCCTTCCGCGCGAAAGAGGCGCAGGACTACTACGCGGCGATGGCCTGCGCTGCCAACATGGCCTTCTCCAACCGTCAGGTCATCATCCATCGCGTACGGGAGGCCTTCGGCAAGGTCTTCCAGGAGGACCCAGAGGCGCTGGGGATGCACATCGTCTATGACGTCGCGCACAACATCGCCAAGGTCGAGAGACATGTCGTCGATGGGAAGAAGAAGGATGTCCTGGTGCACCGGAAGGGCTCCACGAGGAGCTTCGGCCCGGGGCACCCGGAACTGATTCCCCGATACCGCGAGGTGGGCCAGCCGGTCATCATCGGCGGGAGCATGGAGACGGGCAGCTATCTCCTTGTGGGGACCGAGAAGGCGATGGAGGAGTCCTTCGGGAGCACGGCGCACGGCTCCGGCCGCACCATGTCCCGCACCAAGGCCAAGCAGCTTGTTCGGGGAGACAAACTCCAGCGCTCCATGGAGGAGCGCGGCATCTATGTCAGGGCGGCGAGCATGTCCGGCCTCGCGGAGGAGGCCGGGCTCGCATACAAGGACATCTCCGAGGTGGTGCAGGCATGCGAGCTCGCAGGCATCTCCCGGAAGGTGGTCGCGCTGAAACCAGTTGGAAACGTGAAAGGGTGAGACACATGAGATGGACGATGGTCATGGTAGCGTTGCTGCTGCTGGCAGCATGCTCAACGCCGGTGCAGCAGCCTCAGGAGATACCTGTGGTGCCGACCGGGCAGGAAGCCCCTCCCCCGACGATTCAGGCACCCGCGGACCCCTTTGCCGCGGTGCAGGAATGGCTCTTCACCTTCCTTTTCGGTGTCGGGAACTACAATGACCTTACCGGACAGTACCGGGAGGGCATCGAGCTCGGCGAATTCAGCCATCCCCGGGGCATCGCGCTGCTGGGCGATAAGGTATACGTCGTGGAAGAGGGCAACCATCGCGTCCAGGTCCTCTCGCTCGACGGGACACCCCTGGAGACCTTCGGCTCCAAGGGCGGCTCCAACGGCCAGCTGAGCTTCCCCGCGGACATCACCGTGTCCGGAGGCGAGGTCTACATCGCGGACAAGGCGAACCAGCGCGTCTCGGTCTTTTCCGCTGGAGGCGAGTTCCTGCGGAGCTTCGGCACTCGCGGCAGCGGTGCGGGCCAGTTCCTCAACCCTGTCGGGGTTGCGGTGCACGAGGGTAGGGTCTACGTGACCGATGAGGGTAACCACCGCGTCCAGGTCTTCACTCCCGAGGGGGAGTGGCTCCTCTCGATGGGCTCCCGTGGCCCGCAGGCAGGACAGCTCCTCAACCCGAGGCAGCTCTTCGTGGACAGCACAGGGGTGTACGTCGCTGACTACGGGAA
Organism: Candidatus Woesearchaeota archaeon; assembly: GCA_018302335.1. GTDB lineage: Archaea > Nanobdellota > Nanobdellia > Woesearchaeales > JAGVZT01 > JAGVZT01. The sequence goes on along the minus strand of JAGVZT010000044.1, from coordinate 6,675 downwards.
CCATCGCATCGCCCATTTCACCCTTGACGGAGAGCCCGCGGCCGGTCTCGCGGCGGTGAAGGGCCGTGAGGTGGGGCAGCTGCAGTTCCCGCTCGACGTGATGCGCATCGGCGACTATCTCCTGGTGAGTGAGGACGGCAATCATCGCATCCAGGTCTTCAAGGAAGGCCGGAGCGTCGCGACGTTCGGCGAAGAGGGCATCGAGGAGGGCCAGTTCAAGAACCCCGCGGGCATGGCGCGCTCAGGAACGACGCTTTTCGTCGCGGATGGAGGAAACCACCGGCTGCAGGCATTCAGCCTGGTATGATTGCGTGGGCTGAGCGGCACTTCTGGCTCTTCTTCGCCCTCGGCATAGGCCTCGCGCTGGCCATGCCCCGGAAGATGACCGCGCTGTCAGGACTGGCCCTGCCGGCGCTCGCGGTGGTGCTGCTGCTCACCTACCTTAGGTTGGATGTGTCCAGGCTGCGGGTGTTCCGCTCGCCCTACCTCGTGGCGTTCGGAGCGCTGCGTTTCCTGGCGCTCCCTGTCGCGGCTGCGCTGCTACTCGGCGGCTGGAGATACTCCTCGGGAGCCGTGCTCCTTCTTGCGATGCCTGCTGGGCTGAGCACTCCCGTGCTCGCGCACCTCTTCGGCGCCGCGATGGAAGAGGCGCTCGTGCTGAGCATCAGCGGCCACCTGCTCTCACCCTTCAGCGTTCCTGCGGTACTGGGGCTGAGCGGCGCGAGCGTCAGCGTGCCCCTGAGCGTCATCTCGAGGATGCTTGCGCTGCTCGTGCTGCTCCCCTTCGCTCTCGCGGCCCTCTGCCGTACCTTCCTCCCCCGGCTTGTCCGGCGCACTTCCCCATCGTATAGCGCGCTCTCCCTCGCGCTGCTCACCGTCATCATCGCGGGGACCATCGCGCCCCACAGCGCCTCGCTGCTCGGCGCGGTCCGGGAGGCTCCTGCTCTCCTTGCACTGCTCGTCGCACTATGCGTCGCGCTCCATCTTTTCGGCTGGCTGCTCGCCATTGGGAGGAGCGGGAAGGAGCGCGTCACCCTGGTGATCAGCAGCAGTTTCATGAATTCGACGTTGGCGCTGGTGCTCGCCTCGCGGTTCCTTTCTGCTGACGCGCTGCTCGTCTCGGTGCTCTATCTCATCCCCCTGAACCTCGCGAGCATCCCGCTCGGGCTGCTGGCGAGAAGGATGCTCGCTTCCGAGAGCAGATAGTGCCGTCGGCCGCGTTGCGGATAATTTCCGCGATTTCGGCGAGACAATCCGGAACTCCTGCGGCATCGCGGCCGAGGTCATGTGCTTTTCTCCGAGTTGCCGGCGCAAGAAACTTAAGCCGTGCGGTCGCTCCCCGGGCCATGCAAACGCGGCTGGGCACCGGACCATCACCACTGGAGGTGAAGGACGGCTTTGTCACCCATCCCCGGGTGCGCGAGCGGGCCATCCTCGCCCGCGACTACCAGCTCGCCATCGCCAGCACGTGCATGCGGGAGAGCACCGCGGTCATCCTTCCCACAGGACTGGGGAAGACGGTCATCGCGGCGCTGGTCATCGCGCAGGTCCTTCCCGCCAAGGTGCTGTTCCTCGCGCCCACGAAGCCGCTGGTGCTGCAGCATGCGGAGACCTGCGGCCGCCTTCTCCGCCTCCCTGCGGCAGCGGTGCTGACCGGAGAGGTATCGCCGCTGAAGAGGAAGCGGCTGTTTGCTGAGTCAGGCGTGGTGTTCGCGACCCCGCAGACCGTGCTCGCGGACCTCGACGCCGGACGGTATTTCCTGGACGCTGCGCTGGAGGTACGGGGGACTTGCATTGGGACTGTCAGCGTCGCCCGGAGCAGGCCAGAAGAAGGTGAAGCAGATACTGGCCAACCTGCGCCTCACGCGGGTCGAGAGCCGCACTCGGGAATCACCGGACGTCGCGCCGTTCCTCCAGGAGCTGGGGGAGGAGCGCCTTTCCGTCGAGCTGTCCGACGGGATGCTCGCCATCCGCACGCCCCTGCGGGAGCTGCTGCTCTCTGCTCTGGGAAAACTCCGCCAGTACGGCTTCCTGCGCTACAAGAAGGTCGAATACCTCTCCAAGAGCGATATCATCGCGTGCGGGAGCATGCTCCGGGGCGCGCTCGCGAAGAGGAGGAGCGGGAAACTCTTCGCCGCGATGAAGGCGCAGGGCACCGCGCTCCAGGCATCGCACTGTCTTGAGCTCCTGGAGACTCAAGGCGTTGAGCCGCTGAAGAGCTACTTCGCGAAGAGCGCAGAGGAAGGCAAGAAGTTCATCGCTCTCCCGGAGGCTGCGCACATCCGCTCCCTCGCAGAGCTGTACGGGGGAGAGAGCCATCCCAAGCTCGCTGCGCTTGCCGGCATGGTGCAGGAGCAGCTCGCGCAGCCGGAGAGCAAAGTGCTGGTGTTCACCCAGTTCCGCGATACTATCCCGAGCATCGTGCTCGCGCTCGGCTCTCTTCCCGGCGCGCGGGTCGCGCATTTCGTGGGCCAGGCGTCCGGCAGCGTGAAGGGGATGCGGCAGCAGGAGCAGTCCTCCGTGCTTGAGGCCTTCCGGAAGGGGGAGACCAACGTGCTGGTCTGCACGTCCGTTGGAGAAGAGGGCCTCGACGTGCCGAGCGTGGACCTGGTGGTGTTCTACGAGCCGGTGCCTTCCGCGATACGGGCGATACAGCGCCGCGGGAGGGCAGGCCGCGACGCTCCCGGCCGCGTGGTGGTGCTCATCGCAAAGGGGACGCGCGATGAGGGCATCCTCTCCGCGATGGAGCGGCGCGAGGAGAAGATGGAGCGCCTCGTGGGAAGGCTCACGAAGAAGTCTTCTTGAGCAGCAGGCAGTCGTCCTCAGGGGCAGAACTGCATGAGTATCTCCTCATAGAGTGCGCTCGCTGTTTCCACCTCAGGGACAGTGACATATTCCCGCTCAGAGTGCGCGACAGCAGGATTACCAGGCCCCAGGATGACAGCGGGCGCTTTTTCGGACCAGAAGCGCATCTCGGTGAAGAACGGAGCAAATCCGGGCTGTGAGGGCAGGCCCTTCTGGGCGAGCAGACGCGCCAATCTTCCAATCACATGCTCATCACCGCAGATTGCAGGTGGAAAGCTACATGAGATATCAACCTGCGCGGTGGGGAGACGCCGGAGCGCCGCGGTGATATGCTCGTCGCCAGGGACAGTCCGAATGTCCAATTCTGCCCATGCTGCATCAGCAACGACGTTCGAGGCGCTACCTCCCGAGATACGGGTCACAGTCACTGTCGAGCGGCCGAGGAGAGGGTCATGCGCGCGCGGCATGGCGCGCACAGTCTCGACAAGTCGGCACAGCGCGGTGATGGCACATTCCCCTTGCTCAGGTAGCGCCGCGTGAGCTGCCCTCCCTCGTGTACGCATCCTCGCGTGGATGAGGCCGCGCTGGCCAGTGAGAAGGCGGAGGGACGTGGGCTCACCCACCACGACCATGTCCGGAGAGAGCCGAGCCACGGAGCCACTCATTCCGGCGAGGATGCCGTCAAAGGTGGTTTCTTCCCCCACGTCGAGGAGTAGCGCGAAGCCTTCTACGCCTTTCTTGGCCGCGCTCTCAGCGGCGAGAATCATCGCCGCCATCGCGCCCTTCGCGTCGCAGGCTCCTCTGCCATACATGCGACCTGCGCTCAGCCTGCACGGAAGCTCGCCAGGCACCGTATCCATATGCGTCGTGAGCACGACCTTTGGTGTCCCCAGTGAGGCGAGCACGTTCGCCCTGCCGCCGCCCACGTCTTCCTGTAGGACAACCAAACTGCGTCTGAGGCGTCTGGTGACATACTCGCTGATGGCCTGCTCCTTCCCTGAGGGGGAGGGAATCTGGATGAGATTCCTCAACAGTTCCGCTGTTTCTTTCACTAGTCCACCTCCAGTCCGCGGTCCGAGTCGCCGGGACTCCCAAATGGCCCCAGTCTCTTCTGCATGTAGATTCTCCACGGGAAGTCCTCAACGGCCGTGTCGGGCTCTCGCAATCCGGTGCTCCTGTAGTCGTTCTTCTCGAAGAGCCGCACCGCCGCGAGGTTTCGTTGATCCGTCCGCAGGTAGACGGACGAGAGGCGCTTCTGCACTGCCCATTGGTCCACAAAGGAGAGCAGGGCGGTGGCGATGCCCTTTCCGCGCCGGTCCGGAGAGACTCCGATGTCCGCGAGATAGCCCACGTCAGGCGCATAGGGGTTCACGAAGTACATCGCGAACCCGAGCAGTTCCCCTTCACGAAATGCCAGCTTGATTTGGCCACCGGGCCTGCCCAGCGTCGAGGCAACAATCTCCCGGATAGAGACGTCGCTCCAGAATGGCATGAGCGAAGCGCCGCCCTGGGTGCTGCTGGTGGCGGGCCGAAAATCATCTCCGCACCTCTTGCAGCTCTCAAGCGGGAACCATTTGCCGTCGACTGCCACCTGATACCCAGGTTCCCCGCCTGGCCCAATCTCGTCCCTGCCGTACTTCACTCCGCAACGCGAACACTTCATGTATTCGCCCCAGGAGAACACCGTGCCGTCGGAAAGCGCGACCTCTCCAGCGAAGACCTCCTGGTAGAGGGCTGTCAGTTGGGGTAGGTCCGCCTCGCTGAAATCCCTGACCCATAGTGCATCGTTCAATCTTCCTTCCAGAGTTGTCTCTTGCATGATGAATACCTCACATTTTTTTGGCTTTGACGGGCCTCGCAGAAAACTTCTGTTGCGGCCGCGCTGCTCAGCAACTCCGACCTTCCGGCGAGACATCCAGGAACGCGAGCGTCGCGGCCCGGATGTAGGGTTTTCTACGGTGCCCTTCGACTGTCCAGAGGACTGCTGCCACGCGAGACGCGCGGCAGCCAGAGATGAATTTGACTGGAGGTTAACAGCGTCGGAGAACGAGACTGCTGTCTAACGAATGCACCGCATCCAATGAAGACAACCAACTCGCATGGTATCCGGAAAGCCGAAGGGGTATAAATATTTTTTCATCACTTGGCCCCGTAGAAATGCCTGGCAAAAGAGTCGGCCGCGCTGGTGGCGGTCTCCGCGCTCACGGCGAGGCACCCCGATGACCGGACGGCATCGCGGCCGGAATGCGCGAGGGTTTCTACAGAGCCCATCACTTTAGTGGCGAAATATTCTCCTGCCAGCATCGTTTGAGCATCCCCGCATCCGTCTCGATGTTCGGGCTCTCGCACACCAGTGCGCCGGCGCAGCGGAACTCCTTCAACGCTGCGAGGAGCTCGCGCCAGCGCATGTCGCTCTCTTCGAGAATGAGGTGATTCCGCTCGCCCTTCTCGCTGTACGCGATGCCGGAGAGGTGGATGTGCATGTTCTCCAGGGATGTGCGGCCGAGCTCGCGCTCCATCTCGGCGAGGACCGCGCGGAACTCCTCGGTGGTGTTGAACTTCCCCCCGGAGCGCGCGTGGAGATGCGAGAAGTCGACGCAGGGCAGCATCCGCTCGAACTCCTTCGAGAGGGCGATGCACTCCTGGAGGGAGCCGAACTGCGAACCCTTCCCCGTCGTTTCCGGACGGACCCAGACCTCGGTATCTCCGAGCTGGCGGAACACCTCGGCCAGGGCCTCCCTGACGCGGCTGAAGACCTTCTCTGGTTGCTGGCCCTGGTAGAATCCCGGGTGGAAGCAGATGCTGTACGCCCCGGCATCCGTGGCGCGCTGCGCCGTCTGCACAATCCGGGTGATGCTCGCGTGCCACTTTTGATTCTCCGCGGCGTTGAGGTTGATGTAATAGGGCGCATGCGCGGTCAGCACGAGATTGTTGGATGCCGCGATGGCGCGCATCTCCTGCGCAGTCTCGCGGGGCATGCGCACCCCGTGGACGAACTCCATCTCCATGCCGTCGAGGCCAAGGGAGGCGACGTGCCGCAGCCCGGTGAGGCTGTCCTGCTTCGGGCTGCTGTGCGGCACCCCGGCGGTGCAGAAATGAAGCCGCCTCATACCTTCCTCAGCTTCCTCAGCAGCGCCGCCTGCGCGGCGTTGAGAAGGGCCAGCTGCTCGGAGATCTCCGGGCTTGTTTCGTCGAGGAGCTTCAGGAGGCGCTCTTCGGGCGTGGCGGATTGCGAGGATTGGCCTTCAATCCGGCCGGTCTGTGGGGGCATATCCCGATTGGGTTTGACCACGCGGGTGAAGAGCTCCCGGGAGCCATGACGCTCGGCGCGGATGACGCCGAGGGCGAGGAGCTGCCTGATGGAATGCTCGGCCTTCTCCCTGGAGATGCCCAGGGTACGCATCATCCCGTTCTTCGTGAACGGGTCGTTGCCCTGGATGAATCCCTCGAGCTCCACGATGGTGAGCATGATTTTCTGATTTCTGGTCCCTTTATGAAACTTGCTGTGGGTCCTACAGTTTTGGAATAGAATAACTATTCTATAATAGTAACATTTTTAAATACATAGGGGATATGGGAAGCTACCCTCACGGGGGACGCACCATGGGACTCTATGAGCAGTGGAATCCGCTTCTGTATGTGGTCAACTCGAAATCGCCTGCCTCCCAGCTGCTCATCTCCGAATCCGTGGAGAAGGCATTCCGGCACTGTGGTCTTGACATCGGGACGCTCAGTCCAGCGCACCAGGGGGGCATCGGGTGGATGATCGGGAACGCATCCCCCCGGTATGGGCTCGAGCTAGAGGACAAGGTCCGCGCCGAGCTTGAGAACTTCCGGGAGCGCATGAAGGACCCAAAGGTCGACGACTGG
>JAGVZT010000043.1 GCA_018302335.1 Candidatus Woesearchaeota archaeon | reverse complement strand
TGGGCCCGCCCGGATTCGAACCGAGGACATTCGCCGTGTAAAGGCGACGTCATAACCGCTAGACCACGGGCCCGTGCCGCTTGATCTCGCTGATCACCGGCGTGGGGGTCGGGTCGGTGTCGCACTTGATGGCGAGGAAGTACGAGGCCCAGTCCCCGAGATGCACCGCGGAGAAGAGCTGGCTCAGCCGGTCCTTCTCGCTGAACACCAGCTCGGTGACCTTGCAGCGCGCCTTCAGCACGCGCTTCACCACCTTGAAGTCGCGCGACATCGGCCCCGCAAGCGAATCCTCGCGGAGCATGATGATGTGGAAATCGGCGCGCGTGTTCTGGAAGCCCTCCACCTCGTTGTGCAGCAGCTCCGGGAAGACGTTGACGAATGCAGGACACTTGGCGTTCTCGTTGAGCTGGCACTTCATGCGGTACGCCGCGGGAGCCATGAAGGGCGTCGCGTACAGCACGGTCACGCGGTCTTTCAGCTCCGACGCCAGTTCCTCTCCCCGCTGGCGGTACTCTTCGTTCTGCAGCACCTTAGCCAGGCTCATCACCGCATCGCGCTGGTCCGGGATGAGCTCGGCGTTCTGCAGCACGCGCAGCATGGGGAAAAAAAGGTAGGGCAGCGCGGCGCGCGGAGGCAGTCCCTCGGGAATCTTGAGGCGCACCTTGCTGTCCGCGGCCGCGAGACGCTCCAGCTTGCCCCCGGAGGTGATGGCCAGTATCTTACAGAACTTGCGCTGCGCCTCGCGGTACGCGTCCAGCGTCTCGCGAGTCTCCCCCGAATAGGACACGAGGAACGCGAGGGTCTCCTGGTCCACGCCTGGAGGAAGCTCGTCCGACTGCACTGGCTCCACGTAGGGCTTGTCCTTCAGGTAGCTCCTGAGCAGGAGCCCGCTGACGCCGGAGCCTCCCATGCCCACCGCGACAATCCGCTTGATGGGCTTCTCCACGCGGATGTCTTTCGCGAGGTCGAATCCCTCGAGCACCCTGCGCGGGAAAGATTCCAGGTGCTCCAGCATCCGCTCCTTGTCAATCATCACTCTGCTGCAGACTGCCGCCAATATAAAGGTTGCTCTCGACAGGGCCTATGGAAGTCCCCGCGAGCCGACCGCATTGCGGAGAATACTCGCCATTCCAGCGAGAAAGCCAGGAACTCGTACGGGATTCCGGCCGAGGTCCGGGAGATTTTCTACAACGCCCCAGGGGTAGAAAGACTTAAAAGAGGGCCGCGGCTTCACAGTCCGATGGCAGAGAACGAAGAGGTCCCTATCGAGGGCACCGAGGGGAGCGAGGAGGTCCTGCGCGTACGCCTCCCCCGCGACAAGCAGGTGCTTGGCCTCTGCGAGCGCCGCCTCGGGGGCAGCAGGATGAAGGTCATCTGCCTCGACGGCAAGACCCGCGTCTGCCGCATCCCGGGCAGGCTGAAGCGCATCCTCTGGGTCCGCGACGGCGACACCCTGCTCATCGAGCCCTGGGAATTCTCCGGAGACGGAAAGGGCGACGTGGTGTACAAGTACCGGCCGCTTCAGGTGCAGTGGCTCAAGAAGAACGGCTACCTGAAGGGGCTCGAGGACCTCGAAGAGTTCTGAGTTCGCGCAGCAGCAGCGCCCCGACGCCCGTGCTGAGCATCGCATCCGCGAAGTTGAAGACCGGCCAGATTTGGAAATCGATGAAGTCGAACACCGCGCCGCGCAGCAGCCGGTCGACGAGATTGCCCATCGCGCCCGCGAGCAGCAGGACCATCGCGACGCGGCCCAGCCTGTCTTCGGGAGCGCGTCCCGAGAGGATGAGCCAGCACAGCGCCCCGCTGACCCCAACGGACAGGAGCGTCAGCAGGAGGTTCTGCCCGGGCAGGGAGCCGAACAGCGAGCCCGTGTTCTCCACCGCGGTGAGGTGCAGCACTCCCGGGATGACCGCGAGTGTGTCCAGGCCCACCAAGGCGCCCCTTGCCATCAGTTTTCCCAGCTGGTCGAGCACGATGAGCGCGGCCGACGTCCTGAGCATCGCCACTCTGCGGTCCACGGGCGCCAGGAGACCGCAATGTATAAGAAGATTTGCCCCTGACCGTGGCCGATGCTCGCAGAGCTGACTGAGTGGATTCTCGCCCTGATACGGAGCCACGGCGTCCTGGGCGTCGTCTTCGGGGTCATGCTGGAGGAAATCATCGTCCCGATTCCCAGCCCGGTGGTCATCATGGCCGCTGGCGCAATCCTCGTGGAGCCGGGTATCACCTTCCAGGCCGCCCTGCCTACCCTCCTCTTCGTCATCACCCTCCCCGCGGCAATCACGGCGCTCGCAGGCTCCTTCATCCCCTATGGGGTCGCGTACTATGGGGGAAAGCCGCTCATCGAGCGCACGGAACGCTACCTCGGCCTCGGATGGCAGGACGTCCAGAAGATGCAGCGCCGCGTCATGGCGAAGGAGGAGCTCAGCGTCTTCCTCTTCCGCGCGTTGCCGGTGATGCCCCTCTCCCTGGTATCCGCGGCCGCGGGCCTGGTGCGGATGGATGTGAAGCGCTATGCGCTCTCCACTCTTGGAGGGATGCTTCCCCGCATCTTCGTCCTCGCCCTGCTCGGCTGGAAGCTGGGCGAGCTGTATCTCAGCGTCGCGATGCGCTTCGAGAACCTGGAGAGCGTGGTGACCTTCACCCTGGTCGGCCTGCTGGTCCTAGGCGTGCTCGCGGTGCGCTTCAGGATTGTTGAGCGCATCCAGAGGCTGGTGCTTTGACCCTCTCCCGGCTGGAGTTCTGGCGCAAGACGACCCACCTGCTCTTCGGGCTGCTCGCCGCCTTCGTCACCTGGGCGGGCATCGTCAATCCGCTGACCGTACTGCTCCTCGTGCCGCTCTGCCTTGCCTTCGTGGTGCTGGCGAAGAGCGGCTACGCTCCCCTGCTGAGCCCCCTCTGCGCGAGCATGGAGCGCGAGGAGAACAGCCACTTCCCGGGGAAGACCGCGATGTACTTCATCGTCTCGTGGGCGGTGCTGCTCTGGTGGTTTCCCCTGGAAATCGTGCTCGCGAGCATCCTCATCCTCTCCTTCGGGGATTCTATCGGCCATTTGGTTGGAGCGGCATTCGGGAGGATACCCACGCTGGTGAATCCCAGGAAGAACTGGGAGGGCATCGTCGCGGGATTCCTCACCGCTGCCATGGCGGCCTACCTCCTCGTTCCCAGGGAAGCGGCCATCTTCGGCGCCGCGGTCGCCATGGGGGTAGAGGCGCTTCCCCACCGCATACACGGGTGGGAGCTACCGGACAACTTCACCGTGCCCCTGGCTGCGGCGCTGGCCATGAGCGCGGTCGTCTGGCTTCTCGGCGCTCCGTAATCGGCCGCGCTCCTGAGAATTCCCGGTATCCCGGTGAGACAGCCCGGAACCCGTACGGCAGTGCGACCGGATAGTGTAGTTTTTCTGCCATCAGTCGCGGGCCAACTTTTATATACTGCCTCCGATTCTGGCGAGCCGGGGTTTGCATGGCTCGTTCAACCGGGACTCTCTTCCGCATCGCCGGTCCGGTCGTCGTCGCGAAAGGACTTGCCGCACGGATGTACGACGTGGTGCGCGTCGGCAAGGAGCGCCTCATGGGCGAGGTCATCCAGATTGGCGGCGAGAAAGTCACCATCCAGGTCTACGAGGACACCTCCGGGCTCAAGCCGGGTGAGAGCGTCGAGAACACCGGCCAGCCGCTCTCCCTGGACCTCGGTCCCGGACTGCTCACCAGCATCTATGATGGCGTCCAGCGGCCCCTCCCGGTCATCAGGGCGGCGCGCGGCGATTTCATCCAGCGGGGCGTCGAGGCTCCTGCCCTCGACCAGGAGAAGAAGTGGGATTTCACCCCCGCGCTGAAGAAGGGCGACGCCGTCGCTCCGGGGGTGCTCATCGGCACGGTCCAGGAGACTCCCGCCATCCTCCACAAGGTCATCGCACCACCGGGCATGTCCGGCTCCGTGAAGAGCATCTCCCAGGGGACATTCACAGTGAACCAGCCCTTCGGAGAGCTCTCCGGCGGGGAGAAGCTCACGCTCATGCAGAAATGGCCTGTCCGCCGCCCGCGTCCGGTGAAAGAGAAGCTCCGACCGGAGACCCCACTCGTGACCGGACAGCGCATCTTCGACGGGCTGTTCCCGCTTGCGAAGGGAGGGGTCGCGGCGATTCCCGGGCCGTTCGGGGCCGGCAAGACCGTGACGCAGCAGACCCTCGCCAAGTGGTGCGACGCGGACATCATCGTCTATGTCGGCTGCGGCGAACGTGGAAACGAGATGACCGAGGTGCTCACGGAGTTCCCGCACCTCAAGGACCCCAGGAGCGGAGGGGCCCTGATGAACCGCACCGTGCTCATCGCGAACACCTCGAACATGCCGGTCGCAGCGCGCGAAGCGAGCGTCTATACCGGGGTCACGATTGCCGAATATTATCGCGACATGGGCTACAATGTCGCGCTCATGGCGGATTCCACCTCCCGATGGGCCGAGGCCATGCGCGAGATCTCCTCGCGCCTGGAGGAGATGCCGGGCGAAGAGGGCTATCCAGCGTACCTCGCCTCGCGGCTCGCGGAGTTCTATGAGCGCGCGGGCCGGGTCCGCACCCTCCAGGGCGCAGAGGGCTCCGTCTCCATCATCGGAGCGGTCTCGCCCCCAGGAGGCGACTTTTCAGAGCCCGTCACGCAGAATACCCTCCGCGTGGTGAAGGCATTCTGGGCGCTCGACGCGCGCCTCGCGCAGCGGAGGCACTTCCCCTCTATCAACTGGCTCACCAGCTACTCGCTCTACAAGGAGAGTCTCGCGCCGTGGTTCGAGGGCAGGGTCTCCAAGGACTGGACCTCACTGACGGATGACCTCCTCGCGCTGCTCCAGGAGGAGGAGAAACTCCTGGAGATTGTGCAGCTCGTCGGGTCCGACGCCCTTCCGGAGAAGGAGCAGCTCACCCTGGAAATCGCGAGGATGATCCGGGAGTTCTTCCTCCAGCAGAACGCCTACCATGATGTGGACACCTTCTGCGACCTCCCGAAGACCTTCCAGATGATGAAGACCATCAAGTTCTTCGGGGACAAGGCCTACAAGGCCCTGGAGGCCGGAGCAGGCATCCAGGCGCTGACTGCGATGAAGAGCAAGGACAAGCTCGCCGATGTGAAGTTCGAGAAAGACTACCAAAAACTGCTCGACCAGATTAGGAAGGACATGGAGAAGGAATTTGCCTCGCTGTGAACAACATGCTCAAGGAATACAAGACGGTGACGAGGGTCGCGGGCCCCCTGCTGTTCGTGGAGAAGACCGACGCCGTGGGGTACGGGGAACTGGTCTCCATCAAGCTTTCGGACGGCAGCGTGAAGAACGGCCAGGTCCTCGATACCAGCGCGGACCTTGTGGTGGTGCAGGTCTTCGAGGGCACGAGCGGCATAGACCGCGAGGCGCACGTGAAATTCCTGGGAGAGACCATCCAGCTTCCTGTCTCCGGAGAGATGCTCGGCCGCGTCTTCGACGGAGCGGGCAGGCCGATTGATGGCGGCCCGCCAGTCATCCCCGAGAAGCGCATGGACATCACGGGCGCCGCCATCAATCCCTACGCGCGATCCTCCCCCGCGGATTTCATCCAGACGGGCATCTCCACCATCGACGCCACCAACACCCTGGTGCGCGGCCAGAAGCTGCCCATCTTCTCCGGAGCGGGCCTTCCCCACAACCACATCGCCCTCCAGATTGCGCGGCAGGCCAAGGTCGTGGGCCAGGAAAGCGCGTTCGCGGTGGTGTTCGTGGCGATGGGAATAACGTCCGAGGAGGCCCAGGCCTTCATCCGCGACTTCGAGGAGAGCGGAAGCCTGAACCGCGCGGTGGTGTTCCTCAATCTCGCGGACGACCCTGCCATCGAGCGGCTCATCACCCCGCGGATGGCGCTGACCACCGCAGAATTTCTCGCGTACGAGAAGGACATGCACGTCCTCGTCATCCTCACCGACATGACGAACTACTGCGAGGCCCTGCGAGAGATAGGCGCGGCGCGCGAGGAGGTCCCCGGCAGGCGCGGCTACCCGGGGTACATGTACACCGACCTCGCGAGCATCTACGAGCGCGCAGGCATGATCAAGGAACGGAAGGGAAGCATCACCCAGCTCCCCATCCTCACCATGGTGGGAGACGACATCACCCACCCCATCCCCGACCTCACGGGCTACATCACCGAGGGGCAGATCGTGCTCGCGAGGGACCTGCACCGCAAGGGCGTCTACCCCCCTATTGACATACTGCCCTCGCTGTCACGGCTGATGAACTCCGGCATCGGGCCCGGGAAGACCAGAGAGGACCACAAGCAGGTCAGCGACCAGAGCTACGCGAACTACGCCGAGGGAAGGGACCTGCGCGGCCTCGTCGCCATCGTCGGTGAGGACGCGCTCTCCGAGCGCGACCGGCGCCTGCTCAAATTTGCCGAGCAGTTCGAGCTGCGCTTCGTCCGGCAGGGCCGCCATGAGGACAGGAGCATCGTGCGCACCCTGGAGATAGGCTGGGAGCTGCTCAGCACCATGCCGAAGAACGAGCTGACGCGCATCAAGGAAGAGCTCAAGGCCAAGTTCTACAAGGGCTAAGCAGTGCTTTTATGGTCTTCTCGTCGACGCCCCGGTTGCGCAGCACTTTCGCGAGAGAGTTCGCGGGATATCCCGCATGCAGCCTCTTGCGGCAGTACCGGAAGAGTTGCAGCACGTCGCAAGGGTCCATGGCCCGAGGGAGGGGACTGCCTATTAATAGATTGTGTATAAAATGAGTATATTCAGAGTATAATCTGGAATCAATTCATTTATGCTCTGGTTGCATGAGTGCTGCCATGGCACAGTTCTACGACGACCTCGGCTATGTCCTGAGAGGGAAGCAGCGCCGCAGCGTGCTCGCCCTGATGGACCGGCCCATGGTCCCTTCGCAGATTGCTCGCTCCGGCTATGCGATTTCCCTGAACAACGTCTCCCGCGCGCTGCGCGACATGGAGCATCATGGCCTCGTCGAGTGCGTCACCCCGAAGAAGGCCACAGGACGCGTGTACGTCCTCACCGCGCGGGGGAAGCGCGTGCGGAAGCAGCTTGGCTAACACGGCCGAGTCAACGACGCAAGCGGCCGTGATGTCCAGGATTTCCGACGTGGGGGGAGACAATATGGTACACGCACGTCATCCCGGCCGAGGTGGTCCCTGCTATATGATGTGGAATTTCTTTCCCGCCTTGCCAAAAGCCGAAAGGCACTGCTCCACCTGCGCCGTGGTGTGCGCAGCGCTCAGCTGGACGCGGATTCGCGCCTGGCCGCGCGGAACGACGGGATACGAGAACGCGACGACATAAATGCCTTCTTTGAGCAGCTCCTCCGCCATCTGTCGGGCCTGTAGCTCCTCGCCAAGCATGACGGGCGCGATGGGATGCTCCCCGCCCTTGAGGGTGAAGCCGAGCTGCTCCATCCCCTTGCGGAAGCGCCGCGTGTTGTCCATCAGGCGCTTCCTCAGCTTCGCGCCCTTCTCCACCAGTTCCAGTGCCTTGAGCGACGCTGCCACGATGGGAGGCGCGAGAGAGTTCGAGAAGAGGTACGGCCGCGACTTCTGGCGCAGCAGCGCCGCGACATCCCGCTCGGCGGCGATGAAGCCCCCGGACGCCCCGCCGAGCGCCTTGCCCAAAGTTGAAGTCAGTAGCTCCGCCTTCACGCGATGGAGCGCCGGCGTTCCTCTGCCTTCAGGACCGAAGAAGCCGGTCGCGTGACTGTCATCGATGAGCAGCACGGCGTTGTGCTCGTCCGCAAGCTCCCTGATCTCCTTCAGCGGAGCGATGTCCGCATCCATGCTGAACACCCCGTCGGTCGCGATGAGGATATTCTGTGCGCTCTTCGCTTCCCGCAGCTTCTTCGCGAGGTCAGCCATGTCCAGGTGCTCGTAGACGAAGCGTTGCGCCTTGCACAGCCGGATGCCGTCGATGATGCTCGCGTGGTTGAGCTTATCGCTGATGACCGCATCGCTCTCCCCCAGCAGCGCCTCGAAGACTCCCGCGTTCGCATCGAAGCACGAGCTGTGCAGCACCGCGTCGTCCATGGAGAGAAAAGCGGCGATTTTGCGCTCCAGCTCCCGGTGCGGCTCCTGGGTGCCGCAGATGAAGCGGACCGAGGCCATGCCGTACCCCCAGCGCTCCAGGCCTCGTCTTGCGGCCCGGACAATCGCAAGATGTCCCGCGAGCCCCAGGTAGTTGTTCGCGCAGAAGTTGAGCACTTCACGGCCGCGGACGCGGATGACGGGCTGCTGGCCGCCCTGAAGCTCACGCTCCTCTTTCAGAAGACCCTGCTCGCGGATTGAGGCGAGCGTCTCCGCGGACCTCCTCGCGAACTCAGCCACGCAGCAGCACCTTCCCGCAGTCTCCGCTGTTCATGAGCGCGAACGCCTTGTCGTACTCCGCAAAGGCGAAGCGGTGCGTCGCCAGCGGTTGCACGTCGAGACCGGCATCGAGCAGCTGCGTCATGGTCTCCCAGGTCTCCCACATCCGCCTGCCGGTGATGCCGTAGAGCCGCGCTCCCTTGAAGATGATGCCGTCGGCGAGGTCTATCCGCACGCTGGAGTCCGGGATGCCAAAGAAGCACAGCCTGCCCGCGCGCCGGAGCGAACGGAGCGCAGCATCGATAGCAGGCTGCTTCCCCGAGACCTCGAGACTGACATCGGCGCCGAGTCCGTCCGTCTCGCGGAGGATGCGCGGCACGGGGTCTTCCTTGAGGGTATCTATGACTATGTTGGCTCCCGCTTTCTTCGCGAGTTTCCTGCGATAGGCATTAGGCTCTGCTGCGATGATGAGGGAAGCGCCGCTCTGCTTCGCGACCGCGATGGAGAACAGGCCCACCGGACCGCAGCCGAAGACCGCGACACTCCGCTGCTGCACAGGCTCCACGAGGGTGAGGTACACCGCGTTGCCCAGGGGCTCCAGGAGCGAGGCGAGATCCGCAGGCAGGGATTCCGGCACCGGCCTCGCGCAGAGTGCCGGCACCGCAGTGTAGTCAGCGAATCCACCATCAGCGTCAACGCCGTAGATGCGCATGTGATGGCAGAGGTGCATGTTTCCCTCGCGGCATACCGCGCACGTCTGGTCGGGAAAATGGCTCTCCACCGCGACGAACTCACCGATGCGATGCGCATCAGCAGCGCGGCCGACGGACACAATCTCCCCTGCGACCTCGTGGCCGACGATGCGCGGAAGCCTGAGCCGCGCGGACGCCCAGGTGTCCCAGGAGTAGATGTGCAGGTCCGTGCCGCAGATGGAGTTCGCGCAGACTTTGATGACCACATCATCCTTCGCGGGCTTCGGCTGAGGGACCTCAGCAAGCTCCAGCCCCTGCACGGGCTCCTTTTTCACGAGGGCGAGCATCCTCAGCCGTGCGGAGCGAGGACAACCTTGAGGCTCTCCTTCGGCTCCGCAGTGAGGAGGAAGCCCTCCTGGGCCTTCTCCAGAGGAAGGCGATGGGTGATCATCTCCCGCACGCTGATGCGTCCGGAGCGGAGCAGCCCGATGGCTTCTGCGAGGTCGCGCGGCGCCGCGGCGTAGCTGCACACCACCCTCACCTGGTTGCGCCAGAAGGCATTGAGCGGAAGCTCAACGTGGTCCTCGGGCTTCGGGACCGCGAAGATAAGGATGGTCCCTCCGCGCTCCACTGAGCGGAAAGACTGCTCCACCGCGGGAAGCGCCCCGGTGCACAGCACCACATGGTCCGCGAGGCGCCCCTCGTTGTGCGACCTCAGGAGGGCTGGCACATCCCCTCTCGCGTCGATGACCGCATCAGCGCCGTAGCGCTTCGCCGCCTGCAGCCGGTAGTCGTTGATATCCGATGCGATGACGCGGGCTCCGAGCGACTTCGCGAGAGCGATGTGCAGCAGTCCCGCAAGACCGCTCCCCATGACAAGCACGCTCTCGCCCGGCATGATGCCTGCGGCGCGCTGCCCGCGCAGGGTACAACCCAGCGGCTCGATGAACACCCCCTCGTCGAAGCTCATCTCCTGGGGAAGAATGAAGGTGCCACGGTCCACATTGATGGCCGGCACCCGCACGTACTCCGCGAACCCCCCGGGAAAGAAGTTCGTGCTGTGCAGCGTCTCGCAGGCGGTGTGCTTGCCCGCGAGGCAGTAGCGGCAGGTGTTGCACGGCACATGGTGCGTCACGAAGACCCGCTGTCCTGCCGCAAAGCGGGACACATTGCGGCCCACCTGTTCCACAATCCCTGCGACCTCGTGCCCGAGGACTTTCGGAGCAGACTTGACGCGGTACCACTCCATCACGTCGGAACCGCAGATGCCGCTCGACATCACCTTGAGGAGCAGCTCGTCATCCCCTATGGCGGGAACAGGGAACTGCTCGACGCGGACGTCGCTGTTCCGATAATACATCGCCACCCGCATCTCAGCGCGCGGGGACTTTCCGCTTGTAGAGGTCATAGGCGCTGTCCACGCTCGCGTTCTCGTGCACGATGGCGCGCACCGCGCGGATCATCCCTGTGGGATTGTCGCTCTGGAAGATGTTCCTGCCCATATCAACGCCTATTGCGCCGCTCTCGATGGCATTCCTGGCGAGCTGGAGCGCCTCCCGCTCCGGCACCTTCTTGCCGCCAGCGATGATGAGCGGCACGGGCGTCGCCTCCACGACCTTCTCGAAGCCCTCGCAGTGGTACGTCTTGACGACGTGAGCACCCTGCTCCGCAGCCATCCTGCAGCACAGGCCTAGATAACGGGCGTCGCGGGCCATGTCCTTTCCGACCGCAGTCACTGCGAGGACGGGAAGGCCGTAGCGCTCCGCCTCATTGACGAGCTTGCCGAGATTCGCAATGGTCCGGCTCTCATGAGCGGAACCGACGAAGATGCTCATCGTCACCGCAGAAGCGTTGAGACGTACCGCTTCCTCCACGCTGGTGGTGATGTACTCGTCAGAGAGGTCCTCTTTCAGCACACTCGGGCCTCCGGAGACACGGAGCACGATGGGCGGAGCGCTCTCGGGAAGGACGCTGGTGCGCAGCGCCCCGCGGGTGAGCATGAGCGCATCCGCATGGGGCAGCAGCGGCGGCAGTGCCTTGCCCAGGTTCTCGAGGCCTGAGGTCGGCCCGAGGAAGTAGCCGTGGTCCACCGCGAGCATGACGCAGCGGCCGTTGCGGATGATGCGCGAAAGTCTGTTCTTGACACCCCAGGACATGGGAATCACCCCGGACGGCAAGGCCTGCCGCCGTTTATAAGAATTGTGCCATAACCCTTAAAAAGCGCCCAGGTGTCCTGGCGGACACAGGCATCTCACGGCATATTCCGCCGTGGAGTGGGACCGCAGGTCCCACACAGCAAACATGTCAACTGGGTTTGCAGTTGCCGGGGTCGCATAGCCTGGCCATTGCGGAGGGTTGCTAACCCTCTGTTCGAAAGGACACATGGGTTCGAATCCCATCCCCGGCGTTCAAGCGTACGACAATCATGAAGAATGCCCTCATCGTGCACGGAACGGGAGGCAGCTCGAGGAGCAACTGGTTTCCCTGGCTCAAGGCGGAGCTGGAAGAGCGCGGCTGGCGCGTGTGGGTTCCGGACCTCCCTCAGGCCGACCGGCCTGATGTGGAGCTCTACAACCAGTTCATCCTGGGCACGGACTGGCACTTCGACAAGGAGTCCGTGCTCATCGGCCATTCTTCCGGAGCGGTGGCGATTCTCGGCCTGCTCCCTCGCCTTCGCGTCAGGGTGGATACCTGCATCCTGGTGGGTGCTTTCAAGGACGATCTCGGCTGGGCGAACCTCGGTGGGCTTTTCAGGAACCCCCTGGATTTCGCAAGCAGTCGGGGGCATGCGAGGCGCTTCGTCCTTGTCCACTCAGACAATGACCCCTACTGTCCGCTCGAGCACGCTGAATATCTTGCGGAGCGGCTAGGCGGAAAACTCATCGTGAAGAAGGGGGAAGGGCATTTCAACATGGAGGCAGGGCCGCAGTACAGAAAATTCCCGCTTCTTCTGGAGATTCTCGAAGCACGGTAGCAGGCAAGGCTTTTTATACCGGGCACTCATGGGAGCATTCAGCATGACCCGGGGGGCCAAGTCAGTCCTGCAGACGGTCCTTGTCGGCATGCTGGCAGTGGCCATCTTTGCCTGGCTGCTTTCGCTCGTGGGGGCAGTCCCGAACGTGGGATTCTCCAATCTCACCCCCGCGGGCCCCACGGCCAACATCGGCGCGAACGGCTCCATCCTCCTCAATGTCACGAACGGCGACAACGTCTCCCGCATCTACAACTTCTCGGTTGAGCTGCCGCCCAACACCACCGCGTGGCTGAATGGCAGCGCGGCTCTCTCCTTGGTCAGTATCTCGGCTGGTGGAGGCACCACCCTGAACCTCACGATGATGGGCAACACGACCGGCGTCTACTTCTTCAACGTCACCGCAACTCGGGCCGACAACGGCTCCGAGGTGAAAAGCTCCGCTCTGGACCTGATGCTCAACCTGACTGTTGTCGACTTTGATGTGGACAACGATGGGTACAACAGCACGGCCTATGGAGGCACGGACTGCAACGACACCCGCTCCAATATCTACCCCAACGCGACCGAGTACTGCAACAGCGTGGATGACGACTGCGACAACCAGACAGACGAGGCAGACGCGGCGAACCAGACGACGTGGTACTATGACGGCGATGCGGACAATTACGGCACGTCGTCGACCACCCAGTCCGCCTGCTCCGCGCCTGTCAACTACGTCGCCAGCAGCACGGACTGCAATGACGCCAACGCAAACATCAATCCAGGCGAGGTGGAGGTCTGCAACGCGGTGGACGACAACTGCAACGGCGAGAACAATGAGAGCTATGTCTGCGGTAACTATCCCAATCTCACCATCTTCAAGACTGCCTTGAACTCTTCCGCAGTTATTCTGGGGTCCGTCTTGGTGTACCAATTGAACATCACCAACCATGCCGCGGTGAACCTCACGACCGTCTGGGTCAACGATTCCTTCAATGCCAGCCGGCTCGGCTACAATGCCTCATCGGTGGCGGCGAATTCGACGGGCACAGGCTGGATTTTCTGGAGCAACGTCACCGGCACGATACTGCAGCCCAACCAGTCCTTCCTCCTCTATGTCAATTTCACGACGCTCGCCATAGGCTCCGTCAACAACAGCGCCATCGCGAACGGCACGGGAGGAGGGCAGAGCTACGCCTGGAGCGGGTCTGTCCTGGTCACGGTCGCAGACACCCAGGCGCCCTCGGTGCTGTTCGAGCCAGGCACGATGTCGAACGCGACCAATACCACAGGAAACCTCACCGTGAACGTCAGCGCCTCGGACGCAGGAGGAGTCGCGAGCATCGTCATCTACGTGAATGGCGCGCCGAACCGGACCTGCTCTGCGTCTCCCTGCTACCTCTCCCGCGCGCTGCCGAACGGCACCTACGCCTTCTACGCCCGGGCGAATGACTCATCAGGCAACAGCAACGTGACCGAGACCAGGACCGTGCTCATCATCGACAACCAGGCCCCAACGATACAGTACGAGCCCGATACCCTTGCGGACGCCTCAAACACGACGGGGAACCTGACCGTGAACGTGAGCGCCAGCGACAACATCGGTCTCGTCAACATCACGCTCTACGTGAACGGCGCACCCAACACCTCGTGCACGGCCTCTCCCTGCTCCCTGTCCTGGGCTGTGCCGACAGGCACCTATCTCTTCTACGGCGAGGCAGTGGACACCTCGGGCAACCGCAACAGCACGGCATCCCGGAACGTCACCATCACGGACAGCCAGGCCCCCAGCATCGCGTACGGAGGGGGCACGCTCGCGAACGGCACCGCCACGAGTGGCAATCTCACCATCAGCGCGACCGCATCTGACAATGTCGCCGTGGCAAGCATCGTCATCTATGTGAACGGCGCTGCGAACACGAGCTGCGCTGCCACGTCCTGCTCCCTTTCGACGCTGCCCCCTGACGGGACGTACACCTTCTTCGCGCGCGCGAACGACTCTTCAGGAAACACGAACGCGACTGCGAACCGGACGGTCACTCTCGACAACACCCTGTGGTTCAGGAACCTCACGAACGCAACCCTCACGGCCGACCTCGGCGCGAATGCCTCGATGCTGCTCAACTTCACGAACAGGGCGAGCGGGACCGGAACCTACAACTTCACCCTGGAGATCCCCCCGAACGCTTCCGCCCTGCTGAACGGAAGCGCCAGCCTTGGCAATCTCACTCTTGCGGCTGCAGCGAGTACCAAGATAAACCTCACCGTGAGGAGCAATGCCACTGGAAACTACTCTTTCCGGGTCATCGTGACACGGACCAATGACTCTTCCGTCATCGTGAACTCAAGCGAGGACCTGAACATCACCCTACGCGCGAGAGAATTTGATGTGGACGGCGACGGCTACAACAACACCGCATATGGCGGCACGGACTGTGACGACACCCGGGCGAACATCTACCCCAACGCGACCGAGTACTGCAACTTCGTCGATGATGACTGCGATGGCGAAACGGACGAGGCGAGCGCGGCTAACACCTCGACATGGTACCGGGACGCCGATTCTGATGCGTACGGCGTTTCGAGTGACTCGCAGGTTGCCTGCCCGACGCCATCCGGCTATGTCGCCAGCAGCACTGACTGCGATGACTCCGACCTGAGCGTCAATCCCGCTGCGACCGAGGTCTGCAACTACGTCGACGACAACTGCGACGGCCAGACGGACGTGGGATGCTATCTCAACGTCTCGGTGAGCAAGGTGGCGCTGAACAGCTCGGCGCCGAACGGCAGCGTGGCGCTCTTCAGGGTGAACATCACCAACATAGGGGCCCTCAACTTCACCCTCATCGAGGCGAATGACACATTCAATGCGAGCCAGCTCCGCTACAATGCCTCATCGGTCACGCCGAATTCGACAGGCGACGGCTGGGTCTCCTGGTACAACGTCACCCAGGGCGTCCTCGTTCCCAACGCGAGCTTCCTCTTCAACATCAGCCTGACAGCCCTCAGCGAGGGTATCGCCAACAACACCATCCGCGTGAATGTCACCCGTTCGGATGGCAGCACCCCCTCGGCGAGAGGCTCCGCGCTGCTGACCATGACCGACGGCTCGGCGCCTGTGGTGCTCTCCCACTCCCCGACGGGAACGGTGACCAGCAGCACCTCCACGCTGACTGTGACCACCGATGAGAACGCGACGTGCTCGTACTCCCTCAGCGGCGGGGTGGCATTCGAGAGCATGACCCTCACTCTCTCCGGGAATAGCACCTCGCACAGCGTTTCCCTCTCCGGACTGACGGACGGCGCGAAGCACTACTACGTCCGGTGCAACAACACCGCTGGAGTTGTCTCCGCATCAGACTATGACGCAGGTTTCACGGTCAGCATCGCCACTGGTGGCTCCGGAGGGGGAGGCGGCGGGAGCGTGACCCCTACGGAGAGCGAGGAGAGATTGTCGGTCATCACCGACGTCCAACCAGGGGAAACCTACACGCTCCAGATGGAGGTGGCGGGCGTCACCGAGGTAAGCGTTGTCACCAGCGAGGAAGTGGAGATGCTGGAGGTTGAGGTCAGGCAACTCGACCATGAGGCGCTCGTGCGGGAGATTTCCTGGCCATCGGAGACCTGGTCTGTTCCTTTCCCTGATGTCCCCCCGATGGAGCCTTACGGTCCGGGAGCATCCGCCCTGGAGCCGGAAGGCGTCTGCCCGGATGGGACGCTTCCCCTTGACAACGGCTGCCCTGAGGTGGCTCTGGACGAGATTGCGGAGAATGCCACGCATGACGTATCCAGAGTCTGCCCGGACGGAGCAGCTCCCCTGCTGCGGTGCGCAAATGGCCTGCCAGTCAATAGTATCTGCATGAACGGCCTCCCTGCGAACGGTTGGTGCGCGAACGGCCCGCCAGTCAACGGAATCTGCATGAACGGTCTTCCCGCGAACGGCTGGTGCGCGAACGGCTTGCCGCGGAATGGCTGGTGCGAGAACGGCCTGCCTGCTTTGGCGGTCTGCACCGAAGGAAACTCATCCGTGCAGGCGCCAAACCTTTCCATCGCATTGAGCAACGAAAGCTGCGAGCTTCCCTATCGCGGCTGTGTCCAGCGTCTTTCACGCAATCCCCTCTGCGCCAATCTCCTCTCGTCCAATCTACAGTGCCAGAACCTCTTCAGCCTGAATCTGGCGTGTGACAATCTGGTGAGCGCGAATCTTGCGTGCATGAACCTTGTCGCCGCGAACGGCCTCTGCCTGCAGGAGCTGAACCGTGAGCCCGCGTGCGGAGGCGCGCAGAGCGAGACTGCGGTGAACGGCTCGCTCATCCTCCTCGCGCCGAACGCGACCCCGGTTGCGCTGCGGTGCCCCTCCAACGCGCCTGGCAATGCCCTGGGGAATGCGCCTAGTAACGCAGCTCCCGATGCCAGTCTACAGGCGGGGGTGCAGGCAGGCGTGGAGTCTGGTGTACAGGCGGGCCTTCAATCCGGCGTGCAGTCTGGCTTACAGGCTGGACTCCAATCAGGCCTACAAGCAGGTTTGCAGGCAGGCCTCCAGGCTGGGTTGCAGAGTGGTCTGCAGGCAGGGATACGAATGAGTGCTACATGCTGGAGCGGCACAGCGCCGCATCTCTTCTGCGAGGATGGAAGCGAATACGATGAAGGCTGTCCGGAAGCAATGGCCCCGCTCGGCTGGTGCGAGGACGGGAAGCCCCCACGCGTCTGGTGCGGCAGCGGCATCCCCAACGCGGAGCAGCTCCCCAAACTTGAGCTGGAGAAGTACTGCAGACAGGGGGCATGCCTCATCATGAAATCCGTCACCAACAGGGCGGGCTTGTCCATCTCTCCCTATACCGTATCCATGACGCCGAACATCTACCGGTCGTTTGAGATGGAGCTGAAGGGCTCTCCTCTTGCGCAGGCGACCCTCTCATTTGCTGTTGAGAAGTCCTGGCTTGATGAGCAGGGCATCAATGAGAGTTCCATCACCCTCCTCCACCAAAAGACGAGCTGGGAAGCATTGCCCGCGGAAGCGGCTGGCAGCAACAGCACACATTACATGTATCGTGTGACGGTGAGCAACTTCAGCGTCTTCGCGATTGCGGTCAGGCCGCAGCGGAGCGAACCCACGAGGATACGTTTCCTTCCCGCTGAGAGTCCCCCTCCGGAGGCCAGCGAGATTCCAGCCACGCAAGAGTCGCCAGGACGGCCTGCTTGGAGGACTGCCATCGCGCTGCTCGCAGCCACCATCATCCTTGGCGGCGCCGCGCTCGGCCTTCTCCGCAGACGCCCAAATGCTTAAATAATCTGCCGCGTGGTTCCCTCCCATGAAGCGCCTCCTGGTCCTGCTGCTCTTCCTGGCCCTTCTCCCCACGGGGACGTCCCAGGAATCCCTCGACGAACTCTTCTCGGCCTCGCTGCTGCAGATGGACCTCACCATGACCGGCACCCTCGATGTGATTCCCGAGAGCGGCAACGCTGCGGTCAGCGACCTGGTCGCGAACTTCAGCTACGTCCCCCAGGAGAGCGAGCAGCAGTCGGTCAGGAACCTTCTCTTCACACCCGGCGGAGAGAGCCACGAGAGCTACGTGGTGTTCCGCTGGGGCTCTCCCCCCTCGAGGGTGCAGTACACCGTGAGCGCCAACATCCAGACAACGGACCACCTCCCCACCATCAAGAGTCACATCCCGTTCCCTGTCTTCTCCGTCCCGGAGGACATCGAGCCCTACACCATGCCCTCGCAGATGATAGATTCCGACAGCCCTGATGTCCAGGCGCTCGCCCAGCAGCTGGCCGAAGGCGAAACGGAGCTGTACTCCCTCGTCTTCAGGGTCGCATCGTGGGTCGAACACAACATCGAGTACGACCTCAACACCCTCACCGCTGATGTCACCCAGAACGCAACCTGGGTGCTCGAGACCCGGGAGGGGGTGTGCGACGAGATAACAACCCTCTTCATCGCCCTGCTCCGAGCCCTGAACGTGCCCGCGCGGTTCGTCAGCGGGGTTGCGTACACCAACTTCCAGGAGAAGGACGACTGGGGGCCGCACGGCTGGGCAGAGGTGTGGTTCCCCGAGGTAGGATGGGTGCCCTTTGACGTCACCTACAAGGAGTTCGGCTACCTCGACCCCACACACATCAAGCTCAAGGACAGCATCGATTCCGGCGAGCCGACAGTGCAGTACCAGTGGAGCGCCGTGAGCGCGAGAGTCGAGGGCCGTGAGCTTGATTCGCGCACCACCCTGCGACTCAAGGGGCTGAAGGGAAACCCGAAGGTAAGCCTCCTGGTGAAGCCTTTCCGGGGCGTCACGGGCTTCGGCTCCTGGAACCTCATCGAGGGCCGGGCCACCAGCCTACGGGACGTCCGTCTCGTGGCGGACATCCACCTCGTGCCGGTGCAGGGGATGAACGTCGAGCAGCCTCTCGTGCAGTACGTGCTGCTCGATCCCGGGGAGAGCAAGAGCGTGTATTGGCTGGTTCATCCCGCCGGCCAGAGGAGCGGCTACCGGTACACGTACCCTCTTGAGGTGTTCTCCTCCGGAGCGCAGGTGAAGAGTTCCTTCACTGCTGGAGAGAACAGTCCCGTCGCCTCCCGACAGGAGTTCGCCACCATCATGGAGGCGCTCCTCGCGTCCGATGAGAAGAGCCTTGTGCAGGACCTCAGGCTGGAATGCTCGAATGCAACGAGGCTTCACCTCGACGAATCGCCGGAACTGGTCTGCCTGGTGCAGAACACTGGCAGCACGGCGCTCAGATCCCTCCGCGGATGCATCGCGGAGCAGTGCGAGAGCTTCGACCTGCCCATCGCCCAGACGCACACCATGCGCTATCCGCTCACCGCGCTCGGCGCGGGTCAGCACGCCCTCACCGCGAAGGTGACGCATTCCCTCATCTCACGGATTCGTGGGGTGGAGCTCGAGTTGCTCGACCACCCGAAGGTGAGCGTCACCGAGGTCTCTGCCCCGAACACGGTGGAATTCGGGGAGAATTTCACCCTGGGAGTGCTTCTCACCAAAAGCTCGTACCTCACGCCAGAGCAGGTACGGCTCTCCCTCCTTGACCAAACTGTGGCCGAAAGTCCTCTTCTCGAGGGGGAGCAGCGCCACATCATCACCGTAGACTCCAGCCTCCTCCGGGCCGGGAAGAACCGCATCGAGGTGGTGGTGAGCTACCAGGATGGGCGCGGCGGGACATTCGAGTCTCGGGGCGAGGCCAACCTCACGGTCATCAATGTGCCCCTGAGCAGCCGCACCACCTTCTTCCTGCAGGACTTCGCGGCCGCGATGCTGCGCACCCTGACAGCGCTCTTCTCATAGCGCATCATCTTCAGCATGCGTTTCCGCATCGCTGGCTTCGCTTTCAGGTAGTCGTGCCTCTCCACTATGGAGGCGAGCAGCTCAAGTTCCCTTTCTGGAAAATGCGCGGAAGACAGCCGCTCCTCGAGCGCTTGGACCCTCTCCTCCCATCGCCATACATGGGTGCAGCGATACGTTCCGGCTAGGATGTCCACGAGGTCATCGAGCCCTTCACACCCGCCACATCTATCGGCGCGGTACCGCGCCAGCGCCTGCCGATAGGGCATGCGATACCGCAGGCCAGCGATGTCCTCAGCGAGCAGGTCGTCGAGCACGTCGCCTCCAGACGATGAGCGCGGCGAGCGCTGCGACCGGCGCGGCCATCGCCATGCCAGGGCTGCGGCGCATCACCCTGACGTGGGCGTGAGCGGCGGTGCGCAGGGAGCTGCCATCCTGCATGGCAAACACCACGTCGTGACTGCCCCGCGGAGCCCGCACCTCTATCCGCACCCGTTCGCCCGGCAGCAGTGCCCCCTCCCGGGGAGTCGCATCTCCCGTGACCGTGAACAATTGGGGCTCGCTCCCGGGGTTCGCGAGAATGAACTCCGCCGCGTCTCCCTCGAGTACCCGCGCGCTGAGGGGAGAGAGCCCGATGCCGCTGCTCCCCGCCGCAAGGGGGACGCAGAGGACGAGCAGCAGCATCGCGGCTCTCATGAGCGCTCCGGGACCAGCAACACACTTCCCGCGTAGGTGCCAGCCGGGTAACCCCGGGCGCTAACCGTGAGATCGAGCGCAACCATTTCCGCGGGCAGCAGTGAGAGAGGGAGCAACCGCTCCTCCTCCAGGGTTCCAGAGAGCCCGGCGATGGTGAAGCCCACCGCGGACGGCGGGATGGAGCCTGCACCGCCCTCGAGCTGCGTCGCGCTGATGCGCAGGTCCAGCGGAATGTTCCCGCTGTTCCGCAGGGTCGGCCTCTCTGGCGTCGATAGGGACAGGTCCCCCAGTGCGGAGCCATTCAGCGCGCCCGCATCCACCTCCATCGCAAGCAACTCCAGGTACTCGAATGAAGCGGCAGCGATAGCAGTAAGGTTCGCAAGGCTGGTCGCCTCGACCTGCAGGGTGTAGTTCCCCGGGACCAGCCAGTGGGGAATCCCTATGATTCCCTCGTACTGCGTCCCGTTCCCGGTCAGCTCGGCCGAAATGTTGCCAAGGACTGCGCGAACCACCATGGCCCCGCTGATGTTGGCCCGCACCTGGAGAAGCGCGTTGCCCCCTGGCACCGGGGCGAGCTGAATGCCTGCAGCAGAAAGGTCATCCGTGAGCAGCATAACGCTGCCTATCGCTGGGGCGTTTTCCTCAACGGTGATTTCCAGCAGGATGATATGTCCGGTTCCGGGGGCCGCGGACCAGAGCGGATAGCTCTCGAAGAAATCTGCCGCATTGTCATCAGTATCAGCAAAAGCGCGCCTCCGGAGACTCATGCCCGGAGCCGCGGCCGCAGCAGCCGTCCCCTCGTACATCTCGGCGTCCATGGGATTGCCCCATCCTGCTGCGTCCTCTCTGCCCAGGGGAGAATAGAGCGCCAGCCCGCTGTTTGCATTTCCGAGCGTCATGGTCTCCTCGAAGTCCGCTGTCTGCCAGGTGAGGTTGTCGCGCAGCCTCGCCCAGCCGGCATCAGCTACAAGGTAAAAACCTCTCGGAGACAGCTCCGCTCCCGCGGGGAAGGCCACATCTCTCGCAGAGGCATCGGTCGCCAGCCACCATCCGGAGAGATTCACCGTCGTTCCAGCGCTGTTGTACAGCTCCACTGCCTCTCCTCCGGATTCTGTCCCGAGGGGGTCGTACAGAACCTGGGAGATCATCACCGCGCCCAGAGCTGAGGGCAGGAAGAGCAGGGCGCACAGCAGCAACGCGAGTTTCATGGGCATCACCTGATGCCCGGCCAGTCCCAGGCAACTTATGCGTTCCGGCCGGAATGCCGGAGAGGTTCCGCAGGGACTGCGAGAGACGCGGACTGCGCGGAACGCATCCGGCATGGAGACAGGAGAAACGGAGCGCTTACGCCCTTCCCGTGGATTCTCCCTTGCCTATTCCCGCACCGATGAGGTGAGCGACACGCAGGGGCTCCGGGATGTCCGAGCGCGTCGCAGTCATCCGAAGCATCCGTGCGGCCTCTTCCGGGGAGATGCTTGCCACCTGGAACAGGACTTTTCCATCGTTGTGGATGGTCCCCGCCTTGGCGAGCAGGGGGATGAGACGCTCCTTCCCAAGTTTTCGCAGGGCGCGATGCATCTTTCCCAGGTCCGGCTGGTCACGCATCACCGCGATGACTGGTATGCCTGACTTCTCAGCCAGCGCGGAGATGTCCACGATGTTGAACCCTCCCAGGGCGATGCCGTCGAGCATGATGGCCTGAAGCTGGCTCCGGAACCTGGAGCGGCTGACCATCCTCAGCAACGTCTCTGTCGCGTCATCGCCGTCCACGGTCACGGTGTCCGTGAGCACTCCCTCCAGCCAGAGGCCGCCTCGGAATACGCAGCCTATCACCAGGGTCTCGCGGTCAGAGAACTTGTCGAAACTGGCATCGTCGAAGCCTAGGATGCGTATTTCGCGCTTCATTGGCACAAGAGTGTTCCAGGCCGATTATAAGGTTGGGTAAAAAATATTTTTTAGTCTGGTAACAATTATTTTAGAAATGGTTATAAAGGAGGAAGAAGAACGGTCGCCATGTGCGGCATTATTGCATACCGTGGGAAACGCAGCGCAGGAGAGGTCCTGCTCCACGGCCTGCGGCAACTCGAGTACCGCGGGTACGACTCCTGGGGCATCGCGCTGAAGAATGGCCATGAGCTTGAGGTGGTGCGCCGCACCGGCAAGATAAGCGCTTCAGCGCCCAAGCTGGCACGCCACAAGGGACTACAGCTTGGTCTGGGACACACCCGCTGGGCCACTCACGGAGGGGTCACCGAGAGCAACTCGCATCCCCATAGGGACTGCTCCGGCAGCGTGGTGCTCGCCCACAACGGCATCGTGGAGAACTACCAGGAGCTCAAGCGCGGCTTGCAGGGACATCGTTTCTCTTCTGAGACTGATACTGAGGTCATCGCTCACCTGGTCGAGAAGGAACTTGCGGGAGGAGCGCCGCTGCGGGAGGCCTTCCGGAGCGCCTTCCTGAAGCTCGAGGGAAGGAACGCGGTGGTGCTGCTTTCCGGGGAGGAGCTGCTGGTCGCGAAGTCCGGCTCCCCCATGGTGCTCGGCCTCGGGGACGGGGAGAGCTTCGTGGCCTCCGACGTCCCGGCTTTCCTGCGCTACACCGACCGAGCGGTGTTCCTTGCTGACGGGGAGATGGCGGTCATCGGGGACGATGTCCGGCTCTACGACCTCCAGGGAACCCCGAAGCCGCTGAAGGAGGAGACCATCGAATGGAGTCCCGAGCAGGCGGAGAAGGGAGAGTATCCCCATTTCATGCTCAAGGAGATGATGGAGCAGCCGGAGGCGCTCCTTCGCGCGGGGAACCTCCCAAAAGAGGACCTGGCGGCCGCGGTGGCCATGGTCCGGAAGGCGAAACGCGTCTTCGCCATCGGATGCGGCACTGCCGCACAGGTGGCGAATCTCTCCACCTACCTCTTCTCCTGCATTGCGGAGATGCCCTCGCAGTTCGCCATCGGCTCAGAGTTCTCCCACCTGAAGCCTGCCATCAACCAAGACACCCTGGTCATCGCGGTGTCCCAGAGCGGGGAGACCGCCGACCTTCTGGAGGCGGTGGCTACGGCGAAGGAGCGGGGCGCGAAGGTCCTGGCGGTGCTCAACGTCAAGGGCAGCTCCCTCATGCGCGAGGCGCACCACACCCTGCTGGTCAACGCAGGGCCGGAGAAAGCCGTCGCAAGCACCAAGGCAACCACAGCGCAGATGGCGGTGCTCCTGCTGCTTGCCCATGCGGTGGCCGGCAGGGCCGATGAGGGGAAGCGGCTCATCGAGAGCGCTTCGAGAGCGGTCCGCGAGATGCTCTCCCGCTCGGAAGAGATGCGCGCCCTGGCCCAGCGTCTCCGGGACAGGCAGAATATTTATATCATCGGAAGGGGGATGAACTACCCTGTCGCCCGCGAGGGGGCAATCAAAATCCAGGAAGTCAGCACCCTGCACGCGGAGGGAATCGCAGGTGGGGAGCTGAAGCATTATGCCCTGGCCTTGGTGGAGAAGGGGACGCCGTGCATCGTCCTCGGCTCGGGGAAGGACATCCTGGGAAACGCCATGGAGATAAAGTCGAGAGGGGGAGACATCATCGGCCTCTCCCCGGAAAGGAGCGAGGTCTTCGACACCTGGATTCAGGTCCCTGACCTGGGCCCGGCGAGCGCCATTGTCCAGCTAGTCCCGCTGCAGCTCCTCGCGTACCACCTTGGCATCGCGCGCGGGATGGACCCGGACTACTGCAGGAATCTCGCGAAGTCGGTGACGGTGAAATGAGCGGGACTGTCATGGCCACGCTTTTCGGCACGGACGGCATCCGCGGTCCCGTGGGAACATACCCCATGACCGAACAGGGAATCCGTGATGTCGCGAATGCCATCGCCCGTTTCTTCCTCAAGCACCGCAACATCAGGCAGGTGCTCATCGCGCGCGACACTCGCGCATCGGGTGAGCTGTTCGAGCGCGCCGCTGGCGAAGGGGTCATCGCGGCAGGCTCAGACGCTGCAGTCGCGGGAGTGCTTCCCACTCCTGGAGCAGCTTACCTCTGCAGGCGGCACGGGACCGGAGGCATCGTCCTCTCCGCCTCCCACAATCCCGCGGGAGACAACGGCATCAAGGTCATCCTGGAGAACGGCCAGAAGGCCTCCTCCGCCGACGAGGCGCTCATCGAGCGCATGCTTGCGGACAGGGCGGAGTTCTCGGACTCCCTCATAGACGAGGACTTGCGGGGAACGGTCATCCATGCGGCCGCATGGACGGAGGAATATGCGGCATTTCTGGAGGAAAACTGCACCTCGGCGGCACGGGAGTGGCTTTCCTCGCATGCTGTCGTGCTCGACTGCGCGAACGGGGCCGCGTCGTCTCTCGGAGGAACGCTCCTTGCTCGGCTGGGCGCAAGGGCTGAGTTGCTCGGCGCTTCTCCCGACGGAAAGAACATCAACAGGGAGTGCGGAGCGACACATCCCGGGGCCATCGTGAAGGCGACCGTCGACCACAAGGCTGCCGCAGGCTTTGCGTTCGACGGGGACGCGGACCGGGTCATCGCGGTCGATGAGAACGGCGCACTGGTCGACGGGGACCGCATCATGCTCATCCTCGCGGGATATCTCAAGAGGCGCGGAAAGCTCCTCCGCGGCACCGTGGTGGCGACAGACTACAGCAACCTCGGCCTCAGGCAGGCGCTCTCCGCGCTGGGATGTTCCCTGGTCACGGTGCCGAACGGCGACCGTCACGTCGCGGAGAGGATGCGCGCTCTCGGCTGCGCCCTCGGGGGAGAGCAGAGCGGGCACATCGTGCTCATGCCGGAGCACACCACGGGCGACGGCCTCCTCACCATGCTCATGCTGCTCAACGCGATGGCCGATTCCGGCAAGCCGCTTTCCGCGCTTCATGCCGGGTTCCATGAGGCACCACAGGTCCTGCTCAGCGTCGTCGTACGGGAGAAGAGGGAGCTTGCTTCCCTGGCCGGGGTACAGCGCGCGATGCGCGATGCCTGCGAGAAACTGCGCGAGAGCGGCCGCGTCGTGGTGCGCTACTCCGGCACCGAGATGGTCTGCAGGGTGATGGTCGAAGCGCCATCAAAGGGCGCAGCGGAGCGATGGGCACGCACCATCGCGGCCGAGGTCAGCCGCGAGGTAGGCAGATGACCGACGCGGTCATCCTCGCCGCGGGAAAGGCGGTGCGGTGCCATCCCCTGACCCTCACGAGGCCGAAGCCTCTCCTGGAGGTCGCGGGCATCCCGCTCATCGAGCACACCCTCGCTTCTCTTCCCAAGGAAGTGAGACGCGTAGTCATCGTGGTGGGACATAGGGGAGACGCCCTCAGGCAGCATCTCGGTCAACGCTTCGGGAGCATCGCGTTGGAGTATGTGGAGCAGAAGGAGCAGCTCGGGACCGCTGACGCGCTGGCGTGCGCCGAAGGCCATGTCAGGGGCAACTTCCTCGCCCTCAACGGGGACGACATCTACGACCCGCAAGACCTCCGCTCCCTCCTGACGGAGAAGCGCGCCCTGCTGGTTCGGGAGCATGAGCATCCCGAGCGTTTCGGTGTGGCAGCACTCAAGGGGAACAGGGTGGTCTCCCTGGACGAGAAGCCGGAGAAGCCGAAGAGCCGGCTGGTGAGCATCGGCGCGTACCTATTCTCCGAAGACATCTTCCCCCTGCTCAGGGCGGCGAAGCGTTCTCCCCGCGGAGAATACGAGCTGCCCGCAGCCATCAGCGAGTACTGCAGGACGCACGAGGTCAGGGCTGTCCGCGCGAAGGGCCGCTGGCTGCCAATCGCGTACCCTTGGGACATCCTTGATGCGAACGCCGCGGTTCTCGACGGGATGCCAGGACGCATCGAGGGCACGGTCGAGAAGGGAGCGACGGTGAAGGGCAAGCTCATCCTCGGGAAGGGTAGCGTCGTCAGGGCTGGAACGACGATAGAAGGCCCGGTCCGCATCGGGAAAGACTGCGTCATCGGCCCGAATGCCTACCTGCGCGACCATGTCACCCTCGGCGACGGATGCAAGGCGGGCGCGAGCGTCGAGCTGAAGAACACCGTGCTCTTCTCCGGAGCGAAGGTGCCGCATCTCTCCTACATCGGGGACAGCGTCATCGGCAGCAATGCGAATCTCGGAGCGGGCACCATCACCGCGAATCTCCGGCATGACGGCGCCGGAGTGAAGAGCAGCGTCTGCGGAGTCCTGGTGGACTCGGGAAGGCGGAAGCTGGGGGCCATCATCGGCGACAATGTCCACACGGGCATCAACACGAGCATCTATCCCGGAAGGAAAATCTGGCCCGGGAAGACGACGCTGCCCGGCGAGGTCGTGCGGAAGGACGTCGAGTCCTAGGCCGATGCCTTTCCCCGGGCATGCAGGAGCAGGTGGGCATGGAAGTCCTTGCGGAGGCCCTCCATTGCGACCTCCACGCGCTGCATCCCCCTATCCAGCTGGGCGAAGCCGGCTTTAAGGCCAGAGACGTCTCCCTTCAGCGAGAAGAGCTGGACTGTGAGGAACCCGATGCCTGCGAGGAGCAGCTGGTCTGTGGTGAGGCTCCCTCCGAAAAGGTGACGCAGCACCTCGTACACCAGGTAGAGCCAGTAGACTGCGATGAGTGCAAAGAAGATACCTCTCAGCGATTCCCTCAGGTCCATCAGCGCCACCACACCAACTTCAGGAACATGATGATGAAGAGGATGCCGAGGATGAGGAGCATCACTGCCTGCGGATTGAAGGAGAGGCTTCCGACCGTGACGCGCTCCGTCGATATCTCCATGGAGATTGCATAGAGATTCGTCTTAATATGCCCTTCGGCTACTTTGCCGCAAGCTTTCCGAGCTTCGCAGCGGCCTCCGCGAAGCGCTCCATCCCCTTCCGGATGTCGTCCTCTGAGCAGGCGTAGCTCAGCCTGATGTGGCCCTCGGCGCCGAACGCGCTTCCCGGAACGCAGGCGATGTTCGCTTCCTCCAGCAGGTGGGCGCAGAGCTCAGCGGAAGTCCGTACCTTCCCCTTGAGGAGACCTGAGACATCGGGGAAGCAGTAGAACGCGCCCTCGGGCGTGGGGCAGCGCACTCCGGGAATCCGGTCGAGCAGTCCGCTCATGACCTGGCGCCGCTGGTCGAACGCGCGGACCATCTCCTCGACGCACTCCTGGGGACCGGTCAGCGCGGCCAGCGCGGCCCGCTGCGCGATGCTCGTCGCGTTCGAAGTCATGTGGCTCTGCAGTCCGGCGACGGCATCAGCCACCACGCGGGGAGCGGCGCACCAGCCTATCCTCCAGCCGGTCATCGCATAGCGCTTGCTCACCGCATCGATCACCACCGTACGGTCCTGCATCCCGGGGAAGGAGGAGATGCTCGCGTGCTTCCCCGCGTAGACGAACGCCGAGTACACCTCATCCGAGATGATCCACAGGTCGCGCTGCACTGCCAGCTCGGCGATGGCGCCCAGCTCCTCGGGGCGATAGACCGCCCCCGTGGGGTTGCCTGGAGAGTTGACGATGAGGGCCCTGCTCTTCCGGGTGAGCGCGCGCTCCACCGCGTCTGCGGTGAGCTGGAACGAGCCATCAGTCCTCACCGCGTTGACCTTCGCGCCCGCGAGCCTGGCCATCTCCGGGAAACTCACCCAGTACGGCGCGGGGATAAGTATCTCGTCTCCCCTGCTCAGGATGGCCTGCATCACCTCGTAGAGGGCATGCTTGCCGCCGCACGTTACGATTATCTCCTCGAGTGAGCGGCCCATCCGCGTCGCGATTGCGGAGCGGAGCTCCGGGATGCCTGCTGCCGGAGTATAGCGCGTGAATCCCTGGTCAATCGCGGCCTTCGCAGCCGCGCACACATGCTCGGGAGTGGGGAAGTCAGGCTCCCCTACCGCGAATGAGATGACGTCCTTTCCCTGCTTGCGGAGCGCTGCGGCGCGGGCGTTGATTGCGAGAGTCTCGCTCGGAGCGAGCGCCCTGGCGCGAGGCGCGAGTTTCATGCGGCATCCCCCGGATGTCCCTGACGATGGACTCCACCGTGACTTTCGCGGTGTCCACTATAAGTAGTTTGTGCCCGCTGTCCTCCGCCTCCCGCGCGCATATCTCGAAAATCTCCGCGTCCAGGTTCTCCCTGACCTTTCTCGCGGAATATCCCCGGCGCTCCAGGCGTCGTTTGAGGACCGGCAGGGGACAGGTGCAGACGATGCAAAGAGCGACCAGCTTCGCAGAGATAAAATGGGAAAGGTGAGAGTCGACCACCACGTTCGTGTCCTCGACCAGGGGCACTACCTTGGAAGAGAGGCGCCGCTCGTCGACGATGAGGGTGTCACGCTCCGCATCTTTCCCCTCGTGCCAGCCTTTCTCTTCGATGAGCGCGTTGAGGTCGAGATAGCGGAAGCTCAGCGTCTTGGCGAGCGCCTTCGCGAGCCGGGTCTTTCCCGTGCCGGGCGTGCCGGTGACGCAGATGATACAGTTCCTAGGTGTTGGTGTCATTGATGAATCCGCTCACCTGGGCGGTGATTGCGGCGCTCGTCAGGGACTCGTTCTCCCAGACGTACAGCGCGGGAGGGATGCTGCTGATGTTCGTCCGGTTCTCACCGGACGTCTTGTACAGGAACAGCCAGCGCTGCGAGCCGTCAGCGGCAATGCGGTCGTAGATGTTGAAGGTCTGCGTCCCGTCAAGCGAGACAACGACCGCCTGCTGCTCCGTGCTGTTCGTGCCTCCGTTGGCGCTGCTCGCGGTCGAAGCGGCGATGCCCGCGTCGATGGCTGCGTCGCCGTCCCCTTCGGTGGCGCTCGTGCCCTGGCTTTCTTCAACGCCCACTGAGAGATTATTCATCGTCTGGTAGACGGTCATTTTCCGCACTGCGCTGTTCCAGATGTAGAAGTCATCCGCATAGGAGCACCACCGGTTGTTGACGATGCCTGCGGTGTCGCTCCAGACCCAGTAGTTCCTGGGGACATTGGTAGCGTTGCCAGCATCCTGGCTGGTTTCCGTAGCCTGGCTTGACGCACCGCCAGTGCCACCCGTGGCGTTGAACCACCGGGCCGTAGTTGTCCCATCGTAGTAGGTGTAGTTCATGTAGTAGAGATAGA
>JAGVZT010000059.1 GCA_018302335.1 Candidatus Woesearchaeota archaeon | reverse complement strand
GCAAAAATATGCAAGGTCGCAATCTCCATCCTGGACGACAGCAACACCAGGGAATTGACATCAATCCATCCAGAGAAGGTCGCCCTGCGCCGGAAGAGCCTGCAGCCGCTGAGCGAATACGTCATGAAGCACGTCCGGTGGTGTCTCACCCTCTTCCCCACAGAAGGGCAGGCCCAGGACGCGGACATGTCGCTCGCGGAATACCAGGACTTCGTGTACGCGACGATGTTCTGCAACAGGAAGAATCCCATCGCAGAGTGGAACGCGCTGGAGCGCAGGCAGGAATCTCTCACCAGACAGCTGAACCGCGCGAAGCGCATCCAG
This sequence comes from Candidatus Woesearchaeota archaeon, assembly GCA_018302335.1. Classification (GTDB taxonomy): domain Archaea; phylum Nanobdellota; class Nanobdellia; order Woesearchaeales; family JAGVZT01; genus JAGVZT01. Next base: position 7,675 of record JAGVZT010000059.1, on the reverse strand, counting down.
ATCCTCGGGAAGGAGACCGACCTTACCATGGACGTCCGCGGAAGGAAATTCATCAACAGCAGCGGCCACTATAACATGCCCTCGGGAGAGGTCTTCACCGCCCCGCTGGAGAGGAGCGTCGAGGGCACCATCCTCTACGAGGATTTCCCGACCATCTACGGCGGAAGGGAGGTCAGCGGCGTCTTCCTGCGGTTCAAGAACGGCAAGGTCGTCGAGGCGAGCGCGGAGAAGAACGAGGCATTCCTCCTGAAGATGCTCGACCTGGACCGCGGCGCGCGCTATCTCGGCGAGCTCGGCATCGGCACCAACTTTGGCATCCAACGCTTCACCAGGAACATCCTCTTCGACGAGAAAATCGGCGGCACCATCCATCTCGCGCTCGGGCGCGCGTACGAGGAATGCCTCGGTACGAACAAGAGCGCGCTGCACTGGGACATGATCAAGGACCTGCGGAAGCACGGCAAGGTGCTGGTGGACGGAAAGCCGCTCGTCCGCGCGGGAAGGATGCTCAAGGTGAGGACATGAAGCCGGCCAGGTTGCTGTACGCGAGCAGCAAAAGCGCCGACATGCTCTACGGAGCGAAGCTGCACGTCCCCGACCCCTTCCTCTATCTGGAATATTCAGGGAAGCGCTACCTGGTGATGAGCGACCTCGAGTTCAGCAGGGCAAAGGCGCAGGCGAAGGGCTGCACCGTCCTGCCGCTGAGCAGGTACCATGCGCACCTCAAGCGTGACGGCAGGAAGGCGACCCTGGAGAACCTCATCGAGGCGCTGCTGACCGAGAAGGGCATACGTTCCGTGGTCGTCCCCAGGGACTTTCCGGCGTGGCTCTACCAGAAACTCGTGGGCAAGCATTACAGCATCCGCACCGCGGACGGCGCGTTCTTCCCGGAGCGTGCGGTGAAATCCGCTGCGGAGATTCGGCGCATCGAGGAGGCCCAGCGGCTGAACGAGGGGGCGCTGGAACTCGCGCTCGGCATGCTCCGCGACGCGGATGTGCGGAAGGGCGCGCTCTACCTCGACGGAAAGCCGTTGACCTCCGAGCGCATCCGCACGGGCATCCTGCACCACTTCCTCGACCACGAGTACTCGTGCCCTGATGGAGTCATCGTCTCCTGCGGCAGCCACAGCGCTCTGCCACACCACCAGGGGAGCGGTCAGCTGTACGCTGCAAAGCCTATCATCCTGGACATCTTCCCACGGGGGCAGGACGGCTACTGGGCGGACATGACCCGCACCGTGGTCAAGGGCGATGCTCCCGAAAGGCTGCGGCGGATGTTCGATGCCGTGCTCGCAGCACAGGAGACCGCGCTCTCGCTCGTGAGGGAAGGCGTCCTCGGCAGCTCCGTGCACTCCGCAGTCCTCAAGGCCCTGGAGGAGAGCGGATTCCCCACAAAACCAGGAAAGACCGGCCCTCAGGGCATGATACATGGCACCGGCCACGGCCTTGGGCTGGACATCCACGAAGAGCCGCGCCTGGCGCTGGCCTACGCGAAGGAAGAGCCCCTCGTCTCGGGCAATGTCGTCTCGGTGGAGCCGGGACTGTACTACCCAGGCTTCGGCGGGGTGCGGATCGAGGACATCGTCCTGGTGCAGAAGGGCGGCTGCAGGAACCTCACCCGCGCGAAGAAAGTGCTGGAGCTCTAGCCGGCCGGACAACCCGAAGCGCGTGCGTCCTCCCGGCCAGGATTCTTTGTGTCCATGTGGCGGAAAGGCTTAAATACTTTACATATTTATACATATAAATATGTATAAAAGAATAAGCCTGAAGGACGTCGTCGCCCTCAACCAGCGCTTCGACAGGGGGCATGTTGTCAATGGCGGCAGCCTCGATTTCGCCCTGGGAGAGGCGAACAGGTCCAAGAGCTGGCTGCGCGCCTGCGCGGTGCTCGTGCGGGCGGTGCTCATCGACCATGTCTTCGAGGAGGGGAACAAGCGGACTGCAGCAGCGATAATGATGTCCTTCTTCGAGGAGAGCTCCCTCAGCTGCGACCCCGACAGGGTGGCCAAGGGGATTGTCCGCATCCTGGAGAGGAACATCACTTCGCTGACAGAAATTGAGAAGGTGATAGCAGATGCCATCCTTCGCTGAGAACGCCCTTGCGGGCATAAAGAAGCATCCGGAGATATTCGCCGCGCTGGAGGAATACGAGCGCACGAAGAAAGTCCGGAAGCTCTCGCCGCGGAAGCACATAGACCTCACCATCGACCCTGCTCTCCTGAAAGAGTTCAGGGTCTATTGCCGCGAGCGCGGAATGAGCATGAGCCGCTTCGTCGAGCGCTGCATCCGGAAGGAAATTCAGGCTGCGCGTGATGCGGAAAGGAGTTAGCGGCCGCTCTGCTGAGCATATCCGGATTTCCGTGGATGGGTGACGCGTGGCATCATGACCGAGACTTCCTGCCGCGCATGAGTCCGCACCGGCTCAGGCTCGCTCAATCCTCATGATCTCCTCAATTTCCTCCTGGGAGACCGCGCACCCGTTGAGCTTCATGCTCCAGAGCACGCTCTCCAGAAGTTCGCTCCGCAGCACGCCATTCGGGGAGTCGAGATTCTCCAGGTAGTGGTCGAGCAGCCCTATCTCGAAGGCGATGGCGACCAGCTCGACGGAGCGGATGACCTTGACATCGCGCAACTCGTAGGACAGCATCTGGGAGCGCTTGCGGTCCATGCGCACCTTCGCATGGAGCTTGAACTTCATCCGGCGCGCGATTTCCTGGGGGTCCTCCACGAGATGCCTAGTGGTGCGCTCGTCGATGACCAGCGCCGAGGCCCGCTTCAATGCGACGGCCGAGAGGCTCTCCATCTCCCCGCGGTGCACGATGCGTATCGCCTGCCCGCGGCAGGTGTAGGTGTTGTTCGCCAGCTCCAGGAGATGCTCCGTCACCGGGCCAACCTCCTCGTCACCGATGACTGCGAGCGTCCCCGTGGCGATGTGGTGGCGTATCTGGATGGCCTCGAACTTGTATTTCCTGGTGAGCAGCGGCTTGCCCACCAGCTCGTCCACCACCCCCTTCGTCACGTAGAAGGTGCCGTTGAACCGCTCGCGGAGCGGGGGGAGGAGCCAGAGGAGATTGTTGGTCGTGAGCGAGATGACGCTGCCCGCGTCGAACACAAGGCTGCGCTCAGGCATGAGCCTGACGGCCACGGCTGGTATTTATGCTTTGCCGGAGCGGCCGAGGAGAAAGCAGGGAATCGGCGGCAATGCGGAGAATATCCGGTGTTCCTGCGAGGCTATCCGGAACTCGCGCGTCATCGCGGCCGGAGTCCAACGAGCTTCCTCTAGGAGAGCCCGAAGATGTCGCGCGCGAGCTTCAGCCTCTTCTCGACGCTCGCCTCCTCCGGATAGCGGTCCATGAGCGTCGTGGTGCCCAGGTACTCCATCAGCTCCCACTGGCTGATGCCGAGCAGACTCGCGGTCTGCTGGAGAGAGATGCCGTGGTCGTAAATCTTGCTGCCCTTCTTGACCTCGGCGAAATCTATCACGTGGTCGATGTACATCTTGAGCTTCTGGTCCGTGTCCCGTATCATGCGGAAGAGGGTCTTCACGCACTCCCGATAGGACTGGACTTTTCCGTCACGCAGATCCTTCGCCGCCTCGCGGAACTTTCCCTGGAAGGCGCTGCTGTCGCAGCTCGGAAGGTCCACTATCTTCTCCAGGGCATAGATGATGACTGCGATGCTCACCGAGTCCTGGTCCTGGAAGATGCTCGCATTGTGCACGGTATGGTTGCTCAGAGCCTTGAGCTGGCTGTAGTACTCCTTTTCCAGCACCTTGAGGACGCGGTTGAGGATCTTCAGGATGTCGTGGCGGACTTCCTTGGGCATCTCGTCTGGCATGGCCATTCCCCGGGGCCATAGCTATAAAAAGATTCTGGCCTTCCAGGGGCCATGCGTGTCAACGGCGCCCAGTACCGCACGGTCTGGCTCGAAAACGGCGTCGTCAAGATGATAGACCAGCCGAAGCTGCCGCATGCCTTCTCGATTGCCTCGCTCCGGACCTGCGAGGAGACCGCCCAGGCGATACGCGTCATGGTGGTGCGCGGAGCCGGCGCCATCGGAGCCGCGGCCGGATTCGCGATGGCCCAGGCGGCGCTCGCCGCCCAGACAAAATCACGTGAGGAATTCGGCCGCTCTGTCGAGCAGGCAGCAGCCTTGGTCCGCAAGACCCGACCTACCGCGCAGAATCTCTTTTATGCCGTCGAGCGGGTGCTCGGCGCCACCAACGGGCTGGAGCCAGAGAAAGCGGCCCGCGCTGCAGTTGTCGAGGCCCAGGCCATCGCGGACGAGGACGCAAGCGCCTGCCAAAAAATAGGTGAGCATGGCGAGGCGCTGCTCGAAAAAAAGACGCGGATGCTCACCCACTGCAACGCGGGCTGGCTCGCCTTCGTGGACTGGGGCTCCGCGCTCTCGCCGGTGTATGCGGCTCAGCGTTCCGGGAAGGCTCCCTTTGTCTGGGTGGACGAGACGCGGCCGAGATGCCAGGGGGCGGCGCTCACCTCGTGGGAGCTCGGCCAGGAGGGTGTGAGGCACGCAATCATCGCGGACAACGCGGCAGGCTTTTTCTTCTCCAGAGGAGAGGTGGACATCGCCATCGTGGGCGCGGACCGCATCGCCGCCAACGGCGACGTGGCGAACAAGATAGGCACGTACGAGAAGGCGCTGCTCGCGCGAGAGCATGGCGTCCCGTTCTATGTCGCCGCGCCGCTCAGCACGATTGATTTCGGATGCCCGGACGGAGGCGCGATTCCCATCGAGGAACGCGGGGAGGACGAGGTGCTGTATGCCAGCGGCCTGCTGGACAGCGGGACGCAAGGCAGGGTGCGGCTCGCGCCGAAGGGGGCGTCCGCGCGGAATCCTGCATTTGACGTGACGCCTGCGAAGCTCATCGCCGGCATCATCACTCCTTATGGGGTGGTGAAACCCTCGCGCCTCCGAGATGCTGTTCCATCTCGGCGCCAAGCACTCTCTGGTCCTGCGCGTACTCGCTGATGAGCCTCCTCGCGGTCCGGGGGCCGTGCAGCGCGAGGAACAGCGCTCCGATGAGCACCCACGCGACGTCCCTGATGCGCAGCACGATACTCAGCGCGACCCCCACGGAGCTTGCCACCTTCATGGCTGCAGCGGCAGTGGCCTGAGCTGCCTCCTGCACCCCCATGGAGCCCGGAATCGGCACGAGGTAGGCGAGGGAGAGGCCGGTGAGCACGGCCACTATCTCCAGCATGGTCGCCTGATGGCCGATGACGGCGAGGGCAAGCCACATCTCCATGAACAGGGCTGCCATGCCAACGGCGGAGAGAAGCATGACTTCCGCAAGGGCGTTCCGCTTGTCATGGAAGAAGGTGATGACCTTCTCCTCCATCTGGGCAATCTTGCGCAGCAGGTAGATGCGCCTCCCAAAGCCGAGGAAACGGAAGAGGGGGGCGAACACCGGCTTCCCGGAGAGTATCCTGCTGTAGTACACCACAAGGAGGGCGGCAAGGAGGGCGGCCACGAGGAGAAGCAGGGCGCGCAGCTTGAGGCTCAGCGACACCGTCAGGAGCATGATGACCAGTCCCGCGCTGCCCAGGACCAGCGTCGTGGTGAAGCCGAGCGAGGCGTCAATCACCACAGAGGACAGCGCGGTGGCGATGGGGACATCATGCCGCTTGAGCAGCGCCGCGCGCACCGGTTCGCCGCCCATCTGCGCCGAGGGGAGGACATAGCCGAAGGTGAACCCGGTGAAGTAGTACCAGAGGAGATTCAGCAGGGGCACATGGTGGCCCATAGCCTCCAGGATGCAGCTCCAGCGGTAGGCGATGAGGAACCTCCCCAGCAGGGCGATGAGGAACATCGCGACCAGGAACTTGAGGTCCATTGAAGAGAGCGTCGCAAGGATGTCCGGGATTCCCACCAGCGCGAGGACCAGGGCCAGAATGGAGCCGCCGACGAGCATCGAGAAGAGCAGCGACACTCCTGGTTTCATCCGTAGGGTGTGGTTGCGGGGATATATAAAATGTGCCGTCGGCCGCATAAAAAGTGCTAGAGCACAGGTCGGCCGCGCTGCTGGTAATCATCGGCATGCCGGCGAGACCATGCAGATATCCCTCGGCACTGCGGCCGCAGGACGGTCTTGTCGGCCTACGCCGTGAGCGACGAGAGCAGCACGTCCCTGGCGCGCTCGATATCCCGCTTCTCCACCGCGCCGCGCAGTTCCATGCGCGCCGAGGCCTTCGCGAGGCGTATGAGCCCCACGATGGTCCGGGGGGAGACTTCCTGGATGAACGTCGCCTCCCGCTCCTTGAGGCTCTCTGCGAGGGCGGAGATGTCCTTTTCAAGTCCGGCAGGCAGCTCAACCTTCAGGACAGCGGCGTGTTTCACATAGTCCCTCGCGAGGCCCGCGTCCAGGGGAGGTTTCGCCGAGGCGCCCTTGACCATCCTCCTGGTTATCTCCAGGAATTCCTCCTTTCCCGGCTTGCGCATGATGAACAGGAGATGGAACCTCGAGAGCAGCGCGGCATCGAACGGCAGCTCCGCGCGCAGCTCCTCTGGAGTGCGCCCGGTGAACTTCGTCTTCGCGGGATTCGCGGTCGCGAGCAGGCGGACTCTCGCGTCGAACCGGAAATGGTGGCCTGCCTTGTCATAGGTGAAGAAGCCTTTCTCCATCGCGGAATACAGCGGGGCGCGGTCCTCCTTCGCCATGAGGTTCAGCTCGTCAATGCAGCACAGGCCCTTGTCCGCGAGGGACAGCAGTCCAGGCCTGATGTCGTTGCCCTTCACGGTGACGGCCAGCCCGGCGCCACTCGTCCCGCTGCCCAGCCCGAACGAGGAGATGGGATGCAGTTCAGAGGCTCCCTGGAGGAGCACGGTCTTCCCTGTGCCTGGGTCTCCGATGAGCAGGACATGCACCGGCTCCTCTGCGAAGAGCTGGAGCGCCAGCGCCTCCTTCACCACGGGGAAGCCGATGATGCCAGGGGCGATGCTGTCCCGGAACAGCTCCGGCCTCGCGGCGATGGCCCGGAAGAGCGCCCTGCGGGCATGTTCCAGGCAGGCACTGTTCACCTCGCCGACCTCTTCGCGCGTGGTGACATCATCGGTGGAAAGGGAGACCATCTCCGGAGCGGCGTCGATGCCGCTCGGGATGGGGTAGGGGATGCGCGTGAAGCCGAGCTTGGCGCGGCGCGCGCGGACGAGGCGCTCGATGCGGCCGGCCAGGGGCGCAGGGACCATCCCACGCGCCTTGCCGAGCTTCGCCCTGGTCTCGCTGTCCGGAGGCACGAGAGCGCGCAGCAGATCGGAAAAGCGCCGGACCATGCCTGCTCTGCGCTGCGGTGCCCCTTAAACTTTGCGGCGGCCGCCCATAAATAGCCATCAGATGCGGCCGCGTTGTTGAGGATACCCGGCATTCCGGCGAGACAACTCGGATATTCTGCGGCAGTGCGACCGATGACTACTTTCTGCGAGGCCCTTCCGCCGGGAGGTTTTATAAACAGGCTGAGTCCATCGCCGCGGGGGTGGTGCATGTGGAATATCCCGCATTCGTCGCAGAGTTCATCGCAACCTTCGCGCTGGTCTTCATCGGAGCTGGGAGCATCCTGATGGACGGCTCCACCGGCGGAAAACTGGGACTTGGAGGCATCGCGCTGGCGCACGGGCTGGCGCTGCTGGTCATGATCTACGCAATTGGCCATGTCTCCGG
>JAGVZT010000042.1 GCA_018302335.1 Candidatus Woesearchaeota archaeon | reverse complement strand
GAAGGCCGTGCTCGCCGCCCCGCTCCACCTCCTCGCGGGCTGCCTCCCGGGGAATGTGCAGCGCTCGCTCGAGAAGCGACTTTCCTGGTACAATCCAAGGATTGCCACCGCTGCGAGCGCCATCGTCACCATCCCCGCCCTCGCAGTGTACGGAGGCCTCCGCATCTGGGAGAGCACACGGAGCTTTGAGGGGACGCTGGCGTACGGTTTTCTTGCGGGCGTCTATGCCATTGGAGAAGGATGCGTCCGCGTGCAGGAGGCGAGAGAGCGACCTGTCGCATCCCTGCCCGGCTGGCTCCTCTGGCAGCCGGTCGGTTTCGCCGCGAAGGGCTTCCGCGCCGCAGGGAGGCGCTCACGGACTACGCGTCCCATGTGCGGGACGAGGCGCTGCGGAGGCAGAAGGGATGAGACAGACACTTGATGAAGCGGTATTGGATGACATGGAGCTGGATGACGCGATGCCGGAAGAGCGCGGCGTCTGGAAGACGGAGCTGGGAATTCTCGCGGAGGATACCTATCGCGCGGCCTATAACGCTGTGAAGGGCACGGCGCGCTTCTGCGGCCTCGCCGCGCTGCACCTGGTCGGCGGAGGGCTTTCCGCTTCGCTCCAGCACCGGCTGGAGGAACATCCGGACTCGAAAAAGATCTACTCTGCGGAGGTGGCGACCTGGGCGAATCTGGTCGTGACGAAGCCGCTCTTCTACGGGGCGCTCACCGCCTATCTGGCCGGCAACGCGGGATACAACCCCTGGTGGGGCGTCGCCGGCGCGCTCGCCGGCCTCCTCGCCGAGGGAGGGGCGCGCGTATGGTGGATGAGCCAGGTCACGCAGGGCAACATAGCGGGAGAGCCCATCCTCGGGACGCTGTCGGGCATCGCGTATCTCGGCTACCGCGGAGCGGCGTGGACCGCGGGCCAAGTGGGGAAAGGCCTCTCCGGAGCGGCCGGGAGAATGGGGGATTATCGCGCTGCGCTGCGGGAGCGCGCGCTCACGAGACTCTCACAGGAGGACGACGATGCAAAAGCTTGAGCAGATGCTGGAAGACGCACCGGACCTGGAGTTCCCTCAGGAGCGCGTCCCGTTCGGAGAATACCTGCGCACCTTCGGGCAGGACCTGTACCGCGCTGCGAAAACCATGGGGACCATTGCGGGCGGCGCGCTCGCGCTGCCGTTCTGCGCCGCGTCCTACGCAGTCATGGGATGCCTTCCCGCCGGTGCACAAGAGTGGCTCGGGGAGCACTTTCATGTCGGCGGCCGGCAGGTCTACCGTCCCGAGATGGGCACGAAACTCAGCATCTGGCTCGTGAAGCCGGCGCTGTACACGTATGCGGGGGCGCAGCTGCTGGGACCCTACCTGGAAACCGTCGGGCAGGGAAGCGCCCTTGAGGGGGCCTTCGCGGGCGCCCTGGTCGCCGGATTTGAGGGAGTTTTCCGCCATGCGTTTGCGGAAGGACGCGTGGAAGAGGGGAAGGCGTTCGCCGCAGCTGACCCGCTCTTCGGGCTGCTTTCCATGCCCGCGAAGTATGTCCTCAACATCAAGGAGCGAACCCAGACGCGGCTGAACAGCAAAGGGGATGCATGATGACACAGAATCAGAAGAATCTGGAGAGCATTGCGCTGGATGATGACCTCGCGCTGCCAACAGAGCGCATCTCGCTCTACGACCGCATCGGTGTCATCGCCGGGGACATGCTCTCGCTCGGAAAGAAGGTCGGAGGGGCCGCGCTCCGCGCTCCCGTCTACCTTCTGGCGGGCCACCTGCCGGAGGAGGTGCAGGACAGCATCCACCGGCGCTTCTCGTGGTACCATCCTGGCAGCGCCACACGATTGAGCAACCTCGTCACCGCTCCGCTGTACGGCGCTGCGGTCTACGAACTTGGCCGGTATTCTCTGCGGACGGACACCCCCCTTGTAGGGGGCACGCTCTCCCTGGTGGGGACAGGTTTTCTCGCGCTGTACGGCATCTATGAGCTTGCCACCCGCACGGGAAAATCCGAGCATGGCCAGGCCTCTCTTCCGGGATGGCTGCTCTGGCAGCCGGTCCGCGGCGCGGAGTGGGCCCTCGACCGGGCGAGGGACTACCTCAGCGGCGTCGACGCCCGCGTGCTGCGGGAGAGGGACCGGAAATGAAACAGCAGCTTGAAGAGCTTGTCAGCGACCTCGATGAGGATGTCGCTCTCCCGACCGAGAAGAGGGAGCCGCTCGGCCGCTATGTCCTCGAGGTCTTCGGGGAGCGGCTGTACGGCGCTGGCCAGTACATCGCGGAGAGCCTCTTGCGAGCGGGAAAGACGGTCGGGCTCCACCTCGTCGGAGGATTCCTTCCGGCGTCGGCGCAGTATGAGATAGAGCGCAAGAACGGCTGGAACTCGGGACATGAGTATCATCCGACCCTCGCCTCCTTCGTGAACACCCTGCTGCTCATCCCCGCGTACAGCGCGGCGACGTACGCTGCGGCCCAGCATATGATGGAGCATCCGGGCTACGGCGCCACGGCGCTCACGTTCGGCCTGGGCATCCTGGGCGTTGTGGACACTATAGGGCGGATGATGATGATAGGCGTGACTGAGGATGCCGCAGGCTCGCTGCTGGGAAAGCCGCTGTACGCCCTGTACGAGGGAGCGAAGGGCCTGCGGAAAGCAGGCGCGGACATCGTGGCCGAGGCCAGGCGCAGGCGGGAGGGGAAACAATGAAGCAGACGCTGGAAGAGCAGCTCGATGCCGTGGACCTCGACGAGGACGTGGAGTTTCCGAAGGAACGGCCGTACGCCTATTACGTTCTTTCGACCGTGCTCGAGGACTTCGCGCGAGGCGCGTCCGGAGTGGTGCGCAGGGCGACGAGGCTGCCGCTGAAGGCCCTCCGCTCTGCCGTCTACGGGTCCCTTCCTGCAGAGACACAGGAAAAACTGGAACGAAAACTCAAGGACTACCACCCTACCCATGCCACTGCGCTGAACAGCCTGCTGATGGCGCCGCTCTACTACTGGACCGGCTTTGTGGTCACGCGACCGTACTGGGACATCCCTTCGGGCGATGTTCCCGCATGGGCGTGGGGAGCGTTCGTTGTGGGTGTAGGCGGCCTCCTCTGCTGCGCGGCCGGCGACCCGCTCGTGTCCGCCGGTGCCGCGCTGTACCGCGCCGGGAGAACGCACTGGGACGCAGCGCGAGGCACGGTCGAGGAGTACGCCGCGGATGTCCGCGACCGCGCCCGCAGCAGGATGGGTGGGAAGGATCCGAGGCGGAAGCGATGAAGCAGTCTCTCGAAGAGCAGCTCGCTGCGGAGCTTGACGAGGTGGAGCTTCCCGCTGAACACGTTGCCGCCGGCGACTATCTCGCGGTGCTCGCGGACGATGTCGGCGGAGCGTTCGGCGCAGCGGGGAGATGGCTTTTCCAGGGAGCGACCGGCATGCTCCCGATGCGATGGCAGCTGAAGCTCGAGTCGCGCTTCTCCTGGTATGACGCGGAGACGGCGACTGCTGCCAGCGCCGTCGTCTTCAGCCCGCTGCTCTACGGCATCGTGGGATACAGAGCAGACACCCTGCTCCTGGAGCCATACAGAGGAGCGGGATTCGCGGTCGGCGCCCTCTGCGGTCTCTTTGTCGGCTTCGGCCGCCTCCTCTGCGCAGATGCTGGAGGTTCCGTGGACGCCATGTACGGCGCGGACGAGAACTACCGCACCGTCGGCGGCGATCCGGTGGTGTGGTCCCTGCTGCTGCCCTATCGCGCGGGAGAGTGGGCCGTCGGCAAGGCGCGGGAATACGTCGGGGGAGTGCGCGAACGCGCGCAGCAACGCGCGGGGGGAAAACGATGAAGCAGTCTCTGGATGATGTGCTTGACGAGTCACTGGACGAATCACTGACCGCGCTCCCTAAGGAGGAGCCGCTGCTGCCGTATGTGCTCGAGGCCTTCGGCGCCCAGCTCTACGAGCGCGGGAAGCGCGCACTGTCCTGGGCCGGGAAGACCGCGAAGCTCGCCGCGCTCTACTGCGTCGCGGGCGGCTTCCCCGCAGGGGAGCAGATACGGCTGGAGAATAAAGTGCGGGGCTTCGATGCGGAGAAAGCCACCCTGGTGAATCTCGCGCTTACCGCGGCAGCATGGGGATACCTCAGCTATGCCGCGTTCCAGCAGTACCCCGTTTATTGGGCCATTCCCTGTGCGGTGGGAGCAAGTGAGGTTCTGATACGGTTGATGGTGGCGACGCCCCCGTATCCGGAGCCGGTTCCCAGCCTGCTGATGCTCCCCGCGTACGCGCTCTACAAGGTGGGAGAGAAAGTGGCTGGCGGCCTCTCCGGATTCAAGAGCGACGTGATGGAGGACGCGCTGCGGCGGAGGGGCGGGAAATGAGACAGATGCTGGAGCATGCCGTCGAGGAGTCCGGCCTCGATGAGTTGGTTGCGAGAGAGCGCAGAACCAAAGATTTATAGATTAGTACTCATTATAATGGTTGATGCCTGAGCAACGCTTCGTGTTCACCAGGCATGCGCTGGAGAAGATGGCCATGCTCGGGATTTCCATCCCCCAGGTGAGGGAGGCGGTCAGGCGGGGAGCAAAGGTCCGGCAGGCCGACGGTCTGCTCGCGTCGTACACCTACCTGAAGGTTGCGTACCGCAAGGCGGGAGAGGGCGTGTATAAGATAAAGACGGTCTATGTGGAGTAAGATGGGGCGCGTATGCGAAGAATGCGGAGGGAGAGTCATCCGGAGGAAAGTGCGGTTCTCCCTCTATGGGGAGACCGTGGGTCTCTATCCTGCGGAGGTCTGCTCGCGCTGCGGCGAGGAGGTCTTCTCCGAAGAGACGGCGATGGACATCAATGCGGAGGCGAAGCGAAAGGGGCTCTGGGGTCTCGAGGCAAAGGCGAGGGTCACCCGGGTGGGGACCTCTGTCGCGGTGGTGATCAACAAGCGGCTTGTGAAGTTTCTCGGGCTGCGCCTCGGCGACGACCTGTATATCCGGCCGGAGAGCCGCCACCGCATAGTGATGGATCGGGATTCCTAAAGCACGGTCCCGCAGCTCAGGCACACGTGCGAACCCTTCTGCTCGTCGAAGCGCGTCGATGCGCCCCACGCGATGACAGTGCCGCACCGGCATCGGGGTTCCAAGTGCTCCAGAGAATCGAAGAAATTCATCCTGACCTCCTAATGGATTATGTATCCGGACCTCGCCTAATAAACGTTTCGGTGGGAATGTACGCATTCTCCGCACTCAGAAGAAGGTATCCGAGCGCTCGTAGGAGAATCCCGACGATGCGAGCAGGTCAAGGATGCGCCGCTTCTCCCCGCCGAGACCTTTCCAGTCGAGCAGCACGGACTTCTCCTCGCATTCCGTGCGCGTGAGCGACTGGCGGAGCATCTCCTCGTCCAGCGCGGCGAGGGCATGCTTGGGACAGATATGGCTGGCCGCGGAGTCAGACATGAGCTTCTCCGCGTAATGCGAGTAGTGCCCCCCTCCCAGCACCACAAAGGCTTTCGGCACAGACCGGCCGCTTTCCAGGGCTGCCATGACCGCGCGTGCCACGGCGTCGCCGGCCGCAGGGACGCCCCATTGCGCCGCTCCGCTCCCTATCTCGGCGAAGAGCGCGGGAGTGTCCAGGGCCGGGCCGTGGTGCGTCGCCTCAAGCGACATGGTCCACCCGAGCGATGTCGCTTCTCTGCGCAGCTCGTGGTACACGGCCCTGAGCGGCGCGACAGGAGCGCAGCAGAGCTGCCGGGGAGCCCCGCCCATCTCCGCGCTGCCCCAGTTTCCCGGAACGTGGCAGGTGAGCGTGGGGATACCGGACTGTGCGAGGTGCCTGGTGCAGAAGACCATGACCTCCGCTTTCAGCCCGGCGGCGTCCAGCTCGCGATCGAGGTGCTCCGCGTGAATCGTCTCGCCGGGCAGGGTGATGAGCGTGGCCTCTCCCGGCCGATTTCCTTTGCCCCCTTCGTTCGGCCGGATTGCCGCGCGATACACGGGATGTGCAGCAAACGACCCGCTTTCCTCGAACGGGAAAAGCTGGAGAAGAGCCCTGCGGATGTTCATTCCCGCTGGGTCCGCCGCGGAGCATATGAGGGCGAAACGCATGCCGCGAAGGGACCTGCGGCGTTTAAATGCCCTCCCCAAACCTTTAAATAGCGTCCTCCCCCGGCCGGACTTGCCCATGAGAGCGCACGGTGTCCTGCTCGCCCTGGCCGCAGTGCTCAGCCTGCTTGCCCTTCCCGTCCTCGCGGAGAACTGCACCAGCCAGGCCTCCCTGGCATGCGCAGGGAACGCGGTCTACTGGTTCGACAGCTGCGGCAACCAGGAAGGGCTGTACCAGGGCTGCTCCGCAAGCCAGGAGTGCGTCGACGGGAAGTGCCAGGAGAAGTGCGGCAACGGACAGTGCGACCCGGGCGAGGGGTGCAACACTTGCTGGTTCGACTGCGAATGCGGCAGCTCTGAGCGATGCGAGTCCAACAAGTGCGTGGGATGGTGCGGCAACGGCCGCTGCGATTCCAGCGAGAGCTGCGGGACCTGCTTTGCGGACTGCGGCTGCCCCTCGGGAGAGGAGTGCTCCGCAGGCCGCTGCGTGACCCTCTGCGGCAACCACCGGCAGGACGTGGGGGAAAGCTGCGACACCTGCCTGGAGGACTTTCCCTGCACCGGGGCGTACTGCTACAACGGCCGGTGCGTCGAGTGCGTCAGCAATGCCAACTGCGAGTCGCGCGATTCCTACCTCGGCGAGTTCGTCTGCGACCCGGCGAACCGCAGGGTGCTCGAAAAAGGAGTGCAGCACCACGGGGTGTGCAAGTACAACTCCTGCTCCGGAGAGAGCGAGCCCATCACGCGTGTCAAGGAGGACTGCGGCAGCCGCCTCTGCCAAGACGGCCGCTGCGGCTGCAGAGACGGCTATGTCCCGTGCATCGCCACCGGGAAGTGCGAGCGCGAGCGCACCCAAGGCGTCAGCCAGGCATGTGGATGCGACGCCCAGTGCGCCGGGGGGTACTGCAACGGCGAGGTGTGCATAGACGCGCTGAACGTGGTACTTTCCGCCACGAGAAGCGTGCTCTCCGCCGGGGACGAGTTCGACGTGACGGTGAGCGCGGACAACAATCTCAACGAGGAAGTCAACCTGAACCTCGCGCTCAACATCGGCAGCGGGCTGAGCATCTCGGGGGTGCTGTCCGGCATGGACTGCTCCGGGAACCAGTGCAAGCTCTCCCGCGTGATGGCAGCGCGCGCCCGCGAGAAGGTCATCGTGACCCTCCGCTCAGAGGGAGCGGCGCAGACCAGCGTGGGGGCGAGTGCGACCTACATCGTCTCCGGCAAGGAGCGGAGCATCGCGAACGTCACCCCACTGGAGCTCACCGCCATCCAGTGCGGGGATGGGGTCTGCACCACAGGAGAGACGCTGCACAACTGCTGCGGCGACTGCGGCTGCCCCCGGGATGGGACATTGCACACCAACACCTGCTCCGCGCCGGCGGGGAGCTGCAAGAAGCGCCTCAAGCCCATGGTGTACATCGTGGTGGCGTTCCTGTGGTTCGTGCTCATCATCGCCTATCTCTTCTCGGCGCCGACCATCCGGTATGTCATCGAGAAGAAGCGCCAGCTCGAACAGCAGATATTCCAGGAGGAGCGGGCGAACGCCCAGAAAGAGGAACGGGAGAAGCAGCGGGAGCACGAGCGGCAGCGCATCAGGCACGTCCTGGCGCACCTGGAGGACGAGCTCGACCCCGCGAAGCCTCCCTCTTCCAAGGAGATGCTCGCCCAGCTTGGGAAGCACTACGACCTCCAGTTCGACAGCGAGCTTTTCGGCGAAGAGTACTTCGAGTTCACCGAGCAGCTCGAGGCGCGGGTGAAGCAGAAGGCCTCAGACCAGGGCCGGGCGGCGAAGTTCTGCACCAAGTGCGGCTACCGCCTGCGCGACGGGGTCAAGTTCTGCACCATCTGCGGCACCAAGGTGAGGTTCCGGTGACGCACTGCATGCACTGCGGGGCGAAGCTGGAGACGGGGGACAAGTTCTGCCCGGGATGCGGTGCCGCCTTCCTCCCCCCGCGCGGCCCCCTGCCGTCAGAGCTGGCGCAGCCTGGCCGCGGCCTGCGCTCGGTCATCGCGATTCTCGCCATCGTGGCACTGCTCGGCGCCGTGGCGTTCTTCGGCGCTGCCCTGTATGTGACGAGGCCGACCACCATGGAAGTGCAACGCTGCATCCTGCCCGGAGCGCTCCGCTGCGAGGACGCCTCCCTCGCGCAGCATAGCGCCACCCTCATCCTGGAGAACCGCGTGAAGGAGGCGCTCGTGCTGGAGCGCGCGGAGATCGTGGGCTGCTCCCCCTGGGAGGGCAACACCGAGCTCGCCCCGGGCCAGCAGGAAAAGCTCACCTTCTGGGAATGCGCGCTCGGCTCCCTCGGGCAGAACGCACGGACGTCGCTGCGCATCACCTTCCTCCTCGATGGCACCCGTTTCGAACAGGAAGGCCAGGTGGCCGGCATCGTGCAGAGTGAATCTCCCCGGCTAACGAAAGAGTTACCAACAATTCTCAAGGAATCCACCTGCAAACCTCTCGGCGATGCACTCTGTATGGAGAAGACAATCAGAACAACGAGTGTTGTTATTATCATGACCAATGTTGCTTTGGAGGAGGTGACCCTCCAAAAAGTGCTGCTATCGGGCTGCCCTGAACTGAATCTGGAGCATGAGCTTTTACCTGGGGAACAGGCCGGAATTCTTTTCAGGGACTGTAGACTTGGCCAATTGGGCGAGGCAATCCGGAAGGACTTGTCCGTAGAATTCCTCCAAGGCAGCGAGCTTCGTGACAGTAAGGGGGAAATCACTGGAGTAGTTCAGAGTGCGTACATCCGACTGTCGGCTGATGACCAGAATCGTGATGGCGTGCCTGACAAAATCATCCAGACGGAGAAAGAAACGTGACAGATTACTTTCTGGTCATTGCCATCTTTCTTACGGGAACATATGCCGTCGCAGCAGTCGATGACATCTGGCATATGAAGGCCTCGCGCTCGTTCCTCTATGTGTGGATGGCTATCGGGGCCACAGCGGCGCTGTGGAGGCATCTCCAGGGCGACGGCTCGCTGGTCGCGAGCGCTGCCATCGTGGTGCTGCTGGGCCTCGCCTGCCGCACCGGCGTCCTGGGCATGACCCTGGCCTGGGGGGACATCATCGCCCTCGCCGCGGCAATCCTGCTCCTCGCGCCGATGAGCGGGCTGGTTTTCCTCGCACTGGTCGCGGCGCTGGACAGAGTGGTTCTCAGAACATTCTACGGCGTGCTGCTCCGCAGGAGCGCGTATCCCTTCATGCCTGCGGTCGCCGCGGGGATGGCGCTCTCTCTCCTGCTCGCCCCGTATACCGGAGCGTTCCTCGGAGGGCTGCCATGAGAGCCATCGTACTCCTGCTTGCGCTGGCCATGCTTCCCGTGGCCGCGGCAAGCAGCCTCTCCGCGGATGTCTGGCCCCAGGGCAGCGTGGACATCAGGGTTTCTCTTACCACAAATACCGTCGGGAAGGACACCATCTCCATCCCTGCTCCAGAGCCGCAGTTCGTCAGCGTCCATGATGACCAGCGCACCCTGAGATTCGCTGTGCTCTCCGATGGCGTCGTGGTGCGTCCCGGCCGCTCTGAGGACCAATATCCGCTTGAGCTGCGCTATCAGACAGCGGCGCTCACTACCAAGGATGGCATGTGGACCCTGCGTCTTCCCCTCGGCAGCCTCAGCGCTCCGGCAGGCGCCATCGTGGCCTTCCCGAAGGGGGCTATGCTGCATGACTATGACGGCGAGCCCGTGGTGTACACCGAGGATGGACGGATTCATCTCGGCTGGAGATTCGAGGACGCTGTCCCGGAGGCGGTCACGGTCTCGTACACCACCGGACCGCCGGCGAGGGCGCTGGACGCGCCGGCGCTGGCCATCGCAGCGGCCGCGGTGGCACTGCTGACCATCTTCACGCGCAGGGCATATGACCACCACATCCGGAAGCGCTCCAGCGGGCAGAAGGCCATGCTCGACGCCTTGGAGCAGCATGAGCGCACGGTGATGGACGCCCTGCTCGGCGAGAAGAAGGAGCTGACCCAGGCGCACCTCAGCAAGGTGACTGGGCTGAGCAAGGCCTCCGTCTCGCGGATGGTCAAGCGGCTGTCGGAGAAGGGCATGGTCACCTCCGCCAGGATGGGCAGCGCCACCCTTGTCGGCGTGAGCAGGGAGTTCCGGAAGCGGTGAGCAGACCGCATCTCAGGCGGACATTGCGGCCGTGTTATCCGGCAAGCACCGCACCAGGTCATTAATAAGTTCACTTAAGTTTATTCATTTTAGAATAAAAGGGGCCTCTGAAACAATCGTTTCAGGGAAGTCTTTTATAGGTTTTCACCCAGAGGAGGTGCTAGAACGCGCAATGCGCGGAGGTGAGCAGATATGCGAGCAATGTTCGTGTTCGCGGTGGTTGCTCTCATGATGGTGAGCACAGCCGCGGCGCAGCTGTCGGTGCAGCTGAAGAGGACAAACCCAGGGATAGCGAAAGAGAAGAATGCCGAACTCATCTTCGACATCGTGAATACGGACGTCACCCACCTCATTGAGGGCTTCCTGCTGTGCAGGAGTCCGGATGACGCAGTGGTGAGTTCGACCTACGGAGTCGGTGCGGGCAGCGGAGCCCAGTACATCAGCCCCAAGTTCCAGATGGACGAGGGCCCCTCGCAGGAGGCCATGACCATCACCTTGGATGCCGACACCCCGGGTGACAAGCGCACGGGATGCGTGGTGAAGTACATCCCGTACAAGGTCAACGAGGTGGCCACCACCCAGACCGTGACGAACCCTGACGGCACCTCTGCCGAGCAGGAGGTCATGCAGGAGGTCAGGCAGTTCCTGAAGCTGAACGGCGAGTACGTCGGCCAGGAAGACCTGCTGGACGGCCACTACCGGGAAATCCGCCTGGACAAGACCGTGCCGTTCGCTCCCGCGGGAGTGAAGCAGCCGGCCTGCCCTGAGGGCCAGGTATCCTGCACTGCAGGCGAGGTGGTCGATCTCGGAGCTGCCGGCAAGCTGCCGGTCGCCTGGATCATCATCGCCGTGCTGGTGCTCGTCCTGGTGGTCGTGTACCTCCTGGGCAAGAGCAGCAGGCAGTAGAGCCCGCAAGGGCTTTTTTTTATTTTTTTTATTTTCTTGTCGTGTTTCTCACACCTATTTGTGCGGCCGCAATGCTGGCCCTTTCTGGCATGACCGCGAGACCACCCGGAACTCCTGCGGCATCACGAGTCTGCAACAAAGCTTTTAAGCGCGAGGAGATTCCCTCCCGTCAAGGGGATGGGTGCCGTCGGGGGGAGGCGCGCACCCTCCCTCACCATTTTCTGAGCATCAAACTTTACTCTTTCCAGCCGCAGTGACGCGCGATTTCCGCAATGACTGCAGCTTCCAGGCACCCAAGACAATCATGCCGAGCGAGATGAAGTGCATCCAGCTCAGCCCGAGGAACGCGAGCTCGTCCACCTCGCGGAACAGCTCCGTCACAGAACGCAGGGAGCCGTAGAGCAGCACGAACCACCAGAACAGCGCACCCCTGGGCAGCGCCCGTCTCTGCAGCACGAGGAGCGCGAGGAACGCGAGGAAGAGGAGCAGCGCCTCGTAGAGCACCGAAGGATGCCTGAATCCGACAGCGTCCGGGAACTGCACTGCCCAGGGGACGCTCGCGAGCTTTCCCGGCAGCTCGCCGTTGATGAAGTTCGTCACGCGGCCGAGCGCGAGGAAGAGGGGCACCGGGACGATGACGCGGTCCGCGATGGCCCAGAAGTCGAGCTTCCATCGCCTGACTAGATATGCTGCGGTCGCGATGCCGCCGAGCAGCCCGCCAAGGAACGCAAGGCCTCCGTTCCAGAAGGCGAGGATGTCTGCGGGATGCGCGACGTAGTACGGCAGCCTCGTCAGGACATGCATGACGCGGGAGCCGAGCACCACGGACAGCATCACCCAGGTGACGAAGTCCATCGCACGCTGCTTCCCCATGCCCAGCTTTCCCTGCTCCGCCAGCTTCCCGAGGTAGTGCAGCATCACCAGGAACGCGCCTGCATACACCAGTCCGTAGTAGCGTATCTCAAGCGGACCAAGATGGAGCAGGACAGGATTGAGGCTGTGGACGTACATCCCCGGGAAGGGCGCTGCCTGATTATATATGGCTTCCGTCGTTCGGCGCCAGCTTTTTAAGGCAGGATACGCTCCCTGCCGCCATGGAAGACTGGCGCGCGCAAGTGCTCACTCTCGAACGACCCGTGATGCCGGACGCCGAACGCGTCACGCTGGATGACATCGCGTACCACGCTCTCCTCCCCCTGTGCGCGGGGTATACCGCCTACCGCTGCTACCACCTCGTCACATCGCTCTACGACGCGACGCAGCAGCTGCTCACCCTGCTCAGCTGAAATGGCAGTTCAGCAGCGAGCAGTTCCGCTTGCAGTCCCGTATCTCCTGCCGCCGCTGGTGCGCGAGGACTGAGCGCCAGACCTCTTCGGGACGCTGCTCCAGGATGTTCCCGACAGGCGGAAGCCAGAAACAGAGCAGGGCTTCTCCATATTCGTTGATGGAGAAGTTCTTCACGTCGACGCGGCAGCGCGGCAGCGCGGCAGCTGCGGGATTGTGAAAATGGAACCGCATGGCTTCCAGCTGCTCCACACCGTTCACCGTGGCAGAGCCGTCCCTGCGGCCCGCAATCAGCGCGTCGAGCACGCGGTCCACCTCCGCGAGGTCCTTCGGAAACAATTCGTTGCCTCTCCACCAGTCCGGCCGATACGGACGTCCGAAGGTAGAGAACAACGGCTGGTAGATGATGCCGTTGAGGCCCCGCGACTCCACCCAGTCAGCGAGCGGAACGAGCTCCTGAAGATTCGGGCCCATGACGATGGTCGAGAGCACCAGGCAGTAATCCCTGGGCCGGTTGAGGCGCTCGATGACCGCCATGACCCTGCTGTGGCATCCCGGATGGTTCCTGGTGCGGTCATGTATCTCCGGCGTGAGAGAATCCAGCGAAATGTTCAGGGAGTTGATGCCGCTGCGCTCCAGCCTGCGGGCCTTCTCCTCGTCGAGCAGCATGCCGTTCGTGGTGAGGTTGACCTTGATGCCCTTTCTCGTGGCAAACTCGATGATGTCCAGCATGTCGCTCCGGATGAAGGGCTCTCCGCCGGCGATGTTGAACTGGTACGGCCCCAGCCATTCCTTGAGCTGTATGAGGTACTCGCATATCTGCTCCTGCGTGAGCAGCGGACGCTCGCGCTGGCCCGTCACCGGGATGTCGCAGTGCAGGCAGTTGAGATTGCACTTCCACGTGACCGAGAGGTGGATGCTGCTCGGCCTCACCCACTCGGGCCTCACGTCCGCGAGGAGGTGCTCCATCCGGTGCCGGAGAGCGAGCTGTGCCATGGTCAGAGGAGGGTGAAACAGTTGTTCAGGCAGGGGACATCGCACTGCTTGATGAGCTGCCGCGTGCGATAGTAGGAGTAGCTGTGCCATATCTCGTGCAGGGGGTACTGCTTCACGTTGAGGAAGGGGCCCTTTCCGCAGACCGTGACGTCTCCGAGCTTGTGGATGTGGAAGTAGTTGTAGCCCGCGAGGCATTTGCCTTTGGAGAAGTTCGCCTTGTTCCGGAAATACTCGGGGAAGTTGCGCAGTTGCCTCGCATCGTTGGTGATGGCCGGCCTCGCTCCTGCCTCCTTGAGCGCCAGGATGTCCTGCACGACGCCTTCGAGGACAGGCAGGCGCTGCTCTTTCACCCAGAACTCGCACTCCTCATAGCGCTCGCGCGGAGCGAGGAAGTAGCTGTTGTCCAACACGAAAGCGTTGTAGTTGAGGCTTTCGGCGCCAAGCGAGGCCGCGAAGGCGTGCATCTCCGGCATCTCCTCGAGGTTGGTGTCGCAGAGCACCGTGGTGACAGCCACCGCACTCCGGCTGCGCATGGACTCCTTCGCGGCAACCAGGGACTGCACCGCGCGGACGACCTTGGCGTGCGAGCCCCGCATGTGCCGCAGGTAATCGTGCGTCTGCGCATGGACGCCGTCCAGGGAGACGGAGATATGGTGCGGCTCCGCCGCGACGAGGCGCTCCGCGAAGGCCCTGTCGACCACCATCCCGTTGGTGTTGAGCGCGGTCTGCACCCCCTTCTGCTGGGCGTATTCCAGCGCGAAGAAGAGGAGCGGGGCGTTCATGGTCGGCTCCTGGCCCGAGAATTCCAGAACTGCGTGGGGAAAGTGCGCTGCGATGTCATCGATGATGCCCTTGACATCATGCTCGTCCAGAGCCTGCTTCTCCCGGTTGTCCTTCCACTGATGACAGATTTTACAGTGGAGGTTGCATGCCGTCGAGAGCTCGAGAGAGATACCTCGGGGTTTGGTGAGGGCGACGCCGCTCAGGTAGGATGCCTTGTAGCGCAGGAGCTTCTCCTTCTCGGGAGACATCCCGGCCGAGAGCACCTGCAGGGCAGAAGAACCCAGCGTTGAGGCGCCGCGCCACGCGACGCTGCTGCCGCGCTCGAGAAGCACCTTCATGGCAGGTTCTGGCGTAGTGGACATGGCGAGAAGATGTAGCCGCTTACCGTCATTAAAAGCCTTTTGTCAGAGCGGAACCATGAGGGTGCGCCGCAGCGCCTCCTCGCAGGGCAGGAACTTCACGCCGAAGGCTTTCTCCGCAGGGAGATGGTCTGCGGGAGCGGTTTCCTCCAGCATCGCCAGCTGGTCCTTGCCTAGGGGGAGCGAGGTGAGCTTCCCGAGCAGGAGGGCGAGCAACCTGAACAGCCCATCAGGGCAGGGCAGCCGCACAAGGTGTCGATGCCCAATCTCGGCGATGAGCCGGATGAAGCGCTCCAGCGACACCGCTTCCGGACCGCAGATATGATGCACCTCCCCCACGCCTTTCCCCTCCAGCGCAAGGACCATGCAGCGCACGAGGTCATCGATGTGCACCGGCTGGAGCATCGCCCTGCGAAAGAGGGGGGGAACCGGCTGCACGGGCACGCGGGCCATGCTCCGCGCGAAGAGATTGGCGAACTGGTCTTCCCGGCCCAGCACGATTCCCGGCCGCAGGATGGCATAGGGAAGGCCGCTCTGCTTCACGATGAGTTCTCCCTCGAACTTGCTGGTATGGTACCTGCTCTTCGAGCGCGGAGAGGCGCCGAGCGCGCTGACATGCATAATGCGCTTCACGCCGGCCCGCTTCGCGGCGCTCACCACGTTTTTTGTCCCCTCTGCATGGATGCGCTCGAAGGTCATCGCGCCATGCTCCTTGATGATACCCACCAGATGGGCGACGCTCGCGATGTCCTTGCACGCTTTCTCCAGGGCGGCTCCGTCGAATACGTCCCCCTCCACCAGGGAGAGCTTCCCATCAAGCTCAGCGAACCTCCGGAGCGCGGCGTCCTTGCGGCCGGTCCCGGCGCCAGGCCGCACCATGGCGGTCACCTCGTGCCCGCGCTCCAGAAGGGCAGGGATGAGATGCCTGCCAATGAATCCAGTGGCTCCGGTGACAAGAATCTTTGTCATGAGTGCCGGTGCTCCTCCTGCCCTGGCGGCTCGAACTGGATGTTGACGTGGGTGATGCCGAAATGCCTCTGCATGCAACTCCGTATCTCTCCGAGCACGTGCATGCTCCTGCTCAGCTTCATGTCATCGACGACGGCATGGGCGGTCATCGCGTACATCCCGGAAGTGATCTGCCAGACATGGATGTCGTGCAGGTCCCGGATGGCCGGGGCGTCCGCGAGCACGCACCGCTTCAGCTGCTCCACGCTGATGTCCTTCGGCACCGACTCCAGGAGGACGTGCACCGAATCCCTGATGAGTTGGTAGCCCCAGAACAGGATCACGACGCCAAGGATGACTGCCACGAGGGGGTCGAGGAAGCTCCAGCCGGTGAAATGGATGGCGATTCCCGCGGCGATGATGCCTACCGAGGAGAGCGTATCCCCTATGAGATGCACGAACGCGGACTTCACATTCAGGTCTTCCCTGCTCGCGCCCCAGAGGATTCCGGCGGCAGCGAGGTTCACCACCAGGCCAACCGCCGCTACGGCAAGCATCTCACCTGTGCGTATGCCCACCGGTGCCCTGAATCGCAGGTACGCCTCGTAGAAGATGTACAGGGTGATGAGCAGGACGAAGACTCCGTTGAAGAGCGCGGCGAGTATCTCCGCCCGGTACAGCCCGTACGTGCGCTCCTTCGTCAAGGGCCGAGCAGCGAGGAGAATCGCGAGGAAGGTCACCGAGAGGGCGGCGAAATGCGTCAGCATGTGGCCGGCGTCGCCGATGAGTGCGAGACTGTTCGTCAGCCAGCCGAACACCAGCTCCACGAGCATCATCACGCCGGTGAGGGCCATGACCAGCAGCAGCCTGCCCCGCTCTGCTTCGCGATGAGACCCATGAGCATGGCCGTCATGCGAGTGCGGGCTGTGCGCATGGAGCATGTTCTGTCGGGGAGGCACAAGCTTATTATCTTTTTGCCGCCAAAGCTCAGAATCGTCCGGTGGCGGCCGAATTGCTCAGGAATTCAGCCACAACGGCCGACAATCCTATACGCGCACGTCAGTGCGGCCGAGGCGTTCTCTTGGCCGGCCGGCTCAGCTCCCTGAGCACCAGCGTCAAGGCCTTCTCCACCCCTGCGGCACGAATGGCCTCTCTCCGCCTCCTGTCGCTTCCCGCTGCGTGGATGAGGAAGCGATGGCTGCTCTCTCCCTTAGCGGTCGCGATGCCGATGTAGAAAAGCCCTTCCCTGCCTCCGGGCCCGGCATATCCCGTTGTGGTGACGGCGATGACCGGCCTCTTGCCGATGCCGGGGCCGCGCCGCAGGGTCCTCGCGCTCTCCCGAGCGAAGCGAGGGCTCACCGACGGCGCTCCGAGACCGAGGGCGCGTTTGAGCTCGGGCCGGTAGAACACCACTCCCCCTATGACATAGTCAGACGCGCCGGGCTCCGCGATGAGGGCACTGAGCAACGCGCCTCCCGTGAAGCTCTCCCCGACGATGATGCCCGCGAAGCCTGGAATGGAGCGGCACAGCGCCCCTACTTCGGCGGACAGCTTCCTGATGTCGCGGGTCATCGGACGAGGAGCGCCGCGGCGTATTCCACCGAGCGGAGCAGGGGCGCAGGATAGAGCCCGAAGAAGACGATGGCCGCAAGGCAGAGCGCGACCGCGACTTTCAGTGCGAAGCTAGGCAAGACTGCAGGCGCAGCAGACTTGACGATGAACATCTCGCGGACGATGCGCAGGTAGTAGTACATCGAGATGATGGTGTTCACCACGCCCGCGAGCGCAAGAAGCAGGAACCCCTCGCGCACCGCGTTCGCGAAGAGGTAGAACTTGCCCACGAAGCCCGCGACCGGAGGTATACCCCCAAGGGAAAGCAGGGCCGCGACCATCGCGACCGCAAGCCAGGGACTCCGCGTCACGAGGCCCGAGAAGGCGGAGATATCCTCCCCGCCTCCGGCGTCGGAAAGCGCGATGAGCACCGCGAACGCCAGGAGGTTCGCGAAGGTGTACACCGCAAGGTAGAAGAGCAGGGAAGCCGCACCGACCTTGGGGCTCATGACCAGCGCGAGGAGCATGTACCCCACGTGGGCGATGGTGGAATAGGCGAGCAGGCGCTTGACATTGTTCTGGGAGATGGCAAGCAGGTTGCCAAGGAACATGGTCACCACGGCGAGGGCGCCCAGCACCACAATCAGATGGCCCTGCAGGGAACCGAGCGCAAGGACGAGCACGCGCATCGCGACCGCGAATCCCGCCGCCTTGCTGCCCACCGAGAGAAATGCGGTGATTGGCGTCGGAGCGCCCTGGTACACGTCCGGCACCCACATATGGAAGGGCACTATACTGAGCTTGAAGCCGAAGCCCGCGAGGACCATGACCGCGCCGAGGAGCAGGGTCGCAGTGGGGCTCCCCCTGGCCAGGGCCTGGGCGATGGCCGGCAGATAGGTGGTGTTCGTCGCTCCATAGAGCAAGCTGAGACCGTAGAGCAGGATGCCGCTCGATGCGAAGCCCTGAACATACAGCTTCAGGCCGGCTTCGACGGAGAGCGCGTCGCGCTTCCGGTACGCCGTGAGGATGAACAGGGTGATGGTCACAATCTCCAGCGCGACGTACAGGGTGATGAGCTCGTTCGCGGATACCATGAGCATCATCCCCGCGCAGACGAAGAGCACCAGGGAGAGGTACTCGGCCTTCCACGCGAAGCGCTCCATCTCCCGCATGGAGAGGAGGATGACCACTGCCGTTCCGGCGAGGAAGAGCTGCTTGAGCACCACGCCGAACGCGTCTGCCACCAGGGTCTCGGTGAACAGCGTCCCATACGTGGTGCGCAGGGTGAGGAGGAACGCGCCCGCGAGTCCAGCGACCGAGAGCCATGCAAGCTCGCGCGCACGCCCTTTCCTCAGGAGGTCCCCAAGGAGCACTGCCAAGGCGAGCGCGAGGACCGCCAGCTCCGGAAGCAGCGCAAACATCCTCAGCCTCCCAGGATGGCGAGTGTGCCGCTGTTGATGATGTCCAGGATGGGCGCGGGATAGAGGCCGACCATGAACATCACCGCAACCAGCACCGCCAGCACCACAAGCTCGCGGACATCCATGTCCTCGAGATGCGGGTACTCAACGCGCGGCTTCCCGAGCAGCATCCGCTGCAGGGTCCACAGCATGTAGGCAGCTCCGATGATGATACCCAGCAGCCCTATCGCGGTGAACAGCGGCTGGATGCCGTAGCTCCCGAGGAAGACGAGGAATTCGCCGACGAAGCCGTTCAGTCCCGGCAGCCCAAGCGCGGCGAAGCCCACCACCGTCATGACCGCGGCGTAGAGAGGCACTTTCTGGTCGAGGCCGCCGAACTTGTTCAGGTCGCGGTTGTGCGTCCGCTCATAGATGATGCCGACAAGGAAGAACAACGCTCCCGTGATGATGCCGTGGTTGAACATCTGCAGCACCGCCCCGTTCAGGGCGGTGACGCCAGAGCGAAGCATCTCCGGAGAAGAGAGCGCCATGGCGCTGCTCACTCCCAGCATGACATAGCCCATGTGGCTCACGCTGCTGTACGCGACGAGCTTCTTGAAGTCGCTCTGGGCCATCGCCACCAGGGCGCCGTAGACGATGGAGATGACCGCAAGGATGGCCACCGCCCACGCCCACTGGCGCGAGGCCTCGGGAAGGATGGGCAGCACCACCCGGATGAAACCATAGCCGCCCATCTTCAGGAGCACGCCCGCGAGGATGACGCTCCCTCCGGTGGGGGCCTCGACATGCGCGTCAGGAAGCCAGGTGTGGAAGGGGAAGCTCGGGACCTTGACCGCAAAACCGACGAACAACAGCCAGAACACCAGCCCTGCGAGCGGCAGGCTTCCCGCGAGCGGGGACAGCTTCACGAGCAGCGGGATATCAAGGGTGTGCGGCGAAGCCTTGAAGTAGATGATGAAAATCCCCAGGAGCAGCGCCACGCTGCCAGCGAGGGTGTACATGAAGAACTTGATGGCAGCGTAGTCCTTGCGGGGACCGCCCCAGATGCCGATGATGAAGTACATCGGCACCAGGGAGACTTCCCAGAAGATGAAGAACAGGAAGAGGTCGAGGGCGAGGAAGACGCCCAGCATGCCCATCTCCAGCACGAGGAAGTACAGGAAGTACTCCTTGACACGCTCCTTCTGCTTCCAGCTATACAGCATCACCAGGAATCCCAATAGCGCGGTGAGGAACACCAGGGGGAGGGAGATGCCATCGACGCCAAGATGGTAGGACACGCCTATCTGCGGAATCCAGGTGTACTGCTCCTCAAAGTTCAGCCCTCCGGGTACGAAGCGCAGCCAGGCGAACAGCGCGAGGAGCAGCGTCGCGCCGGACGCGGCAAGGGCGGTGAACTTGATGTCCCGCTCACGCTTCAGCATCGCCACCACGAACGCCCCTGCCAGGGGCAGGAACAGCATCGCACTCAGGGTCATAGTACCTCACCTTCCATCATATCATCCCTCCGAACAGCACCAGGACCGCGATGGCCGCAAGTCCGGCGAATACCACCATGACATAGCTCTGCACCTGTCCGCTCTGCGTCGCGCGCAGGAGCGAGCTGAATCCTCCCGTGAGCCACGCGCCGAGATTGACCGCTCCATCCACCACGTAGAGGTCGAAGAGCCCGCTCACGCGAGACAGCGCGCGGGTCAGCCATCCCGCGAAGTTCACCGCCCCGTCAATCAGGTACGTGTCTATCAATGCGGCCGCCTTGGATACTAGTCTCGCGACGGAGGCGACGGCGTTGACCGCCCCGTCCACCAGGGAATGGTCCAGCCAGGCGAGCACCCTGCCGAGCAGGAGGCTGCCTTTCACGAAGACAAGGTCCACGACCTCGTCGACGTAGTACTTGTTCTTCACCAGCACGTACAGCGGCCGGATGGCCTGGGTGAAGACCGCGACGTTGATTGCCCTGCGGAAGTACGCGAGGTACGCGACGCCTATACCGGCGCCCGCGGCCAGGGTCGAGAGCAGCATGAGCCACACCGAAGGCTCCTCGTGTGCCCCGTGGATGAATACCTGGAACCAGTTACCGAAGAGCGGGGTGGCGACGAGACCCGCGACAGCCGAGAGGACGGCGAGGACGAGCAGCGGCCTGGTCATGCTGTCCGGGCTCTCGTGGCCGTGCTTCTTCCCTGCGCCGAAGAAGCAGAGGAAGACCAGCCGGAACATGTAGAGCGCGGTCATAAAGGCGCCCGCGAGCGCCAAGAAGAACAGGGGCCTGCTGTGGTGCCACGCCGCGAGGAGTATCTCGTCCTTGCTCCAGAATCCCGCGAGCGGGAAGATGCCCGCGAGCGCGAGCGTCGCGATGAGGAAGGTCCAGAAGGTCAGCGGCATGTCCTTCCGCAGCCCGCCCATCTCGCGCAGGTCCTGGGTGTGCACTGCGTGGATGACACTTCCCGCGCCGAGGAAGAGCAGGGCCTTGAAGAAGGCGTGCGTCATGAGGTGGAACATCCCCGCGGTGAGGCTTCCCGCACCGAGGCCAAGCATCATGTACCCCAGCTGGGAGATGGTCGAGTACGCGAGGACGCCCTTGATGTCGAACACGGTGAGCGCGATGGTCGCGGCCATGAAGAGCGTGACAGTGCCCACGATGGCCACCACAGCCAGCGCATAGGGCGCCGCCTCGAAGAGGGGATACATCCTCGCCACAAGGAAGATGCCCGCGGCGACCATGGTGGCCGCATGGATGAGGGCGCTGACGGGAGTGGGGCCTTCCATGGCGTTGGGAAGCCAGATGTGGAGCGGGAACTGCGCGCTTTTGCCCATGGCTCCGAAGAAGAGTGCGAGCGCGATGAACGTCAGCGCTGCGGGAGCGATGAGCGCGAGTTTTGGCCCGGCGAGGATTTCCTCGAACCGGAAACTCCCGAAGAGGGCGAAGATGGCCATGACGCCGAGGAAGAATCCCAGGTCTCCCGCCTTGGTGACGAGGAAGGCCTTCTTCTGCGCCAGCTGCGGCGCGGGCTTCTCGTTCCAGAAGCCTATGAGCAGATAGGAGCACAGCCCGACCAACTCCCAGAAGATGAAGAGCTGAAGGATGTTGTCCGAGAGCACCAGGCCGAGCATGGAGAAGGTGAACAGCGACAGGAATCCGTAGTAGCGCGAGAAACGCGGGTCGCCGTGCATGTACCCGAGAGAGTAGACCTGGACGAGCAGCGCGACCAGGGTGACGATGACGAGCATGAGCGCGGAGAGATTGTCCACCATGATGCCCAGCGAGATGTCGGTCGTGCCGAGGGTGAGCCACCGCATCTCTCCCTCGTACAGGGGGCCGTGTCCCTCATGACCGCTCGCCTGGAGGAGCACCACAAGAGAGAGGAGGAAGGATACCGAGATGGCGCCTATCGCGATGCGAGACGCGCGCTCGCGGAGCCAGGGCGAAGCGGCGAAGAGGATGGCGACAGCGGCGAGGAGAGGCAGCGCCGGGATGAGCAGGACGTTGAGCATGTTACCCCTTCATCGCCGCGACCTCCGAGACGCGGACTGTGCGCAGCTGCCGGAAGAGCAGGAGGATGATGGCGATGCCAACGCCGAATTCTGCGGCGGAGATGGCGATGGTGAAGAGCGCGAAGACCTGGCCCGCGGGATTGCCGGGAGCGATGTGGCGGGAGAACGCGATAAAATTGAGGTTCGCGGCGTTGAACAGGAGCTCTATCGAGATATAGAGCGAGAGCGCGCTCTTCCGTGTGAGCAATCCGTAGACGCCGGCGCAGAAGACGAACGCCGAGAGCGCAAGGTAGTGGGAGAGCGGGATCATGGCCTTGCCTCCGCTTTCCGCGCCGCCTCTTCCGCGGGGGTCTCCTTCGGCGCATCGTCCGTGCGCGCCAGGACCACCGCGCCGATGAGCGCCGCGAGGAGCAGCACGGAAGCCATCTCAAAGGGCGCGACGAACTGGCCGAGGAGCAGGTCCGCGAGCTTCAGCACGCTGGTGTCCGGCTGGACCGCGAGCCGCCATGTCGCCGCGGGCAGCGTGCCAGGAACCCCTAAGAAGACGCCGAGCATGATGCCTAGCAGGGCGACCGCGATGAGCAAGGCGATGCCTTTATGCCACGCGAAATCCTGCAGGGACGCGAAGAGTCCCGCGCGCTGGCCCAGGCTCCCTGAGTCGGTCTGGCTCTTGGTGAGCATGATGACGAACATCAGCAGCATGGTCACCGCGCCGGCGTAGATGAGGACCTGGATGACGCCTACCAGATTGGCGCCGAGCTGGATGTAGAGCATCCCGAAGGCGAGGAACGCGAGCGCGAGGAAGACCGCGCTGTGGAAGAGCTGGTCCAGGGTCACCACAAGGATGGAACTCATGACGGCGAGGAACGCGATGCCATAGAACACCGCGTCGCCAAGGGGCATCGGACCGAGGGTCAGTACCATTTGTTGTCCACCCGCTTCGCGTCGATGTCCTTCCTGCCGATGGAGGTGAGCCAGGCCTGCATCATGTCCTTCTCGTCCCACACGAGCTTCCTCCGGTCGGTGGTCGAAATCTCGAACTCCGGCACCCATCCCAGGGCGTCGAAGCCGCAGCCCTCTACGCAGAGGCCGCAGTAGATGCACTTGTCCGCGTCCCAGTAGTACTTCGTGAGGACCTTCTTCTTGTTCACCGTGTCCCGCTCGAAGTCGATGTGGATGCTGTTGTTCGGGCACACCACCTCGCACACCATGCAGACCGTGCACTTGCACTTCATCCTCTCGATGTCGGCATAGAGGACGAGCGTCCCTCGTGTGCGCTCGGGCAGCCTCTTCATCTCGTGCGGGTACTGCAACGTCACGGGCTTCGTGAACATGTAGCGCAGGGTGACGGCCATGCCGTCCCCGAGCAGGTACGCCGAGAGCGCGAGACTGCGGATTCGCAGGAGAAGCATCCTGAAGGGAGAGACCGTGCTCTCAGACAAGGAGCATCACCCCGCCGGTCAGGAGGATGTTCAGGAGCCCGAGAGGGACGAGGACTTTCCATCCGAAGGTCATGAGCTGGTCCACCCGGAAGCGCGGGAACGTCCAGCGGACCCACATGATGACGAAGATGACCGCGAAGACCTTGAGCACGAACCACAGCACGCCCGGGAGGACGGGACCCTGCCACCCCCCGAGGAAGAGCGTCGCGACGATGCAGCTCACCAGGAACATGTTCGCGTATTCTGCCATGAAGAAGAGCGCGAAGCGCATCCCGCTGTATTCCGTGTGGTACCCCGCGACTATCTCGCTCTCCGCCTCCGGGATGTCGAACGGCGTCCGGTTGAGCTCCGCGATGCCCGCGATGAGGAACAGGATGAAGCCCAGCGGCTGGAGGAAGACGAACCATACCCCACCCTGGGCCTTGACGATGTCCTGCAACGAGAGGGAGCCGGCGAGCATCACCGGGCCGAGCGCGGCGAAGATGAGGGCGACCTCGTAGCTCAGGTCCTGGGCGGCGCTCCGCACCCCGCCGAGCAGGGAGTACTTGTTGTTGGAGCCCCATCCCGCCATGAGGATGGCCATGCTGGTCAGCGAGGTCAGCGCAAGGACGAGAAGCAGCGCGACGCTGGTGTCCGCGAAGATGAGGTTCTTGCCGAACGGAACGAGGGACACCGCGATGAGGGGCGGCAGGGCGATGAGCGCCGGGGCGAGGCGGAAGACAAACCTGTCCACGTGGCGCGGCACGACGTCCTGCTTGGTCATGAGCTTGATGGCATCGGCCACCGTGACGAGGATGCCCCAGGGGCCTATCTCCATCGGTCCGAGACGGACCTGCATCCATCCCGAGACCTTGCGCTCCATGAGCACCAGGAAAGTCACGATGCCGAGCATGACGTTGAGCAGCACGAAGCCCGCGACAGCGTAGAGCGCCAGCTGGGCCCACTCCGATGCCAGCAGCGCTGCGATGTCCATGTTACCTGTCGATTTCTGGAATGACCACGTCCAGGGAGCCGAAGATGGCCATGAGGTCCGCTATCTTGTAGCCGCGCGAGAGCTGGTCGAGGGCGGCGAGATTCGCGAAGGACGCGGTGCGGTACTTCACCCGCCATGGCTTCGGCCCTCCTGTGCCGGAGCACATGTAGACGCTCATCTCTCCGCGGGGCGCTTCGGTGCGCACGAGGACCTCGCGATTCGCAGGGATGCGCGCCAGCATGCTGACCTTCTTCGCGTGGCCGCCCTGGGCGCCGGGAAGCTTCTCGAGACACTGGCGGATGATGTCAACGCTGGACTCCATCTCCATCATGCGGCAGAGGTACCGCTCGAAGGTATCGCCTCTGGTCCCCAGAGGCACGCGGAATTTCAGGTTGGCGTAGACCTCGTACGGGTCGTCGCGACGGACGTCGAAATCGACACCGGAGCCGCGCAGGCTCGGGCCGGAGAGCCCCCAGTTCAGCGCCTCCTCGCGCGTAACGACGCCGATACCGCGGGTACGCACCTGGAAGATGGGATTGTTCGTGACGAGGCGATGGTACTCGGGCAGCTTCGTGAGGAAATAGTCCAGGAAGCTCTGGCAGCGCTCCACCCACTTCTCGGGCAGGTCGAACGCCACTCCGCCGGGACGGATATAATTGTACGTCAGCCGGTTACCGCAGACCTCCTCGAAGAGGTTGATGACCTGCTCCCGCTCCCGGAATGCGTAGAAGAACGGGGTTCCTGCGCCGAGATTGAGCCCGAAGTCCCCGAACCACAGGAGGTGCGAGGCGATGCGGTTCAGCTCCGCCATGATGACGCGGATGTACTGTCCGCGCTCGGGGACCTCGATGCCCGCGATCTTTTCTCCCGCGAGGCACACCGCGAGGTTCGCGTTCATCGCCGCGACGTAATCCACGCGGTCGGAGAAACACACCAGCTGCAAAAGCGTGCGATTCTCGGAAATCTTCTCGATGCTCCGGTGAAGGTAGCCGCAGTACGGCTGGACCTTCTTGACAACCTCTCCATCGAGAGTGACGACCAGACGCAGGACGCCGTGGGTGCTCGGGTGCTGGGGCCCGATGTTCACGTTGAAGTCGTCCGTCCAGAGGTCGCGGGTGACCTCATGGCGCACCGGCTGCTCGATGACGTCCTTCGCCATCCGCTCGGCGATGGTTTCCGGGGCCGTCATCTGAATCCCACCTCGGGCATCTTGACGAGGAAATCCGAGGTGTAGTCCTTCCGCAGGGGATAGCCCTCGAACTCGTCCTCCAGGAAAATACGGCGGAGGTCGGGATGGCCCTTGAACTTGATGCCGAAGAGGTCGTAGACCTCGCGTTCGGGGTAGAGGGCAGCCTTCCACACGCCAGAGACGGAATCTATTTCGGGCTTGTCGCGCGGCAGCTCGCACTTCAGCTCGAGACGGAGCCTTCCGCTCATGGAGCACAGGAAATAGAGCACTTCGATGCGCTGCGGG
The DNA here is from genome assembly GCA_018302335.1 of Candidatus Woesearchaeota archaeon. Classification (GTDB taxonomy): domain Archaea; phylum Nanobdellota; class Nanobdellia; order Woesearchaeales; family JAGVZT01; genus JAGVZT01. Next base: position 6,301 of record JAGVZT010000042.1, on the reverse strand, counting down.
AAATCTGCGGCAGTCACGGTGAGGAGGTAATCGAATCCACTGGCCGCGAGGAATGAGCAGACCGCGAGGATCTTCTTCGGGTCTACCTTGACAATCGGTTCAGTGACGGAGAATGCCTGCGGGGCAGGTTGAGCTGGCGGAGCGGGCTGGCCTGCTGGCTGCCCTGGCGGAGCAGACGGCACCCCACCCAGGGGGATGTGCGTCACGGCGAACCTCTTCTCCAGCTCCGCGATGATAGGCATTATTTCTGCCATGTCCCTTTCTCCCAGAAGTTGTGCGCAGGCTGCGTCATCTCATCAGCCGGCGGGCGCCGCGAGGTGTCATAGTCCTTGTGGTAACGGTCGATCTCCCCGGTGCGTATCATCTCCCGGAGCTTGAGGATGCCATAGATGAGCGCCTCGGGCCTCGGGGGGCAGCCGGGGATGTACACATCCACCGGGACGTACTGGTCGATGCCCCGGATGACGGAGTAGCAGTCGTAATAGAACGGCCCGCCGTTGTTGGTGCAGCTCCCCATAGAGATGACGTACTTGGGGTCGGGCATCTCGTCGTAGAGCTTCCTCAGGCGCTTGGCCATCTTGTACGTGACGGTGCCAGCGGTAATCATCACGTCCGCCTGCCGCGGACTGGCGCGGAATACCATCGCGCCGTAGCGGTCGAGGTCGTTGTGCGACGCGACCGTCGCCATCATCTCAATCGCGCAGCAGGCGAGCCCGAAGGTGAGCGGCCAGGGTGAAGAACGCCGGGCCCACTTGAGGAGCTCCTCGAGCTGGGCGAAGACGATGCCCGGGCCCATGACCTTCTGGCGGGTCTGGCCGAACACGCCCATGATGGAGTCCTCGACTCTCGAGCTGCTCAGAACCATTCCAGAGCACCTTTCTTCCACGCGTATCCCAGGCCGATGGCGAGGATGCCGATGAACAGGACCATCTCCGCGAAGAGGGCAAGAGACTGCGAGTGCTTCAGGGCGACCGCCCAGGGGACGATGAAGACGGTCTCAACGGCAAAGATGACGTAGATGAGGGCAAAGACATAGTAGCGGAAGTTGAACTGGACGCGCGCGTCGCCGAAGGCCTCCTCGCCGCACTCGTACACCGTCTGGCCGACGTTGTGCGAGCCTTTGACGCGGAGGAGGTAGCTCGTACCGAGGATGAGGCAGACCAGGGCCACAGCCTCAAGGACAAAGATGAAGACGACAGCCTCCCCGCTTATCATTTTTCCCCGAGGGCCAGGGGGCGGGCGCTTTATAAATCTTTTCGCGGGCGTGGCTCCGGCCGCAATGCCACGCGATATCCGCGTTGTCTCACCGGGATGCGGTTCCGAGCGGGGCGCGGATGCGCTCGATGTCCTCGCGGCGCAGCCGGTCTGCGAGCGCGCGGAGCTGGAGCACCACTTCGGGCGCAGAGTGCGAGAGTCGTTGCACGCGTTCATCGTCGAACTCGCGATAAGCGTAGTACTGGAGGTCCACGCGAAGATCCTTCGAGTCCTGAATATCCTCATGAAGAGCGGCGCTGGCGAAACCGGGGTCGACGAGCAGCGCCTTCATCGCAAGGATGGTGCAGTCATGGATCTCACACTTGACACCGCAGCGGGCGAACAGCCCATAGAGGGCGAAGTACTTGGCATAGTACGAGGTGGTGGCCATCCAGTCCGGCTCCCGCAGGTCCTGTGCGGCCCTGAGCATGCGGAGGGCGCTCTCCGCCTTCGCGAAGAACACTGGCGGGAGGTTCGTGCTCGGCTCCACCAGCTTCAGCCCCCGTTTCTGGCACCACCTAAGGCCGGTCACGGTAGTGCCTCCACACGGCGTTGACGAAAGGCTCCGCGTTCTCCAGGAGGACATGGTCGGCAAGGACTTCGAGAAAGAGCGGGTTCCGCTTTCTCAGCCCCTCCTCGAAGTCCGGCAGCGAGGTGGTCTGCACGCTGAGCCGCTTCCCGTAGGTCTTTCCGAGTTTCCGGAGCGTATCCAGGGCGTCCTGTTCAGGACCGATGTACAGGATGTCGATGTCGCTCGCCGACGTGAAGGTCCCCTTGGCGTAGGAGCCGAACAGCACAAACGAGCCCGGAAGGGCCAGGTCCGCAATCTCCGCGCGGATGCGCTGCAGGAGGGGGACGCGGTCGAGCAGGTCCAGCGCGGCGGTCTTCTCCGCGAGAAGGATGTGCTCCCGCGCGGCGACGTTGTCCAGGCGCAGGGAGTACTGCTTGTTTCTTCCTGCGAGCGATGACCGCAGGATACTGTCCTTCTCGAGGTCGTGAAGATGGGGAAGGAGCGTCGGGTGAGAAACGCGCAGGAGCGCCGCCATCTGGCGGACGTGGAACGATGCCTGGTAGTCGCCCCTGAACAGCCCGAGGATGCTGAGCTTCTTTTCGGTAATTTTATTAACCATATGGTTGGAATTACGTCCATTATATTTAAGTGTTGCTGGTGAGCAATCGGCGCTATGGGTATCCGGCGTGCCAATCCGCTGGTTCTCTGTCAGCAGCTCCATAGTACAGGCGATAATACAGCAGGTGGTTCGAGAGCGGATAGCCAGAAAGCGCGGATTGAAGAACGTGGTTCCTGCAGAGCCGAAGCTCGTCCGTGAACTCCGGAAACGTTATCTGGAAGGCCTCCACCCTTACGCCTGATTCCGCCCGGGCCGCGGACGCTGCAGCCGCGACGGATATCTTCCCCCATCCCGGCCGGGGGTTTCGTCCGCACCTTTATAAGGGCGCGCTGCCTCCCCGCGGCATGAACTTCCAGGACATCCCTCCCGTCGATAATGACAAGCATCTCCTGGACGTCGCGTTCGGCGCGGGGAGGGAAAAAGCCCAGAAGGTCCGCCTCAAGCGGCAGAAGAAGAGAAGCGCTCCTCTGACAGAAGCCCGCCTCCTGGAAGTCGAACGCATCCGCGCGCTCTCCATCCTGGAGAAGCGTCTCATGAAACTCACCGAATCGTTCCCGCACGTCAGCCAGCTCCCGCCGTTCTACCAAGCCCTGATGCGCTGCTTCCTCGACGTCCAGGAATTCAAGAAGACGCTGGGCGCAGCAGCGTGGTGCGCCCGCCGCATCGCGGCGTTCCGCCAGCAGTACGAGCGCAAGGCGCGCGGAGCGAGGAGCGTCCAGGAGGCGAGGACCCATCGCACCGAGTGCTACGGCCGCATCTCCTCCGCGGTGAAGCAGATAGGCCCGGAGCTCATCGCTCTGGAACGGAGCAGGAGAGTGCTGCGGAGCTTCCCGGACGTGCAGGAGATGTTCACCGCATGCATCGCAGGCTTCCCGAACGTCGGTAAATCCACCCTGCTCGCAAAGCTCTCCGGGGCGAGGCCGAAGATTGCGGCCTATGCCTTCACCACCACCACGCTCAACCTCGGCTACATCACGGACGGCTATCCGCAGGTGCAGCTCATCGACACGCCGGGGACGCTCAACCGCTTCGAGAAGATGAATGACGTCGAGAAGCAGGCCCACCTCGCGATGGAGCACCTCGCGCAATGCATGGTCTTCGTCCTGGACCTGACGGAGCCGTATCCCCTGACGCAGCAGATGGAACTCCTGGAGCGCGTCCGCGCCCTGGGAAAGCCGGTCCTCCTCTACCTGAGCAAGGCGGACCTGCTGCAGCCGGCGGTGCTGCAGGCAGCACTCTCGCGACACGCGTGCCTCACCTCGGCCGACGAGCTGCGGCGCGCTCTCCTGGAGCAGCGCAAGCTTTTCAAGGCTAACGCAGCCTGAACCCGCACTCGGGGCATGAGAACATCATCGGCCAGTTCGACTGGCCTGGGTCACTTTGCCCCCTACGCTGAAAGGCTCGACAATGCCTAACCTTTCCATGAGATACGCGGTGAGGAAGCAGAGGGGCACGATGAGGGTGAGGGGGGACAGCTGCTCCTCGACATCGCGCTCTTCGAGCCCGATGACCTGGGCTCCTGCAGCGGAAACCTTCTCCGCGGTCTCTGTTGTCCGCCGCGCGCTGGATTCCGCCCCCAGAAAGATGACGATGCTGCCCGCGGCGGTCTCCTTCGGACCGTGGTCGTACTGAGCGAGAGGGAGCCCCGCGACACAGCGCTTGATGCTCTCGCTCAGGATGAGCGCGGCCTGCTGTGCGGTGGCGATATTGGGTCCGCTGCCGACGACATAGAAGCTGTGAGCCTCCAGAGCGAGGCGACGGGCCACTTTCCTCCCCCACCCCTCATAGGCTGACTGCCGGGCTTCCAATGCCTCGATTGCGGGGGAGCAGTCAATGCCGAAACCGGTGTAGAGCGCAACGAGAGTATTCACATAGGTCTTGGTGGAGGAGTACCTTTCGGGGCCTGCAAGCAGGGGGACGACTTTCCTGGCGCCACGGGCGAGCGGACTCGCGGTGTCGTTCACCAGGGCCACATAGGACGAGAAGAGCTTCCTGCACCAGAGGGTCTCGGAGCTTCTTCCCGACTGCGAGACGAGCACGCCCGATTTCAGTTTCCGGCTGACGTAGCTGCAGTACTCCGACGCCAGTTCCGGAGAGAGGTCGCAGCCTGCGTACTTCAGCGCCAGGGTCGCGAAGTGCGAGGAGCCCATCCCCAGGTAGGGGACGCCCCGAGGGAGCCTGAGCCCCTCCGTCCTTTCGTGGCATTGCCGGGCGCGGAGAGGAATCTCGCGGATTTCATGAAGCATGCGGCTCACCGCAGCCTGAGCCCGCACTCGGGGCAGAAGTGGTCGCCCTGCGCGAGCCGGGAGCCGCACTGCGGGCAGTATTTCGGGTTGTCGAAGACCTTGTCCTTCGGGAGGGGGTAGCGCTTCCAGTTGTCCTCGTGGTACAGCGAGTCCAGGTCTTCCTTGCTCTGTTCTTCGACCACGACCGGCACGTCCTTGTGTATGCCCTGCGGACAGTCCGGGCCGTGGAGGCAGTGCTTCACCGCCTCGAGCCTGCGGTGCCCGTCCATGAGCTGGTAGAATCCCGGCTTCGTGGGATGCGGAATCGCGCGCAGGGGATAGCGGTCGTCGAAGCCCTCCTTGCGTATCTTCTCCTCTATCTCGCTGATGTCCTGCAGCCGGCTCTCTGGATACGCGGGATGCGTGACAAGCTTGTCCACCGGGACGCGAAGAGGCTTTTTTCCCCCGGAGTTGAGGAAGAACTTCAGCTGGTCAGGGCCAACCATGAGCTGCGTCAGGGGAACGCGGCTTTTAAGGCTTTCGGCGCCTCGGTGGAAAACCTCCGACGGCCGCATTACCGCGCGTTTTCCGTGATGTCTCTTCCGCACATACTCAGCGCGGCCGGAGTCTCCCGGCCTCAGCCGACGGAAAATTCCACCCTCGTCCCGTCCGAGAGATAACACGCGATGTTCTCCCGCCGGTACGGGCTGCCGATGATGAGATGTACTCCCCCCATCTTCGCGAAGAGCCTCAGGTCCTGCCGCGAAGGGCGATTGCTGCCAGAGGGATGGCTGTGCGCCGTTCCCACGGAACCGCTCATCAATGGCAGGTCCATGCTCATGCTGGAACTGGCGACGGTATTGACGAACGGCTGGAACACCAGCTCGGTGATGCGCAGCTCCTTTCCGCGGACTCCGCCTTTCAGCACTGCCATGAACTCCTTCGGGGCCACTTCGCGGGCGAAGTGGCAGAGCTCGTCCGCGGCGCCCTCCGCAAGGACCACTTCCTCCGCGCCAGTCCCGAAGAGCCCGGCGAGGGCTTTGCCGAGGTCAGCGAGTCTCATCATCGACCTCGAGAACGATAGGCCCTACGTACGAGCAGCGCTTGCAGCGCCATGTTCCGAGCTGGCCCCCCATATGGAGCGTGACCTCCTCTGAACGGCATACCGGGCAGCATCGTTCGCGCATACCCTGAACCAGCAGGGCCATTACATAAACTTTCTGCATGTTCGGCCGTGATGCTGAGAATATCCGGCATGCCTGCGAAACAGCCCGATACTCCCCGACATTGCGACCGGGAGACAGGTGATACTCTTTACGGCCGGCAAGGCTTAAATACGCGGCATGAGCGCGAACGCCGTGGGAGACCTCGATGTCGTGGACGAACAGGGCCGCGTCATCGGCACGGCCTCGTTCGAGAAGTGCCACGCCGAAGGGCTGCTGCACCGCGGCGCGAGCGTCTGGCTCTTCCGCGACGCGTCGTGCAAGGAACTCCTCCTCCAGAAGCGGGCGCTCTCCCTGAAGGTGGACCCTGGCCTCTGGGGAAGCTCAGCCAGCGGCCATCTCGACGCAGGAGAGGATTATCACGAAGCGGCCCTGCGGGAACTCCGTGAGGAGCTCTTCCCGGGAGCAAAAATCACCATCAGCCTGGAGCCGGTGTGCACCTACCGGACCTCGGACCGGCCGGGGAACC
>JAGVZT010000026.1 GCA_018302335.1 Candidatus Woesearchaeota archaeon | reverse complement strand
CCGAGCATTGCGCGGTTCTCTGCGATGGCCTCTTCCAGGGAGGCAGCCCGAGGCTCCACTTCCTTCAGCGGGAGGGAGGCGAGCACATCCTCGAGAGCGCCCACGCGGACCTGGCCGATGACGCCCCAGAGGGACTCGCCGCTGTAGCCCTTGCGCAGCTCCACCGCCCGGCCGGAAACCAGCTGGGACGGAGTGTACTGGCGGCCGAGAGCACGGACCTCCCACCTCTTGCCCTGGTCGCGGAAGTCCTCGTACGCAGCGGTGGTGAGCGGGACAAAAAGCCTGCGCATGCGCAGCGGGAGAGCGCTCTTCCTTCAAAAAGCTAGCGTGTGAACGGGTCTTCCAGGGGCTCCCGGATGGACACGTGGTATTTGTCAGGCTTCGGCCTGCTCTCCCTCTTCAGCGAGGAGAGCATCTCATCCACTGCCTCTCCCCCCCACTTCGGGCCGAATTCGCGGGAAAGCTCCTCTGCGGAGCTCCCTCGTTCGAGGGCGTAACGAAGATACTGGAGCTGCTCCAGACGGGATGGTTTCGCTTTCTGCGCGATGGAATCCATCTTCTTGCGGAGCATCACCCGCTCCAGCGCATCGTCTGCCATGGTACGACAGAGAGCTGGCATCTATTTAAAGTTTCTCAGGATATCCTCGAGAGAGTAGCGATGGCTCTCCGCGTCCACCGTCGCAGCGCGTCTGCCGTGGGTGTCGCCCAGGAATCCCCGCGCGGTCTCCGCCGCCTCGCCAAGAGTCATGCCTTCCCATCCCCGGGGAGTCGGGACTACCACCTGACGGATGCCGTAGCGCTCAAAGAAGGGGACACAGCGCGTGCACGAGAAATGCGCCCTGGATTTCACGTACAGTGCTCCTGTCTCCACGAAGTAGCCGCCCACATAGACGTCGGCGCCCTCGAGCGGATGCCCGGCGCGCAGCGCGGCGTCCATCGCCTCCACCTCGGCGTGGTTGGCATAGCCCATGCGGAGGATGCGCTCTAGCCTTCCGAAGGATGGATGCGCGATGGCGCGGTTGTACCCCTCGCCGAGAATCTCGCCGTCGCGGATGACGAGACTGCCGTAGCGCTCGCTTCCGCTCCTGGAGCGCATGGCGAGGGAGATGCAGCGCTGGTAAAGGTCGTCGTCGAGGATGGACATCCCGTTAGAGGGAATGCTGCATGCCTCTTAAGCGTTGCGCGCGGGACATGCATTCGGGACCGTGCCTCTCGGCCGCATTGCGGGGAATCAGCGCGATGCGAGACAGCGCGAAGAGCGCCGCCCTTGCGGCCGATGAGAACCGGACGTTGGCTCGTCAGGAAAGGAGTAGCCTCGCGCCCAGCCGGAGCTTCACCCGAAGGGGCATCTCAATCTGCGGCCAGTACTTGCGCACCGCCTCCAGGGGATGGGCCTTCATCCACGCGGCTTCCTCGGGAGTGTTGATGCGGTCCCAGGTCTCAAGGTCGATGCGTATGACAAATTCCTGTTGCTGCAGGCCTGTCAGCAGGTCGTGGAGCTTGCCAGCCCGAAGCAAGGCGGTGTATTCCTGCTCAGCGCGGCCACGACGATGGAGCTGCAAACCAACCCTCTGGTAATCGAGACCTGCGAGCAGGCGCTGGAAGAGCGGCGAGTCATTCAGGGCGTGCACGATATCCGCGGTCGCGTCCTTCGCCATGCTCACTCCAGCTGGATGCCGGTCCAGAGGGAGAAGTCCTGCGAGGGGGAGTATTCCCCGAAGACGAAGTAGGGACTCCTGGTCTTGCCGAAATAGCTTCCCTGCACGTCAGTCCAGGTCCCGGCGCCCATGGCAGGCGCCGCCCCGCGGTAGATGGACCCTCCGAACTCCTTCCATCCGCCGAGCACCGCCTCGAAGTCCTGGTGCGCGGGCTCCACGATGATGCGCTTGATGCCTGCGTGCTTCATCTCCTCCAGGAACTCCTTGATGGGCACGATGCCCTGCCCCGGAGTGACGTGCTCATCCTCGTACCCGAAATTATCGCTCACGTGGACGTGGCCGATGATCTTGTGCTGGTTGAGGTCCTTCACCTTGTCCATGAGCCACTTCTTGAACTCCTTCTCGTTCTCCTCGTAGCTCTTCTTCGGGTCGCCCTGGAAGTACTTCTTCCAGGTGAAGGCGTGGCCGATGTCGAACGTGGCCTTGATGTGCTCCTCGGCGAGCTTCTTCGCCTGGGATTCCGCCATCCCCTTCTGGTGCATGCGCTCGGTGAAGCGCTCCCTCGCGGCGAGGATGATTTGCTTGAGCTCCTCGGGATGAGAGCCGTACTGCTCGGGGAAGACGTTCTCGGGGGCGATGAACAGCGGCTCCGGGAGCTTCCGGGAGCGGTCGTAGGCGTATTCTGCGGCGCGGGCGATGGTGTCCGCGGTCTTCTTCAGCCCGAACTCCTCCATCGGCACGACATTCTGCTTCTTGGCGTTTATCTGCTGGATCTGCTCGGAGTACGACAGCGAGGTCTCCTTGATGTGCTCGATGTTGTGCTTCGCCTGCTGGATCATCTGGTCAATGAGCTCCAGCGGATCTTTCAAATCCGGCGTGATGCCAATGCTGAAGGGGTCATGGTGGGGCAGAACCTTCGCCCAGTTCTTCCGGTTCGTCGGGGAGATGTGGGAGAACACCTCTTCGTAGAACGCCTTTGCCTTATTCAGGTCGTCAAGCTCCCTCTTCGACTCCTCATAGCCGCGCGACCAGTATTTCGCCATGCCCTTCGCCTGACGCTCCTGGGCGTCCTGGTACGCGTGGAAAAACATCTGGGCGGGAGACATGTTCTTCTCCGGGTGCTCTCTGTTCCAGTTCTTGGCCTTCTGCTCGAAGTAATTCCATCCGACCATCTGGGTCTCGAAGGTGCCGCTCTTCGGGTTGAAGATGGGCACAGGCTGGCCGTCCTCGTCCAGCACCTCTTTCCCGCTCTTGTCCACGGCGAATTTCGGCCAGGGTATCTCGGTCGAGCGGCTCAGCCCGGTGACAATCTCCCCTGTCCGCTTGTCCACCAGGTAGACCTGGGCGTGCTTCTCCTCCTCTTCAAAGCCCCTGAAGCCCTCCTTGTGGAAGCTCTCGTAGATGGACCGGGGGAACTCGCCGAGATGGGTGACGATGGGACCGCCCTGGGTCGTGTCCGCGGCGAATTCGATGGCCCGCTTGATCTCGTGGAGCGAGCGCTCTCTCGCCCCCTCGTCGAAGTGGTTCTGCTGGAAGCCCGCGAGGGAGCCAGCGGCGAAGGTCGCGTGGGTGCTGAGGCGCAGCTTGTTAATCTTCGCGAGCTCCCTGATTGCCTCGCGCTGCCACTTCGGGACCATCTCGGGCGTGGTGTTGCCGCCACCCATGCTACCCTTCCCGGCTCCGGAGAAGCCCAGTTCGATGGTCGAGGCGCCCTGCCGGATTCTCGCCTGGAGGGTCTCCAGCTGGTCCTTGAACGGTGGCGTGGAGATACCGATGTCCCTCGGGCTCATGTGGTACATGGGCCTGCTGTCGCTGTCCAGGTAGACCCTCTCGTACTCGCGGTCCAGGGGATGATAGTAGCTGTGGTGGAATTCTACCATGTGACCATCTTGTGCGCCTTGCGGTAGTTCTTGAAGACCTTGAACATGATGGTCTCGGCGTCTTTCATGGCCTGCTTCTTCTGGGATGAGACCTTCACGGCGTTCGCCTTGCCTCCGGAGGTGAAGAACCCCTTCGGGGAGAAGGCGCCGAACATCTCGCCCACCGCTCCGCCCAGGGCCACGAAGGGCTCGAAGACATTCCCCGAAGGGGCGGTCTTCTTCTTCGCCGCGTCCTCGCGCAGGAATATCTCCTCCCCGGCCTCCTTGAGGTACTTCTTCAGCTCTTCCCCGAGGGAGTCCATGGCAACCTTCAGCGACTCGTCCAGGGTCGACACGAGCTCCAGGTCCTCCGCGCGGCGCATCTGCTTGTACCGCTCCACGGTGTCGCCGTCCCAGGCGTAGGAGCGCATGGTGAGCTCCACCTTGCCGACATGCACCGGCCCGCGCTGGTAGCCCTCGGCCTGGAAGTTCATGTGCGGCCGCACCCGGTAGAGGAGGTGGAGCAGCACGCATCCCTGGTACTGGCCCCATTCGGGCTTCTTCTTCCGCGCCAGGACCTCTATCTCGATGACGCTTCCCTCGAAGCTGCTCACCAGGTCAGCGCTGTCCATCCGCGCGTAGTCCATGCCCAGCCGGCGAACGTTGCGGAGATAGGGCTTCACCCAGTCGATGTACATCCGGATGATGTCGTAGTGCTGCCTGAAGTACTGGAGAGTGAACTTCCGTCTGGTGCTGAGTTCGGAGAACGTGGCGCGCTTCCACTCGAGGTACATGCGCAGCTTGCGCTTCAGCACCTCCTGGACCTTGCGGTTGAATTCGAGACGGTCGACAACAGAGTCTATCTTCTCGATGCTCTCCGGATGGACGGAGAAGAACAGGTCCGGCAGGATGGTGAATCCCACCTGCTGGGCCATGCCGTACACGCTTCCCGGATTCTTGCTGCCGCCTTCCACGAGGTCTATCCAGATGCCTTTCAGCGCGATCTCCGCGCTCTCCCGGGTCTTGCTCTCGCCCTTCATGCTGTCAGAGTAGATCGCAAGCCGCTCATCGATGATGCGCATCTCCCGGACGAACTGGAAGAGCTCCTTCACCATCTTGCCGATTGCTTGGAGCAGGGAGCTTATCTTGTCCTGCTGGATGCCCAGCCGCTGCTGGCTCGCCCCGAAGAAGGAACTCTGCTCGCTCGCGGCGAAGATATCCACAATCTTGTCGAAGTCCGCGACTCCCCAGTCATGCCGCAGGGAATCGATGAACCAGAAGTAAATCTCCTCGATGGACGTGGACTGGCTCGAGTAGATGAACCTGAACCGCTTGGTGGGCTTCGGGTAGCCGGTCTTCCCGAAGGTGTCCATCTCTATCTCCATGTCCTCCTGGTCCTGGAATCCGAAGCGCTCCAGCAGGCCGGTCTTCGGGTCGCTGGTGACCAGGCTCTTGACCTCTTCCGCCATGGGACAGATACCTCTGCTTACGTATCTATATGAATGTTTCCCTTTAAAAATTTGCCTCTTTTCGGCATAAAAAAGTGGTAAAAAATGTCAGTTCTTCACGGATTAGTGGGCAAGCTCTGGAGGGCGTTTCCAGTGATAGGAATGCATGCTCAGCTGCCTGCAGAGCGACCGCGGAAGGCTTCTTCCGTGGCGGCCGAGGAAGGTTCCCGCCATCTTGGAGAAGTCATAGCACAGCAGGTAAGGGATGACCAGCGGCTTCTCCCTGGCGACCCAGCGGATCTCCTCGAGAGTGTAGGAGACGCCCTGCCTGGTGAAGCTGCGGAACGAGTCGTCCGTTATCTGCATCAGGGAGTAGGCACTGTCGAAATAGCGCGTGAACGCGCTGCGAAGGGAATAGTAGTGGGAGTGGATGACCGCAGCGCTGGGCTCGTACAGGGTCGCGTATCCCTTCAGGAGCATCCTCTTGGCCCACTCCTGGTCCTCGCTCATGATGAGGCGTTCCTCGAAGGGCTCCTCCAGGAGGAGCTTCTGGGTGATGGCGCTGTTCACATTGGAGAAGAAGATGTCGTCCAGGGCGATGCGCCCCCTGCTGGCGAGCGCGCGGCGTTTCCCCGTTTCGGGGAAGCGCTTCCGGTAGAAGAAGCGCTCCATGGGCGACGCGTCCGGATAGGGGCGTTGCCCCCCGAAAACCCCGGCGACGCTCAGGTCCGCCAGCGGACCGACAAGGTTCCGGAGCCACTCCCTGCTCGCAGGCAGGGCGTCCTGGGTGAGGAACGCGATGACATCCCCTGTGGCCATGCGCGCAGCGAGGTTCCGCGTGCCACCGTGGCTGAACTCATCCTGGGTGATGACATGGACCTTCGCGCCGTGCCGAGCGGCGATGTCACGGGTGGCGTCCTGCGAGGAGGTGTCGATGACCAGGATGTTGAAGCGAGGGTAGTCCTGCGATGCCACGCGGCGCATGGTCTGTTCGAACCGAGCGCCGGCATTGCGCGTGGGGATGAAAACGGTGACCGAGGGGAGCCGCGGCATGGCTTCCAGGGTTCCCGGACCGTTCTTATAGCTATCGCGGAATTTATTAATGAGAACGGCCAGGGAGATTGGGCCATGAGGATATTCTGCACAGGCGTCTCCGGCTGCGACAAGGCTGCCTACATCGGGGAGGCGCTGCGGCTCGCGAAGCGGCACGGCATCAGCGCGAAACATTTCCACGTGGGGGACCTCTTCCTGAAGGAGGCGCTGCGCAGGAGGAGGAACCTCAGCGCGCTGAACATCCTCAATGTCTCCGAGGACACGCGGGGGGACTGGCTTTCGACGGTGTTCGAGCGGGTGTTGCGGGATGTCCGCGGCACGGAACACTCCGTCATCAACACCCATGCGGTGTTCTACTGGAAGAAGGTCTTCTCGCGCGCGATTGACACGCACTACGCGAAGGAGTACGACCCGGACATGTTCATCACCTTCATCGACAACTCCGAGGGCATCAAGGAGAGGCTCGCAGCGAATCCCCAATGGCGCTCCCAGGGCCTCACCGTGGATGAGATAGAGCTCTGGCAGAACGTCGAGGTGGAGGTGACGCGGATGCTCGCAGACATGCTCCAGAAGCCCCACCATGTCCTTCCCAGGAGACAGCCTCCTGAGCCAGTGTTCACCACCATGTTCCTGCCTGAGCTGCCCAGGGTCTACGTGAGCTTCCCCATGAGCAATCTCAAGGACCCTAAGCTGGCAGGGAAGATTGACGACTTCGTGGAGAAGCTGCGCGACCGGTTCACGGTCATCACTCCCCGGGCGATTGAGATAGGCACCGAGTACACGGATGTGGTGGGACAGCAGACCGTCCACCGGGACCTGCACTGGTTCATCCGCGGCACGGACATCACCATCGTGTACTACCCGCTGAACGTGCGTTCGACCGGGGTCGACCGCGAGGTGAAGGAGGCCTTCGAGACCGGCAAGGAGGTCTGGATGGTCGATGCGCTCGAGAAAAGCCCCTTCCTGAAGCATTTCTCCCATGCCATCTTTCCCGATGAGAAGCAGCTATTCGCATTCCTGGACGAGCATGGCTTCTCTTCGGTGCGCAAGAAGGGGCTCTATTCCCTCCCGAAGGACTGGAAGAGGCGCTACGGCCGGTTCCTCGACGCGCGGACCTGACGGGGCGTCCCGGCCGCGATGCGATACGGTATCCGCGAGGTCTCGCGGGCATTCTCCGCATTGCGGCCGACAGGGCTCTTTGCGGACGGCCTGCGCAAGGTTTAAATAGCTCATTTTCCGGGGCAAGGGAGGTGACCCCCATGAGACGCCTCTTCGCCGTGATTGTCCTCGCCTTGCTCATCGCCGGCTGCGCCAAGGCTCCCGAGCCCGCGCCCGAGGCGCCAGCGCCAGTTCCGGAAGCTCCGGCTCCTGTCGGGACAGAACTCAACGTGGTGGCGGCTCCGAGCACCGCGACGGTCGGGGAATCGCTCCAGTTCCGCTGGGAGGTCAAGGCCGCAGCAGGCAAGAACACAATCCACACCGCAGTCCACTACGGACGGGCCTCGGCGCCGGGAGAGCTGGGCAAGGACGTAGCTCCCGCTGCAACAGCGTACACCGACCTGACGCAGCAGTTCGCTTCGGGCGAATTCGCCCTGCCGCGGGAGTTCGCTTCGGGCTTCATCCCGGTGAGCCCGGGAATGGTGTACTTCCGCTATCATGCGGTGGTTGACGGGGAGAATTACTGGAGTTCAGAATACAGCGTGGACATCGCTCCGCTCGTGGTCGAGGAGGAGCCCGTGCCCGAGGAACCCGTGCCTCAGGAGTCGTCCGGCCCCGACCATGTCATCGTCGTCAGCGACACCGGCTTCGAGCCCGCCACCCTCACCGTGAAGGTCGGCGACACGGTGCAGTGGAAGAGCGAGCGTACCAAGTACAAGGCAAAGCTCCTCAAGGCGCCGCGCTCCACCGGGACGGACTTCCCGCTGCAGGGCGAGTGGATACCCGCCGGAGGGACCTGGGAGTTCACCTTCCAGAAGGAGGGAGAGCTCATCTATTCGGACGCTATCTTCACCACCCTAGCCGGCGAGCTCACCGTGGAGCCGTAG
>JAGVZT010000025.1 GCA_018302335.1 Candidatus Woesearchaeota archaeon | reverse complement strand
GCCGAAGATGATCGAGGCAGGATTCACCGCGTACCCCCGCACGATTGATTTCAAGCGCATGCGGGAAATCGCCGATGCTGTCGGCGCGTACCTCTGGGTGGACATGGCCCACTTCGCAGGCCTTGTCGCGGGAGACGCGCATCCCTCTCCGATGCCGTACGCGGACATCGTGACCACCACCACGCACAAGACCCTTCGCGGGCCGCGAGGAGCGATGATACTCTGCAAGGAGGAATTCGCGAAGAAGGTGGACAAGGCCATCTTCCCCGGGTTGCAGGGCGGGCCGCATAACCACACCACCGCCGGCATCGCGGTCTGCCTCGGAGAAGCCCTGAAGCCCGAGTTCAGGGCCTACGCGCAACAGGTAGTGGCCAATGCGCGCGCCCTCGCCGCAGGCCTCCAGAAGGAGAACATCCGCCCGGTCTCCGGCGGCACGGACACCCATCTGGTGCTCGCGGACCTCACCGCCAGGAACGTCGCGGGCAAGGCAGCCGAGACCGCGCTGGACAGGGCCGCCATCTACGTCAACAAGAATACCATCCCCTACGACACGCGCTCGCCGTGGGACCCGAGCGGCATCCGCCTTGGGTCGCCGTCCCTCACGACGCGCGGGATGAAAGAGAGGGAGATGCATGTTCTCACCGCCCTCATCGGCAGGGCGCTGGGCGCTCAGCAGGACGACCGACAACTCACGCTCGTGCGCAAAGAGGTCACGGAGCTCTGTGGGAAGTTCCCCATCTACGAGGGACTGCGATGAGCGACCTGAGCGCAGAGGAGCGCATCCTCCTCGCACCGTACGTGACCTCTCTTGAAAAGCCGGTCTTCGCCCTCACCAACCTGCCGGAGGTCATCAAGGGAGCGCTCTTTTCGAGGTATTCCCGCTCCCAGAAAGGGCTGCGGAGACTGCTCCTGGACGAGTTCCTTCTCGCGAAGGAATCAGGTTTCACCGGCACGGCCGCCATAGGCCTTCTCAACCTCACTCGCGCTCAGGAGTTCTACGACAGGATTCTCGACGGCTATGGAGACGATTCCATAGGGGAGCTCGGCGGGGCCCATCTCGCGCTCGAGCAGGTGAGTAACATCGCCAGCAAGGCCATTGAGGACTGTCGTATCGGCGGCTCGCCGCTCGAAAAGAGCACGCGCTATGTCCGTTTCGACCAGAAGACCGCAAACGGGTGGCAGTACCTCCGCGAGTCTGCCATCATGGCATCACGCCATGCGGACCGGTATCTTGCGGCGATGGACACACTCTTCCAGACCTACAGCGACATGATGGACCCGCTCATCTCCCTGCTTAAGGAGCGCATCCCGCAGGGAGAGACCCCAAAGGCCGCGTATGATGCGTCTGTCCGCGCGAGGGCCTGCGATGCCTTGCGCGGCCTCCTTCCCGCGAGCACTCTTACCAATGTGGGAGTGTTCGGCAACGGCAGGTTCTTCGAGTCCCTCATCGTCAAGCTCAGGATGTCTCCTCTTGGAGAGCTCTGCTCCCTCGGGGAGAGCGCACAGGAGGAGCTCGACAAGGTCATCCCCAGCTTCGTCCGCAGGTCGAAGCCGGAGCACAGGCACTTCGCGGGATTCGCGCAGCATCGCGAGACCGTGCGGAAGGCGCTGGCGGCCGAGACGGAACGCACGTATCGCAATGACTCAGAGTTGCGCGAGGTGACCCTGGTCCATCATGACCCTGATGCCGAAGAGCGCGTGCTCGCTGCCATCCTGTACAGCCAGGGACACCAGCCATTCGCGGCATGCCTCGCGCATGCCCACGCGATGGATGCTCAGCAGCGCGACCGATTGTATGATGCATATCTCTCTGGCAGGGAGAACAGGAGGCACAAACCCGGCCGGGCGTTGGAGCACGCGCGCTATACCTTCGATATCCTCGCGGACTTCGGCTCCTACCGCGACTTGCAGCGGCACCGCATGCTCACCCAGGAGCGGCAGCTGCTCAGCACGCGGCATGGCTATATCGTGCCCGCGCTGGTGGAAGATGCCGGATTCGCAGCGTCATACCGGGAAGCGCTGGACAACGCGGCCGAGTGCTTCCAGCAAATCGAGAAGGATATGCCGCAGGAGGCGCAGTACTGCGTGCCGTTCGCGTTCCGGCTGCGGTGGCACATGGCAATCAATCTCCGGGCCCTGCTCTGGCTGTGCGAGCTCCGCACGGTGCCGCAGGGACACGAAGACTACAGAAGAATCGCGCAGGGGATGTGCCGTGCAGTGCAGGCCGTCCACCCGAGGCTCGCGAGGTGCTTCCAGTTCGTCGATATGAATGCGTACCAGCTTGGCAGGCTGCAGTCTGAGATTAGGGCAGCAGACAGGAACTAGTGCTTCCTCTTCGCGAGATGTTCCTCAAAACGCTTCTCGAACTGCTCAAACTTCCCATCGAGCCGCGAGAGCATCCTCTGAGAGGTGAAGCCCTGCGCCGCGAGCCCCATCACCGCCGCAATCAGGATGTTTTCTGTCGCCCAGCTCCCCCCGAGGAGCTTTTTCGCCAGCTGGAACGCAACCACGATGTAGATGATGACAGCCATGGCGTACATCAGGAGGGTAATCCACTCCTCCACCGTTTTTGGACGCCTCATCCGGACCCTCCAAGGCTCTTGAGCAGGAAGAGAAGGAGCAGGATGATGAGAACGAGCAACGCGACGCTCAGCAGGTCAAATCTGCCTCTTCGGGACATGGGGTTTCGTAAGAAAATGGACTTTAAATAGATTGCCTGGCAAAAACCGGAAGGATTCCGGCGTTTCCCGAGGCCAACGTAGGCTGGCGGGCTCAAACCCTTAGATTCTTCGGCCGCAATACCACAGAGTATCCGCGTGGCCGGAATGCCGATGATTCCGCGCAGCTAATTCTCAGGCTGGATGATGAAATACTCGCCGTAATTCTGGCCTGCATAGAGATTGTCCAGGGTCTCGGCGCTGATGATGACGTGCTCGCCCTCCCTGGTGCCCTGCGGGTGATAGGGGTCGTTGACGATGATGCCGTTGGGCGTGACTCCGACCACAACGAGATAATGGTTGACGCTGTAGCAGTCTTCCGTGCACCCGAGCTCCTCATTGTAGCGGTCGACATTGGTGTAGAGCACCGGGACGCGGCCCTGTTCCAGGTGCTCCGCGAGCGCTGAAAGCGGCAGG
Source organism: Candidatus Woesearchaeota archaeon (assembly GCA_018302335.1). Classification (GTDB taxonomy): domain Archaea; phylum Nanobdellota; class Nanobdellia; order Woesearchaeales; family JAGVZT01; genus JAGVZT01. The sequence goes on along the minus strand of JAGVZT010000025.1, from coordinate 5,356 downwards.
TCGTACTCCCTGCCGTAGAAGACCCCCTTTTCCGTGGCGACCCGCTCCATGTCATCCTTGGAGGTGCCTGCCGCGGTGGTGCCAAGCTCCTCGATGAGAGCGTCGATGTCCTGCGCGCCGAGGCCGACGGACTCGAAGGCCATCTTCAGCGAAGTCGGTCCGCAGCCCGCCTGGCACACCATGTCGCCGTACTGCGAGCCGCGCGCGAGGAGGCACTGGTCGTAGATGGGGATTTCGGCAACGATGGTCTTCGGGGGGCACGGGCCATTGCAGCACTTCGGCCAGTAGCCGGGAGACGAGCATCCCGATGCATTGAACAGCACGGGATAGAGGCAGAGGAAGATGTCCTTGTTGTCGCCGCAGTAGGTGCACTCCCCCCGGGCAGGGCCGTCGGGCAGCCCGGAATCCTGCTGCTCCTCCATGAGCTGTTGCGCGATGCCGAGGGTGTTGCACCTGAAGTCATACCCGCTGTAGTCGAAGATGAAGCCGGTGCCGTAGATGGCGAACTCGTCCAGGCGCGCCGCCGCGCAGCCGTCGGCGCGCGAGTTCTCCACCCGGACCATGAGGGTGTTGTCGAACTCCCCCGTGTAGAGCCCGGAGCCGGAGAAGCTGTCCCAGGAGTTCCAGGCGTCCAGAACCTTGCCAGTGTCCGCGTCAGACGGGCTGAGCTTCAGGAATTCTCCGCTCGCGTTGCGGGCAGGGTTCACCTTCAGCGTCACCCTGTCCCTGCTCGGAGAGGAGACCCTGATGCGCATTTCCGGCCTGCCGTTGGAGTCCTCTGCGACGCACGCCCCGCCGCGGTCCTTCAGGCGGAAGCGCACCACCCCGAAGCCGCCCGGCAGCGCGTACCCCCCCGTTCCGTCCGCGAGGTAGCCGTAGGTATTCGCGGTCGCAGGGGAGGCGCGGCAGTTGTTTGCCGTGACGCTGCCCCTGTCCACCTCCGGGGTGCAGAGGCAGCCATTCACCGGCTGGGAGAGGTATGGCGTCTCGTCACGCAGGCCGTCCTGATAGACAGGCTGCGCAACATCAGATTCGCGCACGAATGCCTCCATCCGCTCAGAATAATCGGCATCCGCCGCGTTCTTAATCTGGCGCTGACAGTCCCTGAGCATCGCCACCTTATTGAGCGTTGGACAGTCGACATCGTCTCCGGAAGAGTTGACGCAGCCGGTGACCTTCACCTGAGAGTCCCTGTTGCTTGCATCGTCGCTGTCCCAGTCCGAAATCCTGCACGTGGCGAGCGGGACCTGGCCGTAGGGTTTCTCAGCAGCGACATAGCCGCCGTCTGCCTTCACCTGGCGTACTGTCCGCAGGGCCAGCTTGTCCTCAAAGAAGCGCACGAGAGGCAGCACGAGGGAGGCAGTGTTCTTGTGATAGGGCTGCGGCGTCTCCGGGTCCTCGAAGAGATTTTCGTCCTCTGTCTTCCAGCGCACGGCCGCACACTCCTGGCTGGTGCCGCAATCCTGCTCGAACACCGGATAGTTCTCAAACTGTTCGAAATGCGGGAACTCTATCCGGTCCACCTGCGCGGCGGAGCAGAACATCAGCGGGGCGTAGGTCGAGAAATGCGAGATGCGCGCGGTCAGGGTGTTCTTCGCGGTGTCCACCTGTGTCGGCAGGGAGCGCCAGTACCCCCTGGACTCATCGAGCCAGCCGATGCGGAGGTTCCGCTCGTCGTACCACGAGGGCACATCCTCATCGCGGTACTGCAGAGTGAGTTCGGCCGCCGGGCTGAAAGATGCCCCGGAGGGCAGGCCCTCGTACACCACCGCGCCGACAACCAGGGGATTGTCATTCCCGCGGAAGGTCCGCTCAAGCATCTTCAGCGCGATTTCGCCGCCCGGAACCCCGTCCACCGCAGTCCCGGCCGCAAGGCGCAACTCCGCGTCGCCGTCGCTGCTTCTCGTCTCCGTAAGAGCGGCGAGCTTTCCTGCCCCGTCGAGCCGCAGTGCGGCCGAAGTGACGCGCTGGACATCGAAACCAAGCATCTCCAGCGAGAATTCTCCAGAAGCATCACGACCGGTGAGGGGGTAGTCCACGGAAAACGCGACAGTGCGTTCCGAGAGGGAGACTGTTGCGGCTGGTTTGCCTGCGCTGAGCGCGACGCCCTGTTCCCTGTAAAAGGGCGCATCCACACAGCTGGGAAGCCCGCGCTCCACCCACGCGGCAAGCTCGTGCTCCCTGCCTGGAATGGGGCCGTAGACATCAAGAGCCTCCAGAGCCTCCCTGCGGAGGCACTGCTCCACGTGCTCCTTGAAGGAACTCGTGCCGGTCGCGACCTGCGCCATTCGCTCTATGTTTTCTCCGCGGCTCATGGACTTCAGGGCGACGAAGAAGCCGATGAGGAACAGGAACATGACTCCGAAGAGGATGAAGAGGGCTATGACCTGCCCGCGTCGCATGCCCTCTGGGGGCGCAGGGCTGCTTATATATCTTAGTCCCGCATCCGGGGAAAGACCTTGCGCAGCCCCTTCAGGTGGAGGGCGTTGACCACGTCTCCCTTCGTGAGCCACCCGCGCCTCGCCTGGCCGACTGCGAATCGCATGTACCCGAGATGCGCGGCCGCATGGCTGTCGGTGCTCAGGGAAAACTTCGCCCCCAGTTTCCTCGCCGCGAGCGCATGCGCATCGCTGAGGTCCAGCCGCTCGGGATGGCCGTCAAGCTCCAGGATCTTCCGCTCCTCGACCGCCTCCTCGAACACGCGCTGCATGTCCGCCTCGTACGGAGCCCTGCGATTGAGCAGCCGTCCGGTGGGATGGCCGAGGATGTCGCAGTACTTGTTGTCCAGCGCGGCGAGGATGCGCTCGGTCATCTTCTCCTTCGGCATCTTGAAGCCGGAGTGGATGCTGCACACCGTGACCTCGAGCTTCTTCAGCACGCGCTCAGGATAGTCCAAGCTGCCGTCGTTCTGGATGCTAATCTCGGCGCCGCGCAGGAGGCGGATGCCCACCCTCTTTTCAACTCGGGAGAGCTCCTTCCACTGCTCCTCCAGCCGCTCCTCCGAGAGTCCCCGTGCGATGCGCTCCGCCTGAGAATGGTCTGTGATGGCGAGATACTCGTATCCCTTGCTCTTCGCAGCAAGTGCCATCTCCTCGACAGCGCTGATGCCGTCGCTGAAGGTGGTGTGCGCATGTAGGTCGCCCCGCATGTCCCGCAGCTCGACAAGCTCCGGAGGCTTCGTCCCGGCAAGCTCGCCTCGGTCCTCGCGCATCTCGGCCGGGATGAGCGGGAAGCCAAGTTTCCTGTAGACCTCCTCCTCGCTCCTGCCTGCGAGCAGCTTTTCCCCTTTGAACAGGCCGTACTCGGACAGTCTCAACCCCCTTTTCGCGGCGATGGCCCGGAGCGCGACATTGTGCTCCTTGCTTCCGGTGAAGTACTGCAGCGCGGCTCCGTAGGACCCAGCGGGGATGACGCGCAAGTCGACCTGGATGCCCTCTCTCAGGAGCACGCTGCTCTTCGTCGCGCCGTGCGCGAGGACGCGCTCCACGCGAGGAAACGCGATGAATGCCTCCATCACTCCCGAGGGCCTGCCAGACTGGGCGAGGATGTCGATGTCGCCGATTGTCTCCTGCATCCTGCGCAGCGAGCCCGCATAGTCCAGGCGCTCTGCGTGCGGTCTCAGATAGTCAAGCAGCTCTTCCGCGAGAGGGAGGGCTTCTCCAAGGAGCATCCGCTCCTTGCCCCGCTCATGCAGCTCCAGGGCCTTCCGGAGGTTCTCCTCACTCTTCTCCCCGAAGCCCTCCAGCGAGCGGAGCTTTCCTGCGCCCAGGGCCTTCTTCAGGTCGGCGAGCCCGCGGACCCTCAGCTTTTTCAGGAGCAGCGCCGCCTTCTTTGGTCCCAGACCTTCGAGTTCCAGCAGCTCTCCTATCCCAGGCGGCAGGCTCTTCCTGACCTCATCGAACTTCTTCACTCTACCGCTCCGCAGGAACTCCTCGATGTGCGAAGCTATTCCCTCGCCGACACCAGGAATCTCCTGCAACTCCTTCCGGCCACTCTGCTTGAGGATATCCGAGATGTCGCGCTCCAGGGACTCGATGGCGCGCGCTGCCTTGCGATAAGCCTGCGGCTTCCAGTCTATGCCCTGGAGCTCCATCAGGTCCGCTGCCTCGTAGAGGAGCGCCGCGAACTCCCTGTTCCCCATGGCATCCCCGTTGCAAAGCATATTCTTAAGTATTGCCGTGCCGTGCGCAGCCCATGCGGCGCATCATCCTCTTCATCGCGTCGAGCCTCGACGGCTTCATCGCGAGAAAGGACGGCGGGCTGGACTGGCTCTTCTCTGACGGAGATTATGGTTTCAGTCGCTTCCTTGCCTCTGTTGATACGGTGGTCATGGGCCGCAAGACCTGGCAAGTCGCGCAGGCCCTCGGAGATTCCTTCCAAGGCAAGAAGGTGTACGTCTTCAGCAGGCGCAAGAAAGGCATGACATTCTCGGCTCAACCGGCCCCGCTGTGCAGGAAGCTCCGTAAGGGGCATGGAAAGGACATCTGGCTCGTTGGCGGAGGAGAAATCGCCGCTACGCTGCTCGACGCGAAGCTCGTGGACCGCATCATCCTCTCTGTCCACCCCGTCATCCTCGGAGAGGGGATTCCGCTCACGAAAAGGCTCGGCAGCGATGTCCCGCTGCGGCTGCTGTCCACAAGGAGATTTCCCAGCGGGCTGGTGCAGCTCACGTACAAGGTGAGATGACCCATGCGGCCCGGCCCGGAAGCCCCCGCTCGAACCCCGCCTTCGCTGGCGTGATGCGGGGAAAGTTGACCCAGGGATTCATCCATCCCCGCGAGGTCTTCAGCAGAAAATGCCCGGCGGGATATCGTCGGGAGGGCGACACGAAGACGATGTCGCCGGCTCGTGCCCGGTCCCGCATAATCACGGCCGCGCTGCGACAGCGCACGGCAGATATCTGCGCAGTAATACCCGCGTGAGACCGCGGCAGTCTTGTCAGCAAACAGGCCGAGGGCCTTTGTGTACGATGTCCCGAGAAGCGACGCGACGCACGCCACCGCGCAGCCCATCGGCTGCTCCTGGACGACCGCGGCCCTGTAGAAACTCTCGGATTGCTCGGTCGCAATGCCGTGCGGTGCCCGCGTGGTCTCGCCGGCACACCGATGATTCCTCGCAGCGCGGCCGGCCATGTGCCCTGGCATTCCTCCAGGGCCGTTAGTCGTTATCCACCCTCGGCGCGAGGATGAAGCTGAGGCTGACCTTGTCGATGACCTTGTAGTCCAGCATCAGCGGGTAGTCCTGGCTGAACTTGATCTGCACCGAGTCCGCGAGCTTCGCCGCTGGCACCATCTTCTTGAGGTATTCCACGCTGTACTTGGAGCGCGCTTTGCTCTTGCTCTGGACCGTGGTGCCG
>JAGVZT010000064.1 GCA_018302335.1 Candidatus Woesearchaeota archaeon | reverse complement strand
CCCGTCCTGCTTCTCCTGCTCAGTATTCTCTCTGCCTGTTCAGGCGTGGACACGAACACGCCTGGCCATAAGGACATCAGCGTCCAGGTGCCAGGCAACTTCAGCCTCACGGTGGGCCAGACGGCGAGCCTCACCAATTACCGTGATGTACGCATCACGCTCACGTCCGCCTTCGTCGGCACAGGACCGACGCCTTTGAATTCGAGGATGTCTGAGGTTTCTCCTTCTGTGAATGTTTATGTGCAGGTGCCTGGCGGCTGCGGTCCTGACGAGGGATGCCTCAGTCCTCCTGACAACAATCCTCCTGTCTTCACCTTATCGGGTGAGCGGGAGATTCTGGGTTTGGTGCTTAGCGTAGATAAGGTATCCAAGGGAGAAGCGTGGCTCAGCATCCGCTTCAGGAACCCCTCGCAGTGCGAGGATACCGATGGGCTCAACTACACGACCCGCGGCAGTGTCACCGACTGCCTGATCGATGCTGGAAGCTGCAGGATCTTTGAGGACTACTGCCTGTCATCTAGTGACCTGGAGGAGTACTACTGTGGGAGATGGCAGTGGGGGAGCACTGAATACCGCTGCCCCCAGGGGTGCTCAGAAGGCGCGTGCATCTAGGCGCTACACCGCCATCTCCAGCACCACCCGGTCGAAGTCCACATGCGGAATCTTGCGGTAGCGGGTCCCGCGCCTCGCCCTGCTGAAGCGCACCACTCCCAGACGGGCCAGGAGGGCGAGGTCAGTGCGCACGGACTTCAGGTCGCGCCCCAGCATGTGGGCGAGGGCATAGACCGAGCGCGGGTTTCTGCGTCGGATGGTCCGCAGCAATTCAAGACGCCGTTCTGTGAAGAACGCGCGGAACTCCTCGACATTCTCGAAGGAGAGGATGCGCCTCGGCGTCACCTCCCGTCCCTGCCGGACAGCCTCATAGGTAGCCTCGAAATCGTCCAGGACTTCCTTCAGCGGTTTTATCCTAATCTGCAGCGGAATCACGGATAGTCTTCACCCCCTGCCAGAAGTCGCGCCTGGCGAGTGTGATGTCCACGAAGCGATACGGGGTCCTCATCCCTCGGATGTGCATGTGGTGCCCATGGCCGCCCCTGTTGTCGAGCGCGAAGACGCGCTTCCCGGTCCTCAGGTCGATAAGGGTCATGGCATAGCTCACCCCTTCAGGACACGCGCTTGACGGCAGCACGCGCAGGATGCGAAGCTTGACGTACCAGCGCTCGCCCAATGGATGGGCATCTTCTGCTATGACGGTTGTCCTCTTCATAGGGTATTGTATACCCCCTATTTAAGCCTTGCTGAGAAGGGGGATGAACCTCCTTCATATGCGCTGCTGAGAAAAAACCGCAGGACCTTCGTGGTCGCCGGAACCGGTGCGGCTAGTCCTTGGTTTCCTGGCGCTCAATCACGCGTGCTCGCCGCGCGTCCCCACTCGCACAGTCCCGAGACGAGGTTGGTCGCTACGGGAATCGCGGAAATTCTCCGTAATGCGGCCGACCCTGCGGCCGGACGGATTCTGACTCTGTCTCCTGGGCCGCCGGACGGCAACGCATAAATAACAGCGCCTCCCAGTGCGGGCGATGGAGCAGGTCTGGGCGGTTCCACGCGCGTCGCTCTTCCGGAAGCATGCCTTCTCGGGCTTCCTCCCCGCGGGAAAGCATGACTACCTCGCGTCCATCCGCTCCGATGGCAGCTTCGTCTCCCGCGACGCCGCGGAGACCGACCCCTCGCTGAAGCAGGTCATTCCCTATGCGCTCTTCACGCACGGCAAAAAGGTCTTCCTCTACGAGCGCCTCGCGGGGGAAAGACGTCTCGTGCGCAAGCGCTCCCTCGGCATCGGCGGCCACATCAATCCGGGTGATGCGGAGAAGGGCGACCTCCTCTCGGCCGCCCTGCTCCGGGAGTTCTCGGAAGAGATGCAGTATCCGCATCCCTTCGAGACGAAGCTGCTCGGCTACCTGAATGACGAGCGGGATGAAGTGGGAGCGGTGCACTTCGGCGTGGTGTATCTGCTGGCCGGCTCGCGCCCGGAGATAGCCGCTCGGGAGGTCTCCTCGCTGCGAGGCGAACTTGTCCCTCTCAGCGTCCTCTCCGGAGCAACGCTCGAAGGCTGGTCCGCGCTCTGCATCGGAGCGCTGCGCGAGGCGCTGGAATGAAGCTCAAGGAGCACGAGGGCAAGGAGCTCTTCGCGAAGCACGGCCTGGCCATCCCCAAAGGCCGCGTGGCGCACGATGGGGATGAGGTTGCCGAGGCGTTGCGCCATCTTCCCGGCAGCGAGGTGGTGCTCAAGGCCCAGGTCCTCGTGGGCGGACGGGGCAAGGCAGGCGGGGTCAAGGTGGTCCCGAAGGAGCAGGCCGTAGCTGCGGCCAAGAAGATGCTCGGCATGCGCATCCACGGAGAGGCGGTGCTCGAACTGCTGGTCGAAGAGAAGCTCGCCATCGATAGGGAGCTGTACCTTTCGCTCATCGTCAACCGCGCGGAGCGGTGCATCACCCTGCTCTTCTCGCCGGAAGGCGGCGTAGACATCGAGGAGCTCGCGAAGCGCGCCCCGGAGAAGATAGCGCGGATTCCCCTCCATGAGTTCAACAGCAGGGCTGTGGACCTCAAGTGGCTCGAGCAGGGACAGCAGCTCCTTGAGATGGTGAAGGCCCTGCACAGGCTGATGGAAAAGGAGGATGCGCAGCTCGTCGAGGTCAATCCCCTGGTGCTCTCCGGCAAGACGCTGGTCTGCGCGGACGCGAAGGTCATCCTGGACGACAACGCGCTGTACCGGCACAAGGAGCACGAGCGCAGGAAGCGCCTGGAACTCAGCGGCCTGGAGGCAGACGCCCGGGACGCAGGGTTGCAGTACGTCGAGCTCGACGGCGACATCGCCATCATCGGGAACGGCGCCGGCCTGGTCATGGCGACCCTTGACGTCCTCGCGCACTTCGGCGGGAAGCCCGCGAATTTCCTCGACGTCGGCGGCGGCGCTTCGGTCGAGATGATGGAGCGCGCCCTGGACATCGCGCTGAAGAAGCGGGTATCCGGCCTGTTCATCAACATCTTCGGAGGCATCACCCGCTGCGACGAGATTGCGCAGGGCCTCATCAATTACCGGAAGGAGAAGCAGCTCAAGGTCCCCCTGGTGGTGCGCATGATTGGCACCAACGAGGCAGAGGGCAGGAAGCTCCTGGAGAAGGCCGGCATCCCCTCCCTGGATTCCATGGAGGAAGGGGCCAGGAAGATGGTGGAGATGGTGCGCTGATGGCCCTCATCCCGAAAGGCACAGGGGTCATCATCCAGGGCATGACCGGCAACCAGGGAAGCTTCCACTCGCGGCTCATGCTCGACTACGGCACGAGCATCGTTGCGGGAGTCACGCCCGGCAAGGGCGGCGGCAAGGTGCACGATGTCCCGGTGTACAACAGCGTCAAGGCCGCCCTCGAGAAGCACGCTGCCGCGTGGTCTGTGCTCTTCGTCCCCGCTGCGTTCGCCAAGGGCGCGGCGCTTGAGGCCATCGAGGCGGGGCTGAACCTTGCGCTCATCACCGAGAACATCCCGGTGCACGACACTCTCGCGATTCATGCAGCAGCTCGGAAGAAGGGAGTCATCGTCATCGGTCCGAACACCCCTGGCGTCACCTGCGTGGGGGAGAGCAAGCTTGGCATCATGCCCAATCATATCTTCCGCAAGGGAGGTGTCGCGGTCGTCTCGCGCTCGGGGACGCTCACCTATGAGATAGTCGCCGCGCTCAGCGCCGCGGGCATCGGGCAGAGCGATGTCATCGGCATCGGGGGCGACATGGTCATCGGCTTCGATTTCCTCGATGCCCTGCGCCACTTCGAGGAGGACAAGGCCACCAAGGCGGTGGTGCTCATCGGGGAGATAGGCGGCGACCTCGAGGAGCGTGCCGCGGCCTATGCGAAGGAGCACGTTACCAAGAAGGTGGTCGCGTACATCGCAGGCCGCACCGCTCCGGAGGGGAAGCGCATGGGGCATGCGGGGGCCATCATCTCCGGCAGTTCCGGGACCGCGAAAGCCAAGGTCGAGGCGCTCGAGGCCGCTGGAATCCGCGTCGCGACCCTCCCTTCGGACATCGTGAGGCTGCTTGAGTGAACGAGCTCTTCCACTTCTTCTCCACCTTCGCGCTCATCCAGACGTCCTTTCCGGCCTCTGCTCCCCACGCGGGGCTCATCGCCGCAGGAGTCACGCTCATCGACCTCGACCATCTGCCCTACTGGCTCAGGAGCCGGAAGCAGATCTCGCAGACACTCCGCAGGGGGTTGTCTGTCGAGTGCCGCTCGGTGCTTCATGAGCTGGGCGGCATCATCCTGTTCACTCTCCTCGCGGGGGTCGCGCTCATGGCCGGAGTGGGAGTTGCGTTGGTATCTGCGGTATACTTCTCCGTCATGCTCCACCTCGCGGTGGATTTCACCACGGGAAGCTCGCGCCCTTTCCGCCCGCTCTCGGACAGGGAAGTCCGCTCACCCCTGGCTCCGACCACGCTCCGGCAGCAGGTCGCGCTCCAGACAGTGGGGACAGTCCTCGTGGCGGCGCTGTTCCTCTCGCTCTAGCGCTCGAAAGGCTTTTATCTCCATCCTGAACTTGTCCGCCATGGAGTACGGGGCTGCCTACGCCGCTCTCGGGACCATCGGCTCTCTCGCACGGCTGAAGGTATTGCCGTTCTCGCGGAAGGAGCGGGAGTGGATCCTCAGCCGAGTGAAGCCCGGCGCGGTGCTGGACTACGGGTGCAATACCGGGCGGTTCACCGACTACATCAGAGGCAGGATGCCGCAATGCAGATGTTATGGTGCTGATATCAATGAGCACGCGCTGAGCCTTGCGAGCAGGCGCTATCCCCGGGTGCGGTTCATGAGCACCACGGACCGCTTCCTCCGCACGCAGCGCTTCGACACCGTGCTCGCGGCGCACACCCTGGAGCATCTCGACAACCCTGCGGCTGCGCTGCGGGACCTCGCGGCCATGCTCGCTCCCGGGGGAAGGCTCATCATCGCGGTGCCGCAGGAGCGCCTGCGCGGGGAATCAACGGCGCACTGGCTGCTCATCAACGCCGCGCGGCTCACGTTCGAGAATCCCCACAAGCACATCCTGGAGTTCGAGGACTGCGCGGAGATGCTGCGTGCCGCGGGGCTTGCGCTCCGCGACTACTCGTACATCAACTATCTTCCGCCCTATGCGAGCAGCAGCAAGCGGCGCTCGCGCTACAGTCTCGTCCTGGTCGGGGAGCGCAGCGGGACGAAGGTCCTGTAGGCAGACCAGGCCGCAATGCGCAGAATACGCGGGATAGCTGCGAGTCATCCCGCGTCACGTACGGCATCGCGGCCGAGAACGTACGCGGCTTCGTAAAATGCGGGGGACGTGGTTCGAACACAGCTGGAGTCAGCTGGCACCTGGTGCAGCGCTCGCTTCGCTCGGCTGCACCCCCCTTTGAAATGCGGGGGACGTGGTTCGAACACAGCTGGAGTCAGCTGGCACCTGGTGCAGCGCTCGCTTCGCTCGGCTGCACTCCACTTTGAAATGCGGGGGACGTGGTTCGAACACGCGCAGGCACTAAGCCAACAGGTTCTGAGCCTGTTCCGTTTGGCCACTCCGGCACCCCCGCAACTGCGGCATCAGTTGACACTGCTGCCGTGCGGGACCTTCGGTCCCGCTCACCTCACTGACGCTGTTGCGGACCCGGAAACCGAAGGTTTCCCGCTGCCCGCAACTGCAAACCCAGTTGACATGTTCTTCGTGTGGGGCTCGTCAGCCCCACCCAACTTGCCAACGTGGTGTGACCGAGGTCCGCTTAAAAAGCTTTTCCAGCGGGAAACGGAAGAGGCGAACAATGCGGACACGGCAGAGCGGCCGGGCTGATGCCGTCAAAGTCGTATGCTGCGCTCACGAACCTCAGTAAGCCGTTCGAGGGTGTAACGCTTCCCGGACATCTCTCCGATGCTCGCCTTCCGCCCCATCCCCCGGTGGAGGGTCCAGATGACGTAGAACAGCAGCGGGAAGAAGCCGAGCAGCAGGAGGAATACCCCGACGAACAGCGCCGCGTACAGTGTCCAGCTCATGTGAAGATATCCAGGAGGGCGCGTAGCGGGTTCCTCCTCCCGCCGCCGAAATGTCTCCGCAGCGCTCCCGCGAGATTCTCCAGCGGCATGGTCTGCAGCCAGACGCGGCCCGGGCCCCGGACGGACGCAAGGAACAAACCCTCGCCTCCGAGCAGGGCGTTCTTCAGCCCGCCGACGAGCTGGATGTCGAAGTCGACGGACGAATCGTACATGGCGATGTGGCCAGGGTCAACCATGAGCCGCTCTCCATCGCCGAGGGCGTACTCGATGACTTCGCCCGCAATCTCCACGAACGCCGCCCCGCGCCCGGAGAGGCGCTGGAGGACAAAGCCCTCGCCTCCGAAGAGCCCCGCGCCGAGCTTCCGCCGGAAGTGCATCTCCAGCTTCACTCCGGGAGTGGCGCACATGAACGCGTCCTTCTGGCAGATGATGTCCCTCGCGCCGGTGAGCTCGAGGGCGAGGACCTTGCCCGGGAACTCCGAGGTGAACGTGGCGGTGCCCGCTCCGGCCACGCAGGTGAAGGTGTTCAGGAAGATGGACTCCCCGGCGAAGCGGCGCTTGATGCCCTCGACGAGGCCTCCCCGGGCCTCGGTCCCGAGCTCGATGTTCTCGCTCATCCACGCCATGCCGCCGGCTTCGGAGTAGACGGACTCGCCCTTCTCCAGCTCGAAGGTCACGGCGGGAAAGAGGGTGCCGTCGATGCGGTATCTCATGGCCTGCTCCCGAAACGCTCGTCCAGCTTTGCGCGCAACTGGTCGCCGATGAACTCGCCCTTGAAGTAGTCCACTCTCGCGGCGAGGGAGAGCTTGTCGGCAAGGGCGCGAGCGACCTTGCCGTGGTCGCTTCGCTTCGCCGTGAGGATGAGGGGATGCTCGTGTAGGATGCCGTACTTCGGAGGCCGCGCGTTGCGGTTCCTCAGATGGCGGAACAGGGCCTGCTCCGCGCCGAGCATCTGCACGGTGCCGCTGGGCAGGGTCGCGAGGCGCTGGAGGGAGCCTGCCTTGCTGAGCAGCTTCGCCCCGATGCCCGCGCCCGCGATGGCCGTGATATTGGGGCAGATGGCCCGCATCTTCTCCTCAAGAGCGTGGCTCTCGCGCTCCCGGAAGGCGCGCAAGTCGTCGAGCGCGGCCGCAACGGCCTTGATGTGCTCCAGGTCCTCTTTCTGCAGGGCCGCGCTCATCGCCTCATCATCGGGAAAGCCGGACAGGGCAGCGCGTATCGCAGCATCCGGCTCCGCGGCGTGGGCAGCGGCGGGGAACGCGAGGCCGTACCATTCGTGGAAGCGCTTGCCGAGCATGGAGATGCCCCTGTCAAGGTCCTCGATGAGCCGGATGCTCGCGATGGCGAGCTGGTCCTCGGTGAATGACTCCCGCACCCCCCGTTTCGTTTCCTCCAGGGTGCGCTTCCTCAACTCAGCCCTGAACTCCGGGTGCTGGGCGAGGGCGTGCGCAGCCTTGATGCGCTGCTCCGCATCCAGCGGCGTTTCCGCATCCCCCTGGCCGAGTGCGACTCTGAATTCATCGTCCAAGGAGACGACGCCTGCAAGGGTCCGCAAGACGTGCATGACTCCAGGAAAGCCCGCGACCCTAAATGGCTTTCGGTCGGCGGGCTCAAAAGGGACATTCCTCGGCCGCGGTGCCGCGCGTCATCCGCCCTGTCTCGCCAGCATCCCGGACATTCTCCGCAAAGCGGCCGATTCCCTTCTGACCTTCTCTCTTTGATTTCACGTGTAAAATTACTACTAAGAAATAAGTATTATCGGAACATTTATATACTCCGGAGCCATCTTCATCCCCATGAGGACCACTATCCGGGATACGCCAAAGGTGCTGCGCACGGACAACTACCAGGAGTTTGCGCTCGCAGGCTTCTCCGAGGACAATCACGCGGTGTACATGCCGAGGTTCTCCAAGAGCAAGATGCCTTTCAATGTTTTTCCCTTTGCTCCGCTCACCCTGGAGGATCGCGTCACCGATGCGGGCGGCTGGCAGCTGCGCCCTGCGGCGCAACGCTGGGAGGACCATCAGCTGTTCCAGGCGACGAGCCCGGACGAGGACGAGGGCACGGAGAGCCAGTGGGACCGGGACCTTGCCGCGCTGTATGCCCGCCTGACCTATCATCTCCGGCCTACAAATCTTAGATAGGAGCTCAGCAGTCCGGCCGCAATGCCGCACGAGTTCTGCTGTGTCTGGCAGGTATCCCGGATATTGTCCGCAATGCGGCCGAACCCGTGAGCGTTCTGAAGGTCCGGAACGACGAAAAGGCTTTTATAGGGCCGTTGCAGGCACGCCTGAGATGCGCGACGCGACGATACTCCAGAAGCAGAAGGGCGAGGACGGCCTGAGGAAAAGTCCGC
>JAGVZT010000063.1 GCA_018302335.1 Candidatus Woesearchaeota archaeon | reverse complement strand
TGGCAGGAGCACGGCGAGCTGTACTTCTTCCGGCCGGAACCTCTCCTCGGACCTGATGCTGACGGGCTGGCGGGCAGGGAGCCTGCGCTGCGCGGTCTCCTCCTTCAGGAGGCTTCCACTCTCAGCGGCGTTCCCGAAGGATTCCACCATGCAGTGGCGTACGCAGCACTCGCCGGAGCCCTTGGCCAGCGTGTCCCGCTCATGCGCGCTGCGGCGAGGTACTCGACCTTGCTGCTCTACGACTATGCTGCCAAGCGTATCGCGGAGCGCGAGCCCGTCGAGTTCGTGGATGACGAGGGTTGCCTCATCCCGCACGAGGAGGCCTTCGTTGCGGGGCTGCTTGAGCTCTGCGGGGACGTGGACGAATCCGGCCCCCTGAGCGGCTACGACATTCGCCTGCCCGAGCGTGTCCTCGCGCTTCTCGCCGGCGAGGCCACCCAGCGCGGAGGCGACCTGATTGCCCTCATCGGGAAATCACTTGGAGACTATTACCGCTCGCTCTCGAAATACCGCAAACCGCCCGCGGAGCTCGGCTATGCCGACACCGCGGTTGCCCTGCGCTGCCTGGAGCAGTTCCCCCCGGAGCTGCTGCGCCCGCCGGAAGACGGGGAACCTGGTATCTCCACGCGCGTCATCGCGCCGGATGCGGATATCGAGGAACTCCTCGCAGAGCCCGCGCTGACAGGAGAGGACAGGCGCCGCCTCAAGGTCTACGAGTCCGCGGTCGAACTGCTCCTGCACGGCAGCGCCCTTGAGCGCGTCGAGAGCCTTGCGAGCGAGTACGCGCGTTTCACCGAGACCCTGGACAGCATGCCCACGCACCACATCGAGGGCAGGACCGCACGGCTGGCTTTCCAGCGGGACTGGCGGTGCTACGTGGGCTCCGATGCCCCGGTCAGGCTCGACGGGGAGCGTCTGCAAGGTCTCAACCTCCTCTCTCACCCGTACTTCAAGGACCAGGAAGTCCTCGCCTTCGAGAAGGCTGTCATCGGCATGGTCGGCAGCCGCGAGGAGCGCGCCTCATCGGAGACCTTCCTCAAGGATTTCTTCGTCAGGCACCGCCGCAACGCGAAGCGCTGGGACGGTCGGCGGTCCGGCAGAAAGTAGGCACCGGTCGGCTATGCTGCTCAGAATAGCCGGAATCGCTGCGAGACAGCGCGGAAAGCGCGCGGCAATGCGGCCGATGGACTTTCTACAATGCCCTGGTCGGCGGAAGAAATAAATAGCGCCTCGTTCCCCGCGCTGCGAGGGGGATGTTTTCCGTCAGGGTGCTCGCAAGCGGCAGCAGCGGCAACGCGACCTACGTGCGCGCAGGAAGGCTCGCGCTGCTCTTCGACGCAGGCATCCCGAGGAGGCCGCTGGTGGAACTCATGCAGGCGGCAGGCATCCCGCCGAGACTCGACGCCATCTTCCTCTCCCATGAGCATGTGGACCATCTCCGCGGCGTCCGCGGGATGCACCAGCTCACCAACGCGCCGGTGTACCTTTCCCCTGGCACGCTGGACGCAGCGCCAGAACTCACGGATGTAGATTCGCAGCTGCTGGAAGGTGGCGTCGAACTGGACAACGCGCTCATCACCCCCCTTGCGGTGCCGCACGACGCCGCTGAGCCGCTGAACTTCGTGGTGAGGCACAAGGAGCATTCGCTGGGCATCTTCACCGACCTCGGCCACGCGAACGCCGCGGTGAAGGACGCGTTCTCGCAGCTGGACTGCGCGGTGCTCGAGGCCAACCACAGCATCGACATGCTCTGGAAGGGCCCCTATCCCCTGGAGCTCAAGCAGCGCATCTCTTCTCCTCTGGGACACCTCTCCAACGAAGAGGCGGCGGCGTTGCTCATGGAGTGCTCCTCTCCGACGCTTGCCGCGGTGTTCATCGCGCACCGCAGCGAGCACAACAACACCCGGGACCGCTCCTTCGCGACCCTGGACCATGCGCGCCGTGCCCTTCAGAAGAAGGGGCATAGCGATTTCGCGCTGCTGCACACCGAGCGGAGGGAGCCGACAAAGGAGGTGGAGGTGGGGCATGGCGCACATCGTTAGGACCCCGGCCGAACTGGCAGAAGGGATGCGGATTGCCATCCTCCTCCTTGGCATCGTGCTCGCCGCATGCGTCCCCGCGGGCCCGGAAGCAGCAAACGACCGCATCCAGATACCCAGAACCCTCGCCGAGTACCAGCAGGGCATCGACTACTCCTGCAGCAGGGACGCGGACTGCGCCATCAAGGACGTCCACAACTGCTGCGGCTACTACCCTCGGTGCGTGAACAGGGACAGCGAGGTCAATCCTGCGCTCGTGAACAAGCTCTGCGAGAAGGAGTCCAGCGTGGGGGTCTGTGGATTTCCTGCCATATCCGGATGCGCGTGCGTCTCGGGACGGTGCGCGCCGGCATAACGTTTTTATAGCGCCTTCTCCCGCGTCTCTTCGTGAAGCTTCTCGATGCGGTCGTGAAGGAACACACCCCTACTCCGGCCGAGATGCGGAAGCTCAATGCGGTCATCCGCGAGGTCCTCTCCGCCATCAGAGGGGAGCTGGCCCGCAGGAACATACGCGCCGAGGTCATGCTCGGAGGCTCCGCAGCGAAGCGCACCTTCCTGAAGCACGACTTCGACTGTGACTGCTTCGTGCGGTTCGCTCCGACGAAACAGGACATCTCGGACATCACCGAGAAGGTGCTCGCGCGCTTCCCGGACGTCGAGCGCGTTCCCGGCAGCAGGGACTACTTCCAGTTCGAGCTCCGCGGCGTGGCCTTCGAAATCGTACCAGTGATGAAAGTGGATTCGCACAAAGAGGTGCGGAACGTCACGGATGCGTCGCCCCTGCATGTCGGCTGGATCATGCGCCATCTCCGCAGGAAGCCGGCGCTGCGCAGGGATATCCTCCTCCTGAAGCTGCTGCTCAAGGCGAACGACCTCTACGGCGCCGAAAGCTACATCCGCGCATTCTCCGGCCACGTGGTGGACCTTCTCGTGCTCGCGTACGGGGGTTTCCCGCAGCTGGCGCGCGCGGCCGCGCAATGGAAGCCCGGAGTCATCATCGACGTCGAGCGCCATCACCAGGACGCGCACCGGGCGCTCAACCCCTCGAAGCACGGGCCGCTGATGCTCGTGGACCCGGTGCAGCCAGAGCGCAACGCCGCTGCGGCGCTCTCCGAGGAGAATTTCCTGCGCTTCACCGCCCTCTGCCGTGCGTTCCTGAAGCGGCCGACGAAGGGGATGTTCAGCCGCAAGGAGCTCAGTGAGAGCGAATTACGCCGCAAGGCCGGCGAGAGGACGCTGCTGCTCGTGGACCTCGCCCCGAAACGGCAGAAGCGCGACATCATGGGCGCGAAGTGCCTGAAGGTCCATCACTTTCTTCGCGCCAGCCTGGAGAAGCACGGCTTCCTCCTGGAGGATTCGGGGTGGCGCTTCCTCTACGGCAAGGAGAGCACGGCGCTGCTCTGGTACATCCTCTCCAGCGACACCATCGAGACGCATCGGGAGCACGCAGGCCCCCCGCTCTCCAACACGAAGCATGCCGATATCTTCCGGAAGAAGCATGATGCCACCTACGAGCGGGAAGGCAAGCTCTATGCGAGAGTCAAGAGGAAGCACACCAGCGCGGCCGCCCTGGTGCGGGAGCTGCTGGCTCAGCCGGAAGTCACCGGACGGGTCTCTCGCGCGGCGCTGCGCTCACGCGGATGACTCCCCCTGCCTCCGGATGGAGGTGGTCGTGGAAGCGCCACTCTCCTTCCGGGAAGGTGAATGCGTACGTCGCTCCGGGAGGAAGGGGCCTTCTCGCGTCGAACGCAGGAAGCACATCGTGCGTCGGATGGACGTTGGACGCGGGCCAGAAGGCCTCTTCGACGTCGTTGACGAAGGTGACCTCTCCTGGGGCGATGACCAGCTCTTCCGGCGAGAAGGTGCCGTTGAAGCGGATGATGCGCGTTGCGCTCAGCTCCCGCTCCTCGCTCACGGCCGCTTCGACCTGGTACGCCCCGGATGGCGCGGCGTTGTCGCACGCGGCGCGCCACTCCTTCGGAAGCTTCGCACAGAACTCCGCAGTCTCGCGCGGCTGGAGCACGTCCGGTGCGCGGGTGATGATGAGCTGGTAGCAACTTGTTTGGAACGCACCGTCCAGGAATGCGCAGAAGCGCAGCGCGCGGTCCTGCTGCGATGCGTCCCAGAACTGGTCCTGAATCGCCCCGGTGAGGCAGTGCTGCGCCCCGCTCGCGTTCAGGCAGACGGGGATGATACGCTGCGGGTCGCGCTGCATGAACCCGGAGAGGTCGCGGCCCATGCTCTCGAAGCAGTGCTGCTGGAATGCTCCCGACTCCGCGCACGCGGACGCGATGCGGTCGAAGTCGGCGCTGAAGAGCACCATCATCCTGCTGGTCTGCAGGAAATAGCAGGCAGAGCGATACTTCCAGTCGACCGCATTGCAGGGATAGTGCGGGTCGTCGCTCAGGTACGATGAGCGGTGCTCGCTCCCTGCGAGGCCTCCCACGATGTTCTCCATGAAGACCCCGGTGTAGCAGCTCTCCCGCGCGGGACCGGAGAGCAGGTCGCAGCTCCCGAGCGCTTCGGGAATGTCGTAATTCGTCCACGCCTCGAGACCGTGCCCGACGCCGTGCAAACACTGGTGGGAGGCGAAGCCGTTCGGCTCGCTCCCGCAGAGGAGCGCGAGGTCCTGCGCGAGCGACGCGGTGCCATGCTCCGCGAAGAATGCCTCAATCGCCCCATGATGGCAGCCCGAATGGCATTCGGGGCCACACTCCTTGAACGCCTGGGTTCCGAGCTCCGTGTAGGCGAGCCTGCCGAGCTGATGCGCCCGGGTGTGGCAGTCTCCGGTCGTCGAGAGCGCGGCCATGATGGACGAGAGGGTGTGCTTTCCGAGCGCTTCCCGCACCGCGCTGTCGTCGGAGAGGATGGCAGCGTCCTCCCTCGGCATCGCGGTCTTCTCCGCGGACGGGGCATTCCGGAACCTCACCGCGATGCGCAGGAGCAGGGCCTTGAGCCGCGAGAAAAGGCTCCGACGGGGACAGCCGGACCTGTGCTCTTCAGGCAGGCCTGCGCAGAGCTCATCCAGTTGCCGGCCCGCGATGCCCATCAGGGAGATGCTCGAGGTGATACGGGCATAGCAGCTTGTAGACTCCGCGGCGCCGCAGAATCTCGGCGCGTCGGAGAACTGCGCAAAATTCAGCAGGTTGTCCACCGCGCCAATCTCACAGTCAGCCCGGGACTCATCCGGGAAGCGGCCACAAAGGAGGTGGGCCCCCTCAACGAGGTCCGCAGCCCTGCCGAGCAGGCGCTCCTGCCACCCGGGGTTCGTGGTCATGAGCCCGAGAGACTGGGCGCAGGCGCTCCTCCCGCGCCCTTCCGCTTGCAGGCAGGCACGGCTGGCGTCCGCGAGGGAGAAGCGCTGGACGAGGTAACCTGCGTGGTTGATGTAGCATTCCCACTGGTACTTCTCGTTGAGGGTGTCGCACGGCGCCAGCGGGTCCTCGGTGAATCCGCGCGAGGAGATGCCTTGCATCACCCCGTTGACATTCTCCATGAAGACGCCCTGCCAGCAGCCCTCGGGCGCTGGGAGGGTGTCGCACTCCCGGAGAGCATCGTCCAGCCGATAGGCGACTGCCATCATAATCCCATGCCCCGCCCCGTGGTAGCAGTAGAAGTAGTCCTTCGGCACTCCAGCCTTCAGCGGCTCGCAGATGGACGCTGCGGCCTCGCCGGGAGTCTCCGCACGGAGCAGCGCCTCCTCGAAGAAGCCGTGCTGGCAGCCGTAGTTGAAGCTCTGCGGACACGAAAGGAATCCCTCGGCGCTGCCGTCCGTGCTCCTCGCGACCGCGCGGCCGATGCGGTGCGCGACGTCATGGCCGTCGCCCTGCACCGTTCCCCGCGCCATGAGCTCCGAGAGCTCTCCCAGCGCGGCGTCAGCGCCCTGGCCTAAGGCGATGTCCTCGAGTCCGGCGGCGCATCCCGCCTCGTCCGCGCAGAACTCGTGCGCCGAGGCAGACGAGGCGAGGAGAATGGCCGTGAGGAGCAGCATCCAGCGCATTGCCGGCGTGGGGGGACCGGCCGTTAAATAGCTTGCGGCGAGCCTGCCTTGTCGAAGAAGTGGGGGGCAGTCGGCCGCGTTGCTGAGCATCATCGGAATCACGGCGAGACGACGCGGAACTTGCCCGGCAATGCGGCCGGACTGACCCGGCCGGAAGCTGAATCCCGCGCTGACCAACCGGCATCCCGTGTATCCTCCACGGCGCGGCCGATATATGCCCGCTTTCTCCATCGCCACTCCAACCGAAACCTATTTATATATTAGGATATTCTAATGTGCTTATGAAAGACCTGTACAGGATGCACGCAGAGCTGTGCAAGGTCTTCTCCAACCCCACCAGGCTGGAGATCCTGAACCTGCTGCGGGAGGACAGCATGTCCGTGACCGAGCTTATCGGGAAGACCGGACTTTCCCAGGCCAACATCTCGCAGCATCTCGCCATCATGAAATCCAAGGGGACGGTGTCCTCGGAGCGGCGGGGGAAAAACGTCTATTACCGGCTCACCAACCCGAAGATCATCAGGGCCTTCGATATCATAAGGATGGTCCTATCTGAACGAATACGAAAAGCCGGCAACAATCCCCTGGGGGACAAATACAAATGAGAAAAGCTGCCGTAGCCGCGATGTTTGTATTCGCTATCTTAGCCAGCGGGTATGGAATTGCGCAGGAGCATGATTTTACTGAAGCAGAGCAACTTATCGATTCAGGCATCAGCTGCAGCAGACTTACGGATAATCATCTGGAAGCGATTGGCGATTACTACATGGAGCAAATGCATCCAGGTGAAGCACATGGATTGATGGATCAAATGATGGGCGGAGAAGGATCGACAAGTTTGAGACAGATTCACATCAGCATGGCACGAAGGCTTTACTGCAATGAAAACGTAGGAGGCATGATGGGTGGGGGAATGATGATGGGAGGAGGCATGATGGGCAACTATCCGCTAGGTTACACCACCTATAGCTATTGGAACCTACTCTGGATAGTCCTGCTTGTGGCTCTCATCCTGGTAGTGGTTTGGCTTGTCAGCCCATTCAGAATGAAGGCATCTGAAACTCCGCTCAGCATCTTGAAGAAGAGATTTGCCAAAGGAGAAGTCTCAAAAACGCAATTTGATGATATGAAAAAAGAGCTGGAGGCATGATACCATGGAAGGAAGCAAAAACACATGGATTGTTGCTCTCATAGCGTCAGTCTTTGTGATTGGCGGTCTTGGCATGGGCGGATACGGCATGATGGGATTCGGCATGGGTTTCGGATTTCTCGCGATGCTCCTCATCGGAGGAGTGCTCGTGTGGCTGGTGGTCTCGCTGGCAGGCGCATCCGGCAGAGGGGAGGACGCGCTGGCCATCCTGAAAAGGAGATATGCGTCAGGAGAGATCTCCAAGAAACAGTATGATGCGATGAGAAAGGATGTGGCCCCGTGAACACCGAAGATTTTGCGTACATCGTCGAGACGGGAAAAAGCTTCGATGAGGCGGTGGTTTCGGTCCTGCGGGCGGTCGAGCAGAAGGGCTGGTCGTTGTTCCAGATATATGATGTCAGGGAGCGGCTCGCAGCGAAAGGATTCAGCCAGGGGCCGCTGAAGATCATCGAGATATGCTCCGGGAAGCATGCTCACCAGTTCCTGGCCAAGAACAGGCTCGTCTCCCTCTGCATGCCGTGCAAGATCAACGTCCTGGAAGACCGCGGAAAGGTGAGCATTGCCGGGATGAGACCCGCCATGATTTCGCAGTTCTTCCCCGAGATAAGCCCGGCAGAGGCTGCGCAGGCCGAACGGGACATCCTGGAGATTATCGACAGCGCGAGGTGAATCCCATCAAAATCGGAATAATCCTGAACACCAACGACGCGGAGACCTGCTGGAATTGCTTCAGGTTCGGCAATACGGCGCTCAAGAGGCATTCCGTGAGAGTCTTCCTGCTCGGCAGCGGCGTCGAAGCGGAAGGGGTGAAAGACGAGCGGTTTCCCCTTCTCGCAGGCGCGATTGAGAAGTTCGTCAGCAACGGCGGTATCATCCTTGCCTGCGGAACGTGCCTCAGGCAGCGGCTGAAAGAAGGGAGCGGCATCTGTTCGGTCTCCACCATGGAGGGACTGCTCAGCATGGTGGAGGAGTCGGAAAGACTCGTCACCTTCGGGTAAGGCGTTCGGCGCTGCTCAGTCGGTGCTGTCCAGCTCGTCGGCTGCGCTGTACAGCGCGGCGATTTCCTTCTGTGCCCTGCCGCCGAGGCGGGCCATCTCGATGCGATACTGGACGTAGCTGACCGCTTTCCGCGCCATCAGGCCCCCGCCAATCCCCTGCACCAGGGCGCTGACGGCATTGACCGGCGCGGACCGCGAGAAGAGTTTCCGGGCGATGCCGCCCGCGAGGACGCATCCCGCACCGAAGAGGGAGGATTCGTCCACCGGCTTCGGC
>JAGVZT010000069.1 GCA_018302335.1 Candidatus Woesearchaeota archaeon | reverse complement strand
TCATCTCCGGAATCATCGTCACCTGAGTCGTCCCCGGTATCGTCATCTCCGGAATCATAGTCACCCGAGTCATCTCCGGTGTCGTCATCGCCAGTGTCGTCGTCTTCGGTATCGTCATCTCCGGAATCATCGTCACCTGAGTCGTCCCCGGTATCGTCGTCACCCGAGTCATCTCCGGTATCGTCGCCCGAGTCGTCCCCGGTATCATCGCCGGTGTCGTCTCCAGTATCGTCCCCCGAGTCGTCCCCGGTATCGTCGCCGGAGTCATCTCCGGTATCGTCCCCGGTGTCGTCTCCAGTATCGTCGCCGGTATCGTCACCCGAGTCATCACCGGTGTCGTCCCCGGAATCGTCATCGCCAGTGTCGTCATCAGATTCCTCGTCATCGTCAGACTCGTCGTCATCATCATCTGAGTCATCATCGTCTGAGTCATCAGCAGACTCCCCGCAGAACCCAAGAGAATCTCCGTGCGCCTCGTGAGCGGGCCAGGCGGCCTCGGCCACGCAGATGGTGTGCGCTTCCCCTCCCTCGGGGATGTGACACACCAAAAGCTTGCCATTGTCCAGGCAGCCCTCAAGGTTCTCCGCAGCGCCCGTCCGGAAGAATGTCAGGAGGAAGATTGCCACAAGTACGAGGAAACGTAGACCGCCACTTCTCTGCGCACGAACCACTGGAACCTTCACCCCGATTGTTGTTACTTTTGTATAAGTAACAACAGAAAAAAGCCTGGTGGGTTATTTAAATACTTTTGGGTGCCACAGTACGTATTACCTAATCCCTCAGGAGGAACTCGTCCAGGCGCTTCCTTGCGCGTTCCCGCTCGCGCTGGTGGTCCTCAAGGAATCCTGTCAGCTTCCTTATGAGCAGCATCTTCAGCTCGCCGGTGAGCAGCGCTCCGCTCCGGTAATCCTTGTAGAGCTGCGCGAGTACGCTGTCATCCTCCTCGAAGAAGCGCAGCCACTGGTACGCGACATCGACATCGGGATTTCCCCCGAGCTTGCGGTGCTCTTCCACGGTCGCTTGCCCGCCGGAGAAGGCGTACTTGAGGATCTTCCGCTTGACCTCGGCAGCGCTGTCCGTGGTGAACACCGCGCTCTCCGCCTCGGACGCGGACATCTTCCCCCCAGCGCCCTGCAGCGGGGGCAGGAAGACGCAATGGATGGCAGCGGGCTTCTCGTAGCCGAGCCTCGGAGCGACGTCCCGGGAGATACGCCAGTAGGGGTCCTGGTCAATCGCAGCCGGGATGAGCACCGGAACCTTGCGTTTCTTCAGCACGCTCGGGAGGAAGCAGGGAGCGGCCTGCATCGCGGGCCAGAAGGCGAGGCCGAGGTTGGTTTCGTTGGAGAAGCCGAACACGGCCTTCGCCTGGGAGAACGTCACGCGGCGCGCGACCTGGGCGGCGATGCCATAGAGTGTCTTCGCGTACTCGGTGTCGATGAAGATATGCGTCTTCTCCGGGTCGAAGCCGAGCGCGATGACATCCAGCGCATTCTCATACGCGAGTCTCGTGGTCTCTTCCAGCGAGAGGTCCTTGATGAAGAACTTCTCATCGTTGGTGATCTGGAAGTACAGCTCCGCGCCGAAGCGGTCCTGGAGCCACTTCGTGAAGAGCCACGGCACGAGGTGCCCGATGTGCGTGTTTCCGCTGGGACCGCGGCCGGTGTAGAGCGCGAAGGTGTTTCCCTGCTCGTGCTTCCTGAGCAGGATGTCCAGGTCGCGGTGGGAGAAGAATATCTTCCTCCGGAGCATGTGGTGCAGCCCGCCCGCGAGCTTCTCAATCCGCTTCAGCAGGACGTCGCTCAGCGGCGAGGTTCCGAAGTCCTTGATGAGCCGCGCGTAGTCGATGTCTCCCGAGACTTCCCAGGGGGTGACGGTGTAGGCCACGATGCGACAGGAGATGGCAGCTATAAATACGTTGCGTCCTTGACGCGATGGTATGCCTCGCGGAAGGGAACGCCGCTCTCCACCATCATATGGGCCTCTTTGGCCGCGAAGAGCTCGGGCGTCATCGCCCCATTGCAGCTGGCCTCATCCACATCAAGTGCGGAGATTACGGACGCCATCATCCCCAGGCAGCTGATGGTGACCGAAAGGGCGTCCATGACCGGCTGCTTGGTGAGCTGCAGGTCGCGGTGGTAGCCTGAGATGAGATTCGAGATGACGCTCGTGAGCTGATGTTCCGCAGCGAGCACCACATGGTACTTTGCGCGGACCAGCTCAAGCGCATCCGGATTCCTCTTCTGCGGCATGAGGGAGCTTCCTGTGCAGAGGCTGTCCGGCAGCGTGAAATACCCGAACTCCGGCATGGAGAACAGGATGATGTCAGAGGCCATCTTGTTGAGGTCAGCCATCACCATGAGGCACGCGTGGGCGAGGGAGGACTCCAGCTTGCCGCGGCTGTTCTGCACATAGAGGGAGTTCAGCTGCAGCGCAGGAAATCCGAGCAGGTCCGCGGTGAGCATGCGGTCGACAGGCAGCGGTAGGCCGTAGCCCGCGCCGGTGCCCAGGGGCGACTTGTCGAGGAGAGCTGCCGCGGTCTTCAGGAGCGTGGCATTGTCCTGCATCGACTCCAGGAATGCGCCAGCCCAGAGGCCGACACTTGAGGGCATGGCCTTGCGCATGTGGGTGTAGCCCGGCATAGGGATATGTCCCTTTGTCGTATCGAGCAACTTGAGCGCGTCCGTCAGCTTCGCTGCGGCCGCGAGGAGCCTGCCGACCTCATCGCGGTAGAACAGGCGGAGCGCTGCCTGGACCTGGTCGTTCCGGGAGCGGCACGCGTGGATTTTCTTTCCCGTATCGCCCAGCTTGGCGGTGAGGTAGTGCTCAATAGCGGTATGGCAATCCTCGTGCTCGACACTCACCGGAAACGCCCCCCGGGCATGTAGCGCGATGATTTCCTTCAGGCCCATGAAGACCGCGTCGCGCTCGGCCACGGTCAGGATTCCCATGCTGAGCAGCATCTCCGCGTGCGCCATGGATGCCCTGCAGTCGTAGGGCACGAGCGCGAGGTCCAGCAGGTGGTCGTTCCCCACCGTGAAGACAGCTGCCTCTCTATCCGTTGAGGACTGTTTTGCCCAGAGCGTCATGGTGCGCACCTCCCATCGCGCGCGCCCCGTGCAGCTTGAGGCGGTGGCCGAGGATGCTGATGAACCCCTTGGCATCCTCCTGGTCGAAGCCGCCGAGAGCGTCCATGCTCGACAGGGCGCTGTCGTAGAGCGATTGCGCGGACTCGCGGCCGGTGATGATAACGTTCCCCTTGCAGAGGCTCAGGTGGACCTTGCCGGAGACGGTCTCCTGCGTCTTGTCGATGGCGGCCATGAGCACGGCCATCTCTGGGGAGAACCACAGGCCGTTGTAGATGAGCCGGGCGACCATCGGAGAGAGGAATTCCTTCAGATGGAGCACTTCCCTGTCGAGAGTGACACCCTCGAGGTCCTGATGCGCCTTGTGGAGGATGGTGCCTGCCGGCGTCTCGTAGACCCCGCGGGACTTGATGCCCACGAGGCGGTTCTCGACCATGTCCACGCGACCGACGCCATGCGCTCCGCCCACGGAGTTCAGGTAGCTGAACAGTTCAAGCGCCCCGCTCACCTCTGCGCCGGCTGTGACGTCGGTGACTTTCACGGGAATCCCGGCAGAGAACTCGATGCAGAGCTTCATGGGCTCATCAGGGGTCTCCTCAGGCGCGCAGGTCTTCGTGAACATCGCGGAGTCCGGGAGATGCATGGGGTCTTCCAGGATGCCGCTCTCGTAGCTGGTGTGCATCAGGTTGTCATCCACGCTGTACGGCTTGCCGAGCGTCGCCTTTACCGGTATGCCGTTCTCCTTCGCGAAGGCGATGAGATCGGAGCGGCCCTTGAAGCTGCTCAGCCATTCCGGGTCCTTCCAGGGGCTGATGACCTTCACATGGGGAAGGAACTGCATCCACGCCAGCTCGAACCGCACCTGGTCGTTGCCCTTGCCGGTGCAGCCATGCGCCAGGAAGGAGGTCTTCTCCTCCTTCGCAATCTCCACCTGCTTGCTTGCGATGAGCGGCCGCGCAAGCGCAGTCCCCAGCAGATAGCGTCCCTCGTAGACCGCGCCCGCCTTCAGCGCGGGAAAGATGTAGTGCTCCACGAACTCCTGCTTGAGGTCGAGCAGATAGACTTTTGAGGCGCCCGTCGCCAGGGCCTTCTGTGAGATCTCGCCGAAGTCCTCCTGCTGGCCGACGTCGGCAATGAACGCGATGACCTCATAGCTGCCTGCGAGCCATTTCAGGATACAACTCGTGTCAAGCCCGCCGCTGTACGCGAGCACCACTTTCTGCTTGAGAGGCGCCATAATCTTGGGGTACGCCGCCCTTTCTTAAGTCTGGTGACCATACTCGGAAAAAAATGGACTTATCTGTCTGATTTCGAACAAATGTCCCGTTCAGGACTGACACTCCCTGAATGAAACTTTATGAAGGGCAATCCCCACTCCCGATCCATGACGACCACGACCGAGCTCGCCTGGGCGTTCCTCGACGAGCACCCGAGCATCCGGGACTGCCTCAGGATGAAGGTCGTCAACTATTCGAAGCTGTCGCGTCTGATTGCAGGGAGGCTCGGCATCGAAAAGACGGCGAGCCAGGACGCCATTCTCATCGCATGCCGGCGCTATGCGGAGAAGCTCCGCGACGGGGGCGTCCAGGAGGAGAAGATACTGAACCTGCTCCGGAAAAGCAAGCTGGAGACCAAGAACAAGATTGCCGTCGTCATCGTGGACAGGCGCATCTATCTCGACCACCTGCTTGACCTTGAGAGGAAGGTGCGCGCCAAGGCGGAGCTGTTCTACGCGATAGAGGGCGTTTCCGCGTACACCCTCATCGTTGCCGAGGAGTATCTTCCGGAGGTGGAGAAGCTGTTCCTCCGCCACATGCTGCGGCGCACCGGGGGCCTCGCCCTGGTTGCCCTGCGCAGTCCGACGGAGATGGAGAGCACCCCTGGCGTCATGGCATTCCTCGCTGGCAGGCTCTCCGAGCATGGCATCAACGTCGTGGAGACGATGAGCTGCTGGACGGATACGATGTTTGTCGTCGCCGAGGCTGACATCCCGAAGGCGCTGGCATGCCTGCGCTTCTAACCTATTTCTTCTCGTCCTCGCGGCGGATGACCTTTATCGCATCTATCTTCAGGGTGATGGGGATAGGCACCGCGGCCTCGAGCAGCTCCACGACGACTTCCTCCTTGGCCTTGTCGATGCGCGTTATCTTGCACTTCTCCCGTTTGAAGGGTCCCGAGATAATCTCCGCGATGTCGTTCTTGCGGATGTTCAGCTCGACTTTCTTGGTCTTCTCGAGCATGTGCTCTATCTCGGAGTACTGGATGGCGCTGGGAAGCACCCCCCTGGCGTACGGAACGCGGAAGGTGGCCTGCTCTGCCTCGGCACGGGAGGTGGCCTCGACGAAGATGTAGCCGCGCATGCCGTGGGGGTGGATGACCGAGAAAATCTCCATCCCCTTCTTGGAGGCATTGCTGCTCACGAAGTCGAGGACCTGCTCTTCCCGGTTTGCAGTGGTACGCACCGCGTAAATCTGGGTGGTGAACTCCTGCACATCCTTCGGCCCTTCCGGAACCTCAGGTGGCTTCTCCTCCTCGGCAGGAAGCAGAATCTCCTCTGGCTCTTCCTTAGGTGACTCCTTCGGCTGCTGCTCGTCCAGCGGGAGCATGATGTCCTCGTCCGGTTCTTCCTTGGGGGTATGGGTCTCTTCCATCGTGCACCTCAGAGCAGCAGCACCTTCACCATCTGGATGAGGAATCCCACGGCGCCGATGAGCAGCATCCCCGCTGCGGAGACC
This sequence comes from Candidatus Woesearchaeota archaeon, assembly GCA_018302335.1. Lineage (GTDB taxonomy): Archaea > Nanobdellota > Nanobdellia > Woesearchaeales > JAGVZT01 > JAGVZT01. The sequence goes on along the minus strand of JAGVZT010000069.1, from coordinate 24,816 downwards.
TTGACGATGGTCTGGAACTCCGTCATGGTCGGCTTCTTCGTGACCTTGAGGACCCGGCCGCATTCCTTCACGTAGGCGGAAGCTTTGCCAGGCCACTCAGCGATTCCCATGTCAGTCCAGGAACTGGATGCCCAGTTCATTCTCTATCTCGGTCTTTCTCTTGTCGCCCGTCTTGCGCGCGGGCCCGAAAATCTGGGGGGACTGCACCCCGGTGATGATGAGCATCGCCCGGATGGTGTTCGTGAGGTCCTCGTAGATCTGGGCGCCCCAGATGATGTTTGCGGTGTCCGAGAGTTTCGAGGACACGGTCTCCACCACGGTGCGGGCCTCCTCCAACGTCATGTCGGGGCCTCCGCTCACGTTGATGAGCGCCCCGTTGGCGCCGGTGATGTCCACATTGAGCAGCGGGTTCGAGATTGCCTTCTCCACGGCCTCGGTGGCACGGTCGCTCGCATCCGACTCCCCGATGCCGATGAGGGCGACGCCGCCGCCGCGCATCACCGTGCGGATGTCCGCGAAATCCAGGTTCACCAGGCCCGTCTTGGTCACGAGCTCAGCGATGCCCTTCACCGCATTGGTGAGAATCTCGTCGGCGACCTTGAACGCGGTGTGCAGCGGCAGGTCTGGCGCGAGTTCCAGCAGCCTGTCGTTCGGGATGACGATGAGAGTGTCCACGATGGCCTCGAGGCGCTCGAGACCTTCGACGGCGTTCTGGTACCGGCGATTGCCCTCCATGGTGAACGGCATGGTCACGATGCCTACCGTGAGTGCGCCGAGCTTCTTCGCGACCTCCGCGACGACCGGCGCGCTTCCCGTTCCGGTCCCTCCTCCGAGACCGCAGGTCACGAAGACCATGTCGGCTCCCTGGAGAGATTCCTTGAGGTCTGATTCGTTCTCGCGGGCGGCCTCAGCGCCCACCTTTGGGTCGGAGCCCGCGCCCAGTCCGGCGGTGAGCTCCTTGCCGATGAGAATTTTCTTGTCTGCTGTGGTGTACAGCAGGTCCTGGGCGTCGGTGTTGATGGCGATGGTTTCAGCGCCCACGATGCCCACTTCGCTGATGCGGTTGATGGTGTTGTTGCCGCCGCCTCCGCAGCCAATCACCTTGATGGTGGCCTTGTGCCGCGAGAGCAGCTGTTCCAGTTCCGCGTCCAACTCGTGCCGGCGCGTGACCTGGTTTTTGTAGGCGGAAGCATCCGCGTGCGGAGCCTTCCGTATGTTCAAGTCATCCATAGGAACCCCCCCACCTATTGGTTGTTTTCCCATGTGCGTCCCTGCTATATAAATTTATGCGGTTCCCTCCTCGACAGCTTTCTCATCAGGCTTCTTGAGCATCTCCACCTGGAGGCCGGTCATGTCCTTGAACTCCTTCGCCAGCTCCTTGGCGAAATGCTCGGGCAACTCGACCTCGAAGAAGAGCTTTGCGGATTCTCCTTCGACCAGGACGCCAGCGGGCTCTCGGCCGAGGGTGAGCTTTGTGAGGGCAGTGAGCTGCTCCGCCTTGTCGGTGATCAGCCGGAGGACCTTGACCTGGTACTCGAGCTGCCTGCCTGCGAGCGGGTGATTGAAGTCGACAACGACGCGGCCGCCGGCGACCGAGCGGATGGTCCCCATCTTCCCGTCGATGCTGACCTGAAGACCGGGCTGCGGGACGACTTTCTGCTTCTTGAAGGAGGCGCTGGCCATGAGCTTGAGTTGCTTCGCATCCTTCTTGCCGAACGCGTCCTCTGGCTCCAGGCGAAAGGTGTACTCCTGGCCCACATCCTTGCCCTCGAGCTGTCGGTCGATTCCCGGAAGGAGGTGGCCCTTGCCGACGCAGATGACGGTGGGAGCATACTTGCCCTCGGGGTCGAACATCCCGCTGGCCTTCGCGACATCGGCGTTCGTAGTGTCGAACACCTCCTTGGTTTCCAGAATCCTCCCGGTATATTCGAGCTCCACGAAATCGTGTTTCTTGACTGTCGTCATGCTGCTCTCCCCTTCTCACGCTAGCTGCGGGAGCCACTGCGAGAAGACTGGTCGAAAGAATTCCGGACTGCTTAAAAAGGTTTCGCAGCGGCCGGCTCCTCAGGACATGGAAAAGTCGGCCGCACTGCAGATAATATCCGGCATGCCGGCGAGACAATTGTGAACGTTCTCACGGCCGGGCTGGCTTTCTGCGGGGTCTGCCGCAAAGCTTTTTAAGCATGCGTGAAACCCGCAGGGGCATGCAGGGCGTCATCGTCAATTACCGCAGAGGCAAGCGCACCCAGAATACCTTCCAGATGGTCATCCAGCCGAGCGGCGTCTCCTCGAAGGAGAAGGCCCAGTCGCTCATCGGCAAGGGTGTCACATGGAAGACTCCCTCGGGCAAGCCGCTCAAGGGCGTCGTGACGGCCGCGCACGGGAAGAGCGGTGCGGTGCGGGCGCGCTTCGAGACAGGCATGCCGGGCCAGTCCCTCGGCGGCACGGTCGACATCGCATAGCTTTTTATATTTCGTCTCCTGAAGTCAGGGTGATGGCAAGGCATCTCCTCACCCTGCAGGACCTCACCTCGAAGGAGTTCCTCTCCATCCTCGACCTTTCTGCCGCCATCAAACGCTCGCCAGGCAAGTATGCAAAGGCCCTCGCCGGGAAGAGTCTCATCATGCTCTTCCAGAAGACGAGCACCCGCACGAGGCTCAGCTTCGAGGTGGGGATGACCCAGCTCGGGGGCCACGCGGTCTTCGTGGACTGGAAGACCAGCAACTTCACCCTCGGGGCGCTGCAGGACGAGACGCGATGCCTCGCCCGGTACGGGGACATCATCATGGCGCGGGTCAATAGGCACGAGGACCTGGTCATCATGGCGCATGCCTCCTCGGTTCCGGTCATCAACGGTCTTTCCGACGCGGCGCACCCCTGCCAGGCGCTCGCTGACCTGCTCACCATCAAGGAGAAACTTCGCTCGCTCAAGGGCAGGAAGGTCGCGTTCATCGGGGACGGGAACAATGTGTGCCATTCCCTCATGGAGGGCTGCGCCCTCGCAGGGGCCTCATTTTCCTTCGCCGGGCCAAAGGAGTACTGGCCGGGCGACGATGTGGTGAAGTTCGCGAAGAAAAGCATCGATGTCCGCCTGACCGACGACCCGAAAGAGGCGGTCCGCGGCGCTGACGTGGTGTACACGGACACCTGGGTGTCCATGGGCCAGGAGGCGGAAAGCGAGAAGCGTCTCCAGGCGTTCATGCCCTATCAGGTGAACGAGGCGCTCCTGAAGGAGAGCAAGGCGCTGGTGATGCATTGCCTCCCCGCGCACCGCGGTTATGAAATCACCGACGGCATCCTCGATTCCCATGCAAGCGTCGTGTTCGACCAGGCAGAGAACAGGATGCACGCCCAGAAGGCGCTGATGCTGTTCCTCTTGGGGGTGAAACCATGAGCAGACTCGTCTTTCTCGGCACCGCAGGAGACCCCATCTCCATGGGCCTGCAGGCCCGGGGGACAGGGGGCATCGTGCTCCAGCATGAGAGGGTGCAGCTCCATCTGGACCCGGGTCCGGGAGCCCTGGCGCGCGCCCGCCAGTACGGGGTGAATCCCCGGGAGACCACGGTCGTGCTGGTGTCTCACGCGCATCTCGCCCACTGCGGCGACCTGAACGCGACGGTGAGCGCGATGACGCATGGCGGCCTTGACAAGCGCGGGGTGGTCGCGGGCCATGAGTCGACCGTGACGGAGCCGGTGCTGTGGAACTACTACCAGCAGTGCCTGGAGCGCATCATCCCCCTGCAGCCCGGCAAGCGGTTCGCCATCGAGAACGTCGAGATACTCGCCACGGCGACAAGGCACTCGGCACCCGGAGTGGGGTTCAGGCTGCTGTTCCCGACATTCTCGCTCGGCTATCTCTCGGACACCGGCTACTCCAGGGAGATCGCGGAGCAGTACCTCGATTCCGACGTCCTGGTGGTCAATGTGCCCGTGCTGGAGAGCGCCGAGCACCATCTGAGCGTCGAGGACGCGATACACCTCGTCAATCTCGTGAAGCCCAGCCTCGCCATCCTGACGCACTTCGGCACCAAGATTGCGGACCCCCTCTATGAGGCGCGCAGGGTGCAGCTCGCGACGCACATCCAGTGCATCGCGGCCAGGGACGGCATGGTCATCGACCCGGAGCGGGGGATCTAGAGCGCCGACAGGCCCGCGAGCAGCGCGCCCATCACGAGGGCTCCGAACACCACGGCCAGCACCAGCGGCAGGAGCAGCGCGCCGAGCAGGGCGCGGAACCTTCCCATCTGGTGGTACTGCGAGATGCCAGTGGACAGGACAGAGAGAGAATGCACCATGGACGCCAGCGTGAGCACGGATGACACCACCACGGTGAGGGGATGGGACTGGAGCGAGAGCTGCTGCATCTCGAAGAGGGAAGCGCGCGCCTGGGGCTCGAGGAAGCTGAGGAGGAACAGTGATATCGCCGAGATAGTCTGGTAGGCGAGGCTCACCACGAGCGTATAGACTGCCGCCTTGAACGTCGCGAAGTAGCCCCCCTTCCCGCCGAAGAGACGGATGCCGACATGATAGAGTCCCGCAGCGGCGTAGGCCCCGAGGATGAAGACGCCCACCATCAGCACCGCGGTGAAGGGAACCGCGAAGAGAAGCGCAGCGGGAGGATAATCGGGGCCGAGCTGCGGCAGCGATGTCAGCGCCCCGGCTGCGCCCGCGACCGCCCCGAAGAGCGCGAGGTCCTTGAGCAGGGCGCTGTGCGACGTGACGCCCTGCACGCGCGCGAAGAATTCGTCAGGATGGAAGAACAGTGCCTGGAATCTTTTCGAAGGCTGCGGCTGGTCGAACGCCCCGTCCACCGCGGCGCTGTCCCATCCCGCCTCCAGCAGCTTCTCCCGCGCCTGCTCGGGGGTGTGGCCGCCCTCCCTCATGAGGCGGAGATATTCTGCGACGGCGGGGTCCACGGCCATGCCCGCATGGCGCCTGGCGACTATATAATTGTTTTGTGGGCGCGGCTGTTGAGTAATGCCCGGACACCTGGTCGGCCGCGCTGTGGGGGGGATTCCGGCGGGGCAATGCGGAAGATGTACGTCATTGCGGCCGACAGAGGTGCGCCGCTTCAAACCAGAAGCTCGACGGCAAGCAGCCCGAGGAAGCATCCCGCGCCGAGCACCGGCATCGCAGGATAGAACTTGTCCTTCTTACCGTAGAGCAGCAGCCCAAGGAGCGCGGCTCCCGCGAAAAGGCTGAGGATGAGGGTGTAGGAGAAGGCGGTGCCCACGGCGATGCCGCGCTGCGCGAGGTTCTGCATCACGCTGCCGGAGAAGATGAGCGGGAAGGCGATGTCCCCCCCGCCGAGCACTGCGCTCTTCACCGTCTCCTCGGACTCCGATTCGACAGGCTGCAGCGTGCCCATCACCGGCGTGCCGCTCGCCTTGCTGTAGGGGATGGACAGCCCCGCGAAGACGTTTGCGGTGGTCTGGAACTTCGCCATGGTGACCATGTGCTTGCTCTTGAACACCGCGATGAAGTCGTACACGGCGATGAGCAGCAGCAGCAGCGCCGCCCACTTGAGCTCCAGAAGCGGGACCAGGAGCACGGCGATGCCGGAATACAGGAACACCTCGGTGAGGTTGTGCACCAGGATGTGCCTCCAGCTGAACTTGAGGAACGCGAGCAGCAGGCCCACGGTGAGCGCCGCCCACTCGTCGAGGAAGACTCCGAGGGAGAGGGTGATGGTGAGCCAGACCGCGAGGAAGAACCACGCCTTCCAGAGCATCCTCTTCCTGAACTTGATGATGATGAGCAGCAGGACGGTGCCTGCGAGGATGGCCCCCATGATGTACGCGACCGCGCCGAAGCCTTGCACGTCGGGCCGCTCCCACTCGTCCTGGTATCCTACGACGTACTCTCCGGTCTCGGTCACCGTGACGCTGATGTCCTGGCTCAGGATCCACAGGCCGACCAGCTGGGCGGAGAGGAAGAGCAGCACGATGCTGAGAGTGACCAGGACGCTGTGCTTCACGCCATGGCGGCGGGAATGAACGTTTATAAAGATATCGACCACCCCCCGCGGGATGGAGAGAATAGCCTCCCATCTGGAGTGGAGCGTCCTCATCGGAGAGGATGAAGACGCATCGCCGGTGGATGCCGGCCTGCGCTCTTTGGTCCCGTTCAGCCTCGATGCGGAGAAGCTTGCGGTGCTCACGTCGGCCGCGAAGGGCTTCAATGAGCGGAAGGTCCTCATCGAGCGCATCGCGCTCGAACACCAGCGCCACATCAGGGCCGCGCTGGCTCACCTCAGGGAGATGCTGTCCGCGGAGCAGCGGAGCCTTCTGCTCAAGCAGGCATCATCCCGCCTTGATGAACAGATGCGGTTCTACCTGCGGCTCGACAAGGCCGCGCTCCTCGCGGGAAGGGTCGAGTTGACAGACGGGGGGGAGTGCTTCCACTGCAAGGTCTCCCTCTCTGCTTTTCCCCGGAGCGAACAGGCTGCGCTCGCTGTCCTTCAGAAGTGGCTGGCGCCGTCGTAATCAGGCGGTTGGTATCGGCCGCATTGCTCAGGATATCCGGTTTGTCTCGCCGGAATACCGGGTATCCATCAGCAGCGCGGCCGATGTCCTACCTCCATCACCGCGGCAAAAGATATTTAAAGGCCCCCCAGCCCCCGGGAAAGCATGCCCGAGAGACGGTTCCGTTCGACCAGCGTGCGGAAGGTGCATCGCCGCGTTCCCGGCAGCCGCACCGTCCTCCGCTACGAGCGCAGGAAGCCTTCCCGCGCGAAGTGCGGGAAATGCAGCCAGCCCCTGCCCGGCATCCCGCGAGAGCGGCCGTACCGGGTGCACGGCCTCGCGCACACCCAGAAGAGGCCCTCGCGGCCCTTCGGGGGAACGCTGTGCAGCGAGTGCATGCGCCAGGAGATGCGCCGGAGGGCGAGGTCAGCATGATTGAAGTGGGAAGGCTCTGCATGAAAGTCGCTGGCCGCGACGCGGGAGCATACGGCCTGATTGTTGATGTGCTCGACGATTCCTCTGTCCTGCTCGACGGGCTCACCAGGCGCAGGAAGTGCAACATCCGGCACCTGGAGCTGCTGGACAAGGTCGCTCCGCTCAAGAAGGGCGCTTCCCACGAGGAGGCGCTCGCCGCGCTGAAGGAGTTCGGCATCGCGCCCAAGAAGGAGAGGCCCGTGCCGAGGAAGGCGAAAGCTCCGGAAGCAAAGACTGCTCCAGCGAAGCCCGCGAGGAAACGTTCCAGGCCGGAAGCGGCTCCGAAATCCTCCGAATAATTTTTCATCCGCCGCACGGCATCTTTTTAAGGACGCTGGCGTTACCCCCTGCTGATGTCTATCGCTGAAGAACTGGTCGTCGAGCGCATGGAGGTCTTCAACACACAACGCGGCGATTATGTGCTTCATTGCGGCCGTAGGGAAGCCGACCGCTACCAGGCAGAGCTGCATCTGGACCAAGTCACCATGGAGACGATGGGCCTGGTGCCATCCCTGGAGCTCCTTGGACAACGGCTGGAATTCCTTGTAATGTCTATGAATGATACGCAGCCACGCGAGGGAGGGTTTGACAGCATCTTCCGCCACGCCTCAAAGACCGAGGAGATAGGCCACCGCGGTGAACAGACAGTGCGCTATCGCGCATCATTCGAGAGCCCGTGTTCGGGAGGCATCGGATTTGCTGCCATATACGAGGTGCCATTCCACTGGTTGTCTTTGGACCTTACTGCTGAGGAGTATGAGAACCTCGCGTTTGAAACTTCTCTCTCCGGCCGCTTCCGCGTCTTCATCTCTCCCACCGGCAAGAGGGGCCACGTAATCAAGCTGGCCGAGCTGGACTAGCGCCTGCGAAAGACTGAAATACGCGCGAATCCTAGCCCTCCCGGCGAGAATTGTGTCATTCTGGGACAAGGTTGAGCCGGATGTGAAGCGGAGCCTGCGCGCCAGCGAGCGCGACGGTTTCTTCTGGGCGGTGATGGCCGGTTTCGGCGAGAACTTCGTCCAGCCGTTTGCGATATTCCTCCGCGCCACGAACCTCCAGATAGCCGCCCTCGCCTCGGTGCCGCAGCTGGTCAGCGCGCTGCTCCTCCCGCACATCGGCGGCCTCACTGACCGGCTGCGGATGCGAAAGCGCATCGTCCTCACGGCCGTTGTCCTGCAGGCGTGGATGTGGCTCCCCATCCTCGTGTTGCCGGCACTCATGGGGGCTCGCGCCGTGCCCCTGCTCGTCCTGCTCTATACCATCTACCTCATCCTCGCCCGTTTCTCCGCTCCGGCATGGATAAGCTGGATGGGCGACCTGGTCCCCGAGAGCGTCCGGGGCGAGTACTTCGGCCACCGCAACCTCATCATCCAGCTCACCACGGTGTGCAGCACCCTCGTCGCGGGGTCTCTGCTCGGCCTGTTCGAGGAAAGAAGCGAGCTGCTCGGCTTCGGCCTGCTCTTCGTCGTCGCGTTCCTCGCCCGCATGGCGTCAGCAGGATTCCTCCGGCAGGTGCAAGAGCCAGCGTACGTACATCAGCAGCAGGACGATTTCACCCTGCGGCAATTCGTGGGCCGGCTCCCATCCACGACCTACGGCCGCTTTGTCATCTTCAACTGCCTGCTGCGGCTTGCAACGGCGTTCTCCGCCCCGTTCTTCGCGCTCTACATGCTTCACGACCTCGGCCTCGGCTACGGCTCCTATACCCTGGTCATCGCGAGCAGCACCTTCGCGAAGGTCTTCACCATGCAGCAGTGGGGGCGCATCGGGGACCGCTTCGGAAACCGTCGCGTGCTTGGAGTGACTGCGCTGCTCATCCCGGTCGTACCGATGCTCTGGCTCCTCTCCACGAAGGTGTGGTGGCTAGTTCTCATCGAGCTCTTCGCGGGCCTCGCCTGGGGCGGCTACGACCTTGCAGGAGCCAACTTCCTCTTCGACGCCGTGCGTCCTGCGAAGCGGGTCCGTGTCTTCGCGTTCCACGAGACCCTGCATGGAATCTGCCTGTTCCTCGGGGCCATGGCAGGCGGCCTCGTCTCCACGAGGGTGCCGCAGCTTTCCTTCGCGGTCTCCCCCCTGCAGACCATCTTCCTGCTTTCCGGACTGCTCCGGCTGCTCGCGGTGGGCATGCTCCTCCACACCGTGAAAGAGGTGAGGGTCATAGCGGGCCAGCAGCGTCTCCCGCTGCCCCTGGTCATCGCGGAGCCGATGGAGGACATCCTGTACGGAGCCTTTCACGGGATGCGCCATGGCGCGAAGCTCGTGACGGAGCGCGGCGTGCACGGGATGCGGCGGGGATTTTATTCAGTGGACCGGATATACCACCAGGCGGCGGAGGACATGCGGCGCTCCTTCCGGGGGAAGAAGGCCTAGCCGCGACTCCCCAGGCATCATTGGCGTTGAAGGTATCCGGCTTGCGGAGCATCCCGATACGTGTCATCCATTCCGGCCGATGCCAAGGCTGCGCAATGCCACCGACTACTCGTACATCACGAGGAAGGTGTAGTGGTCCTCGTCGTCCACGTAATTCGTGCCGAGCTTGATGTCAATGACCTTCTTGCCCTTGATGAAGCTGTTCACCAGGTCTTCGCCCTCATGGTAGGAATGGGCGTATATCACTCTCACCCTCATGGTTTCACCTCAAAAAGTTTCTGCAGGTCAAGCTCGAAGGCCGAGACGGGCTGCTCCACCGAGAAAGCAGAGAGCACGGCGGGATGCACTTCCCCTATCCAGCCCAGCGCCTGGCCGTTGACGATGATCTCCCCGCTCCTGCCGGGGATGAAACTCGGGCTGTCCGCGGCGCGCACGCTGACCTGGATTCCCAGATGCCTGCCGAGGCAGTCGAGCACCTGCCGCGCCTCGGTGAACGTCGCCTTATGGTGCGCGCCGGAGTAGGCGAGCAGGAACCGCTCTGCCGCTCCGGTCTCGGTGGCGCTGTCCAGGGAGAAGCAGGCGCCCATCTCGAACAGGCGCTGGGGATACTCATGGCGCTTGTTGCGCTGCAGCACCTCCATGAGGGCGGGAAGCAGCGACGCGCGGAGGACGGAGAGTTCGGCGTTTTGGGAGCGCTCGATCTCCACCAGCTCGGGAGCGGCGCGCATCTTCTCCAGCTGCGTCTCCCTGGACGAGAGGTGATAGCTCCTGGTCTCCAGTAGTCCGAGGCCTGCGAGGAGCGCGGCGACCTTCTCCTGGAACAGGGTGAACGGCGCAGCCTCTCCGACGGTGGCGACCTGAGGGAGCGCCGGCTCGAAGCGCTCGTAGCCGTACGCGATGGCGAGGTCCTCCACGAGGTCGATGGGATGCAGGACATCGGCGCGATAGCAGGGGATGAGGGCGTTTCCCCTCTCGAACCCCAGGCCCATCTTCCCGAGCAGCTTTGCCATATCCTTCTCGGTGAGGGCGATACCCAGGAGCCTGTTCGCGTACTCCCGCGAGAGGCGCATCCTGCGCACCGCGAGGTCAGGCGTGGAGAGGTTCCTCTGGCCGTAGCCTTTAGGGTAGAGGACCTTCACCACGTGGATTTTCCCGCCCAGGTCGGCGAGCGCGGTGACGATGATGTTGAGGAGCAGCGACTGGCTTGCGAGGTCGAACCCGGAGGTCTCGATGAAGACATCGCGGGTCTTCTGGCTCACGCGGCCTGTGCGGTGGGAGTTGATGATGGGAGGCATGCTGAGCACTTCATCCCTGGCATCCACGAAGAGCGGGTAGCTCTCCTTTCCCGCGAGCAGGTGGCCGTAGGATTTCCCTGCGGGATGAAGCTCCAGGATGCCCTGGGCGCTCATCTCGCCGTGCGCCTCGAGCGGATGGAACCTGATGTCGGCCGGAGCCTTCGCGAGGTACCGTACAGGCCACTTGATATGTTCCAGGGGATAGATGCCTATCGCAGCCTTCTTCCGGTTCCTGCAGAACGTGGTGTGGAGTTTCTCCTGGAGCTGGATGACCTCACGGATGCGCTCGTCGTCGAATCGCAGCCCACTCACCACCGCGCACGCGGTGAAGGGCCGCACCTCCTGGACGCTCGGCTCCACCAGCACGCGGTAGCGGGACTGCCGGGCAGCATAGGCGCGTAGCCTCGGCTTCACCCCGATGAAGGCGGAGAGCGCCCTGGCGAATCCCGCCTCGCTCAGCATGTCCGGCCTGTTGGGGAACACCTCCACGCGAATCCGTTCCCGGTCCACGGACTCGAGGTCCGTGCCGAGCATCGAGATGCGGTCGCGGAGTTTCTCGTCGGGGAGCCTCTTTCCCATGAGCTTCTCCACCGCTTTCCTGCTCAGCTCGATAGTTGGCATGCTACCTCATCCACAGCGGCATCTCCCGAAGCTGCTTCACATCGTTCCCGTACAATTGACGGATGTCGTGTATCCTGAAGTATTCCATGATGGTGCGGTCGAATCCCGGCCCCCAGGCGAGCACCGGGATGTCCTTCCCCAGGAGCGGTACGACGACCTCGGGCCTGAACATCCCTGCCCCGCCCAGCTCCACCCATTTCTTGTGCACCGGGTGGTAGACATCAATCTCCACGCTCATCTCGGTGTAGGGGAAATACGCGGGCCTGAACCTCGCCTCAGGATAGCCCATCTTCCTGAAAAACGTGCGGAGATACCCGAGGAGATGCCTGAAGTTCGCATCCTCGTCCACCACGATGCCCTCGGTCTGGTTGAATTCGACGTTGTGGGACCAGTCGATGGCCTCGTTCCTGAAATTGACGCCCAGGGCGAAGTACTTGGCGGGAAGCTCCTTCAGCGATGCGAGGGTGCGCGCGCTGAGCACGGTGGTGTGGGTGCGCAGCACATTCCTCCTCGCCTCCTCGCGGTCCCATGCGTACCGCCAGCCCGAGCTTCCCGTCGACCCGCCGTTTTCGTGCACCTCCTGCACCCGCTTCACCAGCGCTTCGGCAGGCAGCTTCGCCCTCGCGGGCTTCGCGATGTAGAACGTGTCCTGCAGGTCCCGCACCGGATGGTCCTGGGCGGTGAACAGGGCGTCGAAGTTCCAGAACGCCGGCTGGAGGAGCGGCCCGGTCATCTCCCTGAAGCCGAGGTCGAGCCAGATGCGCCTTGCGTATTCGATGGCCTGGTTGACGAAATGCCGCTTCCCGGGGTGCGTCGCCGGCACGTTGATTTCGACGTCGTACCTGCGGAACCGCTTGCCCTTCCAGCTGCCGGAGGAGAGCATCTCCGAAGTGAGGGTCTCGACAGCATCGTGCAGCTCGCGCCCGAGCAGCTCTTTTCCCAGGGGGGTGAGCGAGACGCGCATCTCCCACGCCGTGCGGACCCTGACGAGGCTTTTCCGCCTTTTCAGCTCCTCAAGGACAGAGCGCTCCTCCTTGGAGAGCGAGGCGGTCTCCCGCGGGCCATGCGCGAGGGAGGAGAGAAATTCCTTCTCTGCGGGGGATGGCTTTCCGGTCAGGGACACGTGCAGTGCTGAGCCCTCTTTCCGCAGGGAGATGAGCCCCCTCTTTCGGAGATGGCCGAGGCAGAACTGGGCCTCCTCCTCGCTCAGCCTGGCAGCGGAGCGGATATTTCCCAGCTCGCTGTGATTCTTCGCAGCGGCGAGGAAGCGCTCCTCAGGCAGGCCCTCAGCGAGGTAGCGCTTCCCGAGCTCATCGAGCTCCGCAAGCTCGCGGTACTGCTTCACCGGGGTCTTGATGAGCTTCTTGTTGCTCAGCCACTGCAGGGCGCGGATGACCTCGACTTCCTGCAGCCCTGAGGCCGCTTCGAGGGCCTTCACCTCATCATGCTCCTTGAGGAGCGGGAACACCTTGCGCTCCAGCGGATGGAGACTCTCCAGCAGCTCGTCATCGGAGGGCATGGAGGGGGCCGGGCGACGTTCTTATTTAAACGTTGTGATGGGGAAAAAAGGAGAATATCGGCCGGGATGCCGCACCCCGCGCCGCTTCGTCGGCATACCGGGTATTCCCAGCAATGCGGCCGATTCCCTGCTTGGGAGCGGCCGTTCAGCGCTTCTTGCCCTTCATCTCGTCCCACGCGAGGTCGAAGAGCCTGCCGAGCGTCTCCGCGAAGAAGGGGCTCTGGGCCCACACCCCGATATCGAACTCGGGGTGCACCTCGGCGTCATGGTTGACCATGAACGTGACGTCCTTGCCGTCGACGAGGCAGAACCGCGCTGATGTGTTGGTGTGCCGTATCTCCGCGAGCGAGGAGAGCTCCTTCACGACCTCGGCGGTGTTCTTGGTGAGAGGCGCCGCGATGCGTATCTTCACTCCCTTCCGCTTCAGCTCCTCGAAGGTCGACTTCAGCTTCCTTCCCTTGAGATTCAGCCCGCTCTCCGTGGTCACGATGGTCACGGACTCCTTCGCCTTTCTGAGTGTGTGGTCAAGGTGGTCGTAGATGTTGCTGTGGCCGCGCATCGCGCCATGGTACTCGTGAGGGTCCACCAGCTCTGCGCCCTGCCCGAACAGCTCCCTGAGGCCCTTGAACAGCTCCCCTTCACGAAGGGAATCGAGGCCCTGGGAACTCTTGTCGGCGTCGACCTTGAGGTTCTTGCGGACGCGCTCCACTACCTCGGCAGGGGGAAGGGCCGAGTACTTGAGGGGCTTGCCTGGCTTCTGGACGATGAAGCCCTTGCGCTCGAGGCTCTCCAGAATGTCATAGCTCCGGGAGCGGGGGACATTCGCGATGTCGGAAAGCTCGCCTGCAGAACTCACTCCCCTTGAGAGGAGGGCAGTCCAGATTCTCGCCTCGTAGAGATTGAGGCCGAAGTAGAGGCGCAGCTTTCCCAAGAAGTCCTTGCTCACAATCATAGTTCTCCCCCCATACGGACGGGTGTCTGCGATGCCGCTGATGCCGAGACTTTGTGTTGCTGCATGCAGGTCCCCCGCTGCCGTAGTGAATGTGGGTCTACTATTAATATCTTACGTTTGGGACTACTGCTCAGGGTAAAAGAAGCTCTTTTTTCCGCTAGCTGTCCCCGCCCAGGTGGTAGCGGAGCAGTGCCCCTATCCCGCCGAGCGCGTCAAGTTCAGCTCCCGCGCCCTGGGCCGAATCCAGTATGTGCACCTCTCCCTTGCAGCGCTCTGCGTACCGCATCAGGCCATCGAGGTCCCAGCCCTCCTCGCGGGCCCGCGTCATGGCCGCGCTGCTCACCAGCAGCATGCTCACCGCGCCCGCCCGGACCGCCAGCTCCACCTCCTTTCTGCCATAGGCTGCGGGCTCCCGCTTTGCGATGGCCTCTTTCAGGCGCTCCATGAGTTGGGTCTCCTGATAGAGACGCTGCTCCCGGAGGGCGGTACGCAGTTCCGGTCTCCGGGAGAGCTCCTGCAGGGCGCTCTCCGTGGCAGAGGTGCAGCCGGCCAGTGTCATGCGGCCCTTCAGCGCCGGAAGCAGCTTCGCGACTTCTTCTCGCCAGAACGAGGGGCTCGCGAGCACCACATGGGCTGCCGCATGGCGCTCGGAAGCCTCCTGCACCGCGGCGGCGACCTCTTGGAAGAACTGCCCCTCGCGGGAGGAGGCATCGCGCTTTCCAGGCTCGTTTCCCCGGAGCTTCGAGAGCGTCCGGATGCCCCTGCGCTCGAAAATGGCCAGGATGGCCTCCTCTCGGTCAAGGACGCACACCAGCACTTTTTCCGCGGATTCGCACGCCTCCTCGAGCCTCTGGAGCTGGAAACGGGGCCATTCCACCTTCTGCAGGGTGACGACGCTGCCCTCCTCCAGCGTGAACCCATGGTGGCTTCCTCTCGGGACGTCCTCCGGGCCGAGAAGCACCTTGCCGGAGACCCGCAGGTTGGGCTCCTGGAACTCGACCTGCAGCACCTCGATGGTAAGAAAGACAGGCTCCCTGCGCACCGAGGTCACATTGCCCTCACGGTCCGCCACCTTGATTTTCCGCAGGGTCTTTCCAGCGAGCGTGTCTCCTGCTTCGATGACCTGGCTGAAGGCCCAGAGGTCATCCAGGTGCTCGATGCGAACCTTGACGCCATGCTTGAGGTCCTTCGCGAGGATGCGCATGACAGTCCGGGCGACGGAGCTCCTTTTAAGGGTTGCGTGAGACGGGCGTTGAAGTGGTGCAGGACCGTCCGGTCGGGATGGTGGCGATGTCCGGCTTTTCGGCGAGACAGGCCGGAACTCCTGCGGAAGCGCGGCCGGAAGGGATGTTCCTCTGGTGAAGACATAAAACCCATAAAATTGATTATTTTTTAGTGATTACTTGTGGATACATTTATAAATCCAGATGCCTTTAGGATAGTGCAGGAGCGGCATCGGAGGCCCAAGCGAGGCATCCGACACCTCGTTATACAGAAAAACATTTAAGGGGTGCCGCCCTGGAGCAGTCGAGGTGGAAGCCATGCGGAGACGAGGACAGAGCCAGGCGCCACACGCGGCGAACCTCATCCTGGTTATCATACTGCTTCTTTCGCTGTACATCATGTTCGTGCCGCCTTCGGAGCGCGCCCGCATCCTGGAGGGAACGGAACCCTCGGATGACGGCGACACGGGCACGGGGGGCGGCCAGACCCTGAACTCCTCCACTCTTCTGGCTGTCCATCCGGGACGACTTTCCTACCTGCAGGACACGGAATTTGAGCATGTCGTGCCGAGTTTCTACCTGTACAGCAGCACCGAATCGGTGGTGCTGAAGGACCTCAATGCGGTGTATGTCAGCAGCAGCGCCTTCGGGCAGACGCGGAGCCGCAATGTCACCCTCAGCCTCGATGATGTCGCATCCCTGAAGAATGTCCTGCTCACCTTCGAGGCGGAGACCGCCCGCGGCGTCCTCACTATCGTCCTCAATGGCGAGGTCATCTACGAGAACGAGATAGTGTCCCAGGTGGTGGAGCCCATCCGCCTTTCGGAGGCGTCTCTCAAGGAGGAGAACGAACTGTCGTTCTCTGTCTCCTCCCCCGGCTGGCGCTTCTGGCAGCCCAACGAGTACCGCCTGGAGAAGGTTCGCATTGTCGGGGACCGGACCGACCTGAGCAAGCAGCAGAGCACCAACATCTTCTACATCTCCCCGGAGGAGGCGGCGAATGTCCAGAGCGCGACCCTCAGCTTCCTGCCGAAGTGCGAGAACCCCGGCCCTCTGCAGGTGCTGGTCAACGGGAACATCGTGTTCTCGAATGTCCCGGACTGCAACAGCCAGAACAGGCTGCAGTTCAATCCACAGCAGCTCTTCCAGGGCAGCAACAACGTGGTGTTCGCTGCGGACTCCGGGAGCTATCTTCTGGAGCAGATAAAGGTCAGCACCAAGCTGCGGGAGGACGCCTCTGTTGTCTACCACTTTGACATCAACAGCAGCCAGATGAGCAAGCTCCGCCTTGGCACCAAGCATGTCACCCTGAAGCTGGAGTTCGTGGACTCCGGCAAGGAGCAGGAGGGCGAGCTCGTGGTGAACGGCCATCGCAGCGGATTCTTCACCCGCGACCGCGTCTTCGAGAAGCGGATTGATGCCTATGTCCAGGAGGGCGGGAACGCCATCCGCCTCGTCCCGAAGACGACGATGGACGTCGCCAACCTCGTGGTGAAGTACAACTGAGGCACTGATGACACCGTCGGGGGGGACTGCCAGTGGCTGACGACTCCCGCAGGGCTGCTGAGGCCATGGCACGGGCGGCGCGCGATGTCGGACGCATGGCCGGAGGCGCGGCGTTCTCCGCCGGAAGGGCCACCGGACAGGCAGCAGGCTCTGCCGGAAGAGGTGCGGGACGGCTGGTTGTCGCGGTGCAGAACCACCTCCAGACGAGCAGAGGAGAGCTTGGGGCCATCCAGGGCATCCCCGTCATCGGCGGCCTGCTCGCGGGAATCATGTACCCATTCTACCTTCTCTTCAGGATTCCCCTACGCACCCTGGAGAAAGCCCTGGGCATCGCAGGCAACGCCATAGGGGTGAGCTTGCGCGTGGTGCTCGAGGTGCCCATGCGCATCATCGCCATCATCCTCTCCCTCCTTGTCGTGGGCTATATGTTTTACTGGATGGCCATCGGCCTGTCGTTTCTCGTCCCGGGCAGCTACGTCTGGCTTGCCCAGCACGGCATCTCTGCCATCAAGGATATCCCGAACGCTCTGACGAAAGGAGTCAATGAGAAAATCAAAGGCATCTCGCAGGCCTGGGACATGCAGATCAAGCGCGCCACCGGCCAGTACTGGCAGGGCGAGGAGGAGGGCGAGGAGGTGGGTGTCTTCCTCGACAGGGTGATGCCTGCCCAGGCGCTGTTCTATCCGGGCGAAGACATCGTGGTGTATGCGGACATCCACGGCCGGGGAGATTTCGGCGAGGACAACGAGGTTGTCAAAGCGGATTGTCTCATCATCGATGAGGACTGGCCCGCCGATGTCGTGCAGCCCCCCCAGGGCATCCCGCTCTGGACCCTCTCCAACAGTCCCGACGGCTTTGAGTGCGTGTGGCGAGACGGCTATGATGTCATAGACGAGCCGAGCAAGCAGTTCCAGGTGACCGTGAAATTCCCCTTCACTACCGATGGCAGGCTCACCTTGACCTTCATGGACGAAGAAGCCATCAGGCAGCTGCGTCGCGAGGAGAAGCTGCCAAGCGAGGTCTATGGCATCCCCGAGCGGCCGGTGAGCACCTTCAAGTCCGGGCCGATAAGCATCGGCCTCGGCACGGTGCGGAGCAATCCCATCGGGGTGCAGCGGAATGCGGAGCTGCTCACGCGATTGGGCCTGACTCTGGAGAACCGGTGGCAGGGAGAGATTGTGAACGTCACCTCGGTGACCATCACCCTCGACCCCGGCCTGTCGATGGTGCAGGGGGACAATACCATTCTTTTCACCAGCGCGCCGGCTGCCAACGGCCGGACTGCGTACACCATCGGCCGGACGGAACTGCGTAGGCTGACGGATTCGGGGAGAAAGCCTATCACCACTTTCCAGTCCCTGAACCTGAGGATGCGCGTCAAGAGCACTATTCTCGGAAACGGCGTTTTCACCCCGAAGGAGATAGGCGTGAACGTCGTCTATGATTACGCGCTCTGGCAGAAGGGGACCATCCTGCTCGACTATCAGTTCGATTCTCTCGAGGGCACCGTTCCCGGAACGGTGTACTGCGGCTCATCCCAGTGCGCGGCGGGCCAGCGCTGCTGCCTCTGCATCGCGGGCTCTGAATGCGGCAGCCTGGACTATGTGTGCCTCGCCGCATGTGATGGAGTGCGCTACCGGGACATCCCCGGCGGGACTCCGGCGCCGCCGCCGGCGCCGACCATCGGCTGCGGAGCGACGACGTGCACCTCCGGCATGACGTGCTGTCGGTGCATCGTCCCATCATCCTGCGCCAGTGAGCGGCGGTGCATGTCCCAGTGCACTCTTCCGAACTGGGGTGTCGCATGAGACCCTTCATCCTCGCGCTGGCGACACTCCTCCTGTTCGGGTGCGGCAGCGCCCAGCAGGCGAGCATCGCGCTCTACAATCCCTACTCCGGGAGCGAGGGGACGGTGATGGACTTCATCAAGAGCGCTCCGCCCGACGAAGTCTACAAGGACACCAATTTCAAGGTAGGCGTCACCCTCTGGAACAAGGGAGCGATTGACGTGAATGACGCTGTGGTGTCGCTGAGCTTCCTGGACAAGTACTTCCGCATCCAGCCGGACAAGCGGACAGGCGTCGCCCTCAAGGGGAAGAGCATCATCCGCCGCTCCGGGGAGAAGAAGACGGTGTTCTTCGACGCCTTCGCGCGGGAGGCGGCATATGATCTCTCGACACCCATCACCGCCACGCTCTGCTACTCCTACATCACCCGCATGGTGGACGAGGTCTGCGTCGACCCGGACATCTACGGCCTCGAGCCGCGCCAGAAGGCCTGCGCTCCGAAGGACCTGGTGCTGCGGGACCAGGGGGCTCCGGTCGCGGTCACCGGCGTCGAGCAGAGCCTTGTCGAGGAGGGCAGCAGCGTGCGCGTCTACGAGAAGATAACCCTCAAGAACCTCGGCACCGGCCTGGTGGCGAACACCTATGGCAGCGCAGGCCAGCTCTGCTCCTCCTCCCTTTCCACAGACGTGCTCAACAGAGTGCGCGTGCATGCCGAGCTGGGAGGGAGGCGCATGGACTGCGGTCCCTCCGGTGGGGATGTCACCGTCAAGCTTGAGGCGGGCGTGGCGCAGACCACGTGCTCTGCGGTTATCCAGCCGCGGAACGAGTACGTCACCCCCCTGAAGGTGGAGCTGTCCTACGGCTATTCGGACACGCTGCCCCAGAAGCAGGTCATCATCCTGCCGTCACCATAGGAATCGCCTGCGCCTGACGAGCAGCGTGAGGAGCACCAAGGCGAGCGCCCCCCCAACTGCCAGAGGGATTGCCGTTTTTGTGGGTGTACGGGGGGATGGTGCCAGGGGGTGTCCATCGTCGGGCCATGCTGGCTGCTCATGTTCCGGCGGCAGTGGCACCACAAGTGGCTCAGAGACGTTTTCCTGAGGCAAGATGGGGGTGCTGACAGGCTGGAGCGGCACGAGGGGCGCGAACGCGATGGCGAACACGCTGAATCCCGGCGTCGTGGCGTTGTAGTAATGCGCTGCGTCCGTCTCCTTCTCCCAGCGCGTGGGGAGCTCCACCCAGGTGGCCGCGTAGCGGAACAGCCGGACATCGGCCGCACTCTTGCCATTTTTCGCGAGCCACGTCTTGTTGACCTTGAACGCGACCCACGCGTTGGAGAGCTCTCCAGCCGACAGACCAGAGAGCGTGATGTTGAGGTACTGGTACGCGCCTTCCTTCGGCTCTTCGGGAGTCTCATTGAAGAGCGCCACGGTCAGCTTCGCGGAGGAGACACGAGCGGAGTTCACGAAGCCCACTTTGACGGCGGCCAAGTTGTTCGTGAGGTGCAGGAGATGCTCTTCTCCTATCTGCGGGTTGCTGAACGTGGTCTCCTTCTTCCAGGGGTCAGTCTTGACTGCGCCGCCACCACCGCCTCCTCCACCTCCACCGTAAGATACGGAGAAGCTCGTGCTCGCCTCGCTGCTCTCCTTGCTATAGGCATCGATGCAGCGGAAGTAATAGGTGTACGATGAGCCGCTTGAGAGGCCGCTCAGCGACTGCGAGTGGCTCGTTCCCCCTGTTGTGGAGAAGGTGTTCGGCATCGCGCTGTAGCTCTGTGAAGACGTCGAATACTTGCAGGTCGCGGCCTCGTCCGTGATAACGGTCAGCGTAGTCGAACCGCTGGACACCGTGCCAGTGGGACCAGCCCCGGAGAGCGCCGGCGCGGGGTTCTCCTGCTCTTTCGCGGCGCTGTGCGAGAGACCATAGACCGCCCATCGGCCCGAGACGTTGTCGCAGCGATAATTGCCAACAGTGGTGTTCACGCACGGCACGAGCGTCTCATTGGTCCCAGAACAGCCGGCCGAGAGGTTGACGATATCCGCTATTTCTGCGTCCTTAATGCACACCGCATCCGCGGTGGTATTGAAATGGTCCACATAGACTGTCTTGTTCGTGCCGTTGTGCACGGTGAGGTTCTTCACCAGCGTCCAGCCGGTGAGGTTGTCCTGCTGCACCCAGATACTCGTATTCTGAATGTCGAGCGTGTACCGTGTGAGATTGAACCGCGTCTCGACGTAGGGCGTGCCGTTCGCACTGAACTGCACCAGCTGCGTCCCGGTCTGAATCCGACTGAGATTCTCCTGGTCCCCCATCTTCAGCGTGAGGTTCGAGATGTTCGTCTGCACCGTGGAGAGATTCCCGAGCAGATTCCGCACGGTGTAGTTGAAGATGGGCGTCTGGTTCGTCTCCCCCTGGTCGTCCACTGCGCGGACGAAGTACTGTACCGTGATGTTCGCGTCGAAGCGCGGATGTTGTGAGAGAAAAGTGGTACTGCCGTTCCTCATCATGGATAGGTTTGCCCACGAGTAACCGTCTAAAGAATAGTAGACTGCCAAAGTGCTCAGAGGGTCAGAGTCTCTGATTTCAGTTGAGAAGTTAGGCACGCCCTCATTTGTCACTATTGCAACGTCAAGTTGTGGCCGGGTGATAAAGGGGGGGCCCTTTGCGTAGGTGATGTAGACATCTGAACCCATAGCATCACCATACACTATTTCGTTGAGACCATTATTTGTCGCTACTCCAATATCAAGGTCCTGATTCCAATCGTCCAGTGTAGTGCTGATAGGACTCTTTTGGTATGTACCATTCTCATAGTCATAGTAGAAGATCTTGCCGGTGGTAGTTCCTAAAGTGACTACCATTTCCTGCCTCCCGTCATGATCAATGTCTCCGAACGCTATGTCTTGAACTGGCTCTCCAGTTCCTTTCAGCACGCTCAAATTTGTGGTGAGATTCCAAGAATCATTACCAAGATAGTCGTAGATATAAACATAAGAATCAGAGCCAGTGAATCTCCCCCCCACAAGGACCTCTGACAGATTGTCTTCATCCGGATCTGCCACATGTACGGTGTTGAGCTGATTGCCGGAGCCTGCTATAATGGATACTTGCCTTTCATCGAACGTCTGGGAAGTAACGTTGAAAGAGTACACCATTACTTCATAATTTCCACCAAGCACAAGTCTAGTCGCTATATCTCTCAGATTATCATTATCAACATCCCCTATGTCTATTGTAAGGGGTCTAGTGCAAGAGCAATCTTTGATAATTGTATAATTCCATGACCCATTAACGTACCAAATTTTAAGCAGGAGCCCATCACTATATGTGGCGGCAATCACCTCAAGAGTACCATCCCCGTCCACGTCACCGATTTCAATGTCGTCGGTAATGTTACTGATGTTTAGGAAGTTACCCCTATCTATCCAATGGCTTCCATTGTAGTAACCAAAATGGAACCTTGAGTCCTCGTTTCCTACTCCTATAGTCCCCACCACCACATCATTTTGTCCCAGGTTAGTGACATTACCAATATCACTGGACTCAATCCCGTTTCCACTTCCAGTTTCCAAGATAGTAATGTTTGACCACGTGCCACTATAATTGTAGGACTCCACAATTACATACCCCTCGACAAACGAGTACACTGCTACGAGTACGTCATTGATTCCATCTTGATTGGCATCCACTATCTTCGTGACATAAATACTATCCGAAACCCCAGTCGTATCATCAATCAGCTTCGTCGTCCACCCCCCCATCGTGACCCAGAACGGCACGGTGAGGTTGGTGTCCGAACTGTTCACCGTGATGAGCCCGTTGTACTCCCCGTTGGGCGGCTGAGCCGTGAAGTTGACGAAGAGCTCCATGCTCGCGTTGGCGAGGGGGAGAAGCTGGACGAGGCTCTGGTTGAGAGTGAGAGTCGCGTTCTTGCCATAGCGGAGAGCGGCGCGCACCGAGACGTTGTAGCTCCGGTTGGACAACTCAGAGAGGTTGAAGCGGAACGTCACATTGTTCAGCCGGCTGCTCTGCGAGCCGAGGGAGAGCGCGGGCTGCTGGCTGACGAAGCTGACGTTCACCGCAGCCAGCGCGTCCAGGCGGCCCGCCCCCTGGTCGGTGAGGTTCAGCGAGAGGTCTTTGGCGCTCCCGACGAGCGCTCCCTTGACTTCAAGGGCCGACCACTCCGGATGGACCTGCAGGATGAGCGCAGCCGCTCCCGAGACATGGGGAGCGCTCATGGAAGTGCCCGTATCTGTGGCGTTCCCGCTTCCCAGCGCGAGCGAGACGATGTCCACTCCCGGCGCGGTGAGCTCGGGCTTGAGTTCGAGGGTGATGGGATTCGGCCCGCGGGACGAGGTAGGCCGCAGTTCGTCCGTCTTATTGGTGTTGCCTACGGTGATGGCCAGCCGCGCGGTGCCGGGTGACCCGATGGTCTGGGCGCTCGGTCCAGAGTTTCCTGCGGCCACCACCACGACGGCTCCAGCGTTCACCGCTGCATCCACTGCAGTAGACATCGCATCATCCGCGTTCCCGCTCGCTCCCAGCGAGAGCGAGATGATATCATACCCAGCAGCAGAAGCGTTCTCAATCGCAGCAATAACATCGGAGGAATAGCCGCTTCCCCAGACGTCAAGAACCTTGTACGCAACGAGCGTCACATCCGGAGCTACTCCTCGGGCACTGCCGTTAGCACCGACAATGCCAGCAACATGGGTCCCGTGGCCGTTGTCATCTATGGGGTCGTTGTCGTTGTTCACATAATCCCAGCCAGAACGGACCTTGCACAGTCCCGCCTGGAAAGCGGTCGCATTGCACCCACCGAGGTCAGGGTGCGTGTAATCTATCCCGGTGTCAATCACCGCCACGGTGACGTTCTTCCCCGTGATGTTACCCAGCGAGTTGTTGAATGCCCACACCTGCGTCGCGTTGATGAGCGGGACGCTCTGGCTGAGGAGGGCGCGCACGGGGGTGTCCAGCAGAATCTCATCTACGGACGCATCCGTGAAGAGGGAACGCAGGCCGCTCCCCTCCACTGCGCCTGCAACCAGACCGCTCCGGGAGAGCACGCGGGGAGCAGAGAAGTGCGTGCTCGCGGCGCTGAGGGCGGCAACTCGATTTTTGGCGTCCTGTGCGTGTGTCTTTGCCATGACGCGCAACTGCGACGATGCGAAAATCGGTTCGCGTAGGAGGCGTAGGTTCAGAGCGCGGTCCATCTTCAGGGTCGGGAGTAGGAGGACACTTTCTCCTCGCCGGCCGGAATACTCTGCGAGTCCCACGGGTATCGCCCCCACCGCTTCCTCCATCACCTCTCCATTCCCGCGCACGAGGCGTACTGACTGCGTGCCAGTAACCTCGTGGATGAAGGAATGCGTTCCCGGCCCCTTAATCTTGCTGACCGGCAGGTCGTTCACATAGAGGGCGCTGTATGCCTCAGGGTCAGCGGAGACGAAGACGCTGACGCGCTCGTTAATCTCCGGCGCACCTGGGTGCAACTCCAGGACGCCAAGGGAAGCAGGCTCACCCGCCTCCCCGCCGCCCCACACCCCAAGAAGGATGAGCAGCAGCAGTAGCAGCCATCTCCAGCGCATACCCCCGCACTCTTCGTTGGCCCATATAAGCATTTCTGCGCGTAACCTGGAACTGCCAACGATTTTATACATACCCTTTTGCTATTATTAAGCAATAATACCACATCAAGAATAGAAGAGAAAAAGTAATCCGGGAAGTGGGGTGGGCGCGGAAAAAAGAACCGAAACGCATAAATA
The DNA here is from genome assembly GCA_018302335.1 of Candidatus Woesearchaeota archaeon. GTDB lineage: Archaea > Nanobdellota > Nanobdellia > Woesearchaeales > JAGVZT01 > JAGVZT01. The sequence continues at coordinate 840 of JAGVZT010000069.1, read as the reverse complement.
GAAGACCCCTCCGTGCTGCGAGCGTGAGGCTTCGGGGAGGGGGATGTGCAGTCTGGCTTGCGCTTGTGGTGCTGCTCCCGGCAGCGCACGCCGCAGCCAGCATCAACGTCTCCAGCTTCCAGGTGGCGTGGCAGAACAGCAGCGACGTGATGCTGGAATTCTGGATGGCAAACACGGGAGATGAAAATCTTAGCGTGGTCAACTGGAGCCTTGGCTTCGGGGACGGCGTCTACCGCAACAGCGTGCGGAACCTCACGTTGCTGACGACGCACCCGGAGAATGACGCGGTGGTCTATGCGCGGTACAACTACTCTGCTCCCGGGAATTACCTAGCGAACGCTACCGCGCGGAGTGGGAGCGTGCAGGACATCGAGAACCTCACCGTGCGCGTGGAGGGCGGGCCGAGCTTCGCGGAGAATCTCACCAACCAGACCATCGCAGCTCAGCAGGAGCTTGTCTACGATATCAACTGCACAGACCCTAACGATGACCAAGTCACCTATAGCGACAACACCACCCTCTTCGAGATAGACTCGCTTGGCGTCATTCGGTGGACGCCGAGCGATGCAGACGTGGACAACAGAAGCATCGCGGTGACATGCACGAGCCAGGGTGGCAGCGCCACGCAGGGTTTCCGTATCGGGGTCAAGCCGCGGATTGATATAGAGGTGCGGAACAGCGACATCCAGTTCAGCAACAACAACCCCGGCCAGGGCCAGGTGTTCACCATTTACGCCGACGTGTGGAACCGGGGTTCCAGCGCCTACTCCGGAACAGTGAGGGTGCGGTTCTACAACAGCAGCAGCGACGCGAACCTCATCGGCGAGTTCAACCTCTCCG
>JAGVZT010000054.1 GCA_018302335.1 Candidatus Woesearchaeota archaeon | reverse complement strand
ATGGGCCCAGACGGTCCGTATCCCTGGCTGCTTCCATCGCCGAAGATGCTCATGCCCTTCGACCCTGACTTCAACGAGTTCCTGCTCAACGGAAAGAGCGCGCCCTGGGTCCCGCCCCTCGTGGTTGAGGACGGCGATGTCGTACGCCTGCGGCTCATCAACCTGGGCATGGAGATGCACAGCCTGCACATCCACGGCCACAGCTTCATCGTCACCCACCGGGATGGCTTCAAGCTCACTTCACCCTACGAGGTAGATACGCTGCTCATCGGTCCCGGCGAGCGGTACGACGTCTGGTTCAAGGCAGAGAACCCCGGGCTGTGGGTCATCCACGACCACGCGGGAAGGAACATGGTGGCAGACGGTTTCGACCCTGCGGGCATCATGACCGTGCTGCAGTACAAGGACTACAGCACGGAGGCCTATGAGAAGTTCCTGGAGCGCGTCCGGGTGTACGAGCGGGATATCCGCCATGTGGACGAGTCCCACGGGATGCTCACCCCCTCCGGCGGCGGGGGGATGGACATGTCCGCCGGCATGGACGGCATGGGGCACTAGAGCCGGCGCCCCACATGCTCTTTCAGCTTCCGGACAATGTCCAAAAAACTGCGCTTTTTTCTCCGCAGATAGCTGGGCCGTACCCTGAAGCCATCGTACATCACCCTGTTCCTCAGGATACGCAACTCGTGGAGGAGTTCACGTTCCGCCTTTCTCAGAGGAACACCGACCGCGTCCAGCAGCTCCCTATGGCTCAGCGTCTTTCTGCCGTCGAGCAGCAGGAGCGCCGTACAGAGTTCCTTCGCGATCTCGTAGTAGTCTGCCACGATGAGGCCGGCCATATCTCCCCCTTCTTGGAGCCCTATTCTTTTTTCCAGGAGAGCCACGGTGCGCAGAATGCTGCGCGCTCTTTTCCTGTCCGGAGCGATGTTCAGCATAGACATCCAAATATCCCCGCAAAGGAAACCCATTGAGCAGATTATTCTTAAGCTCTTCGGATAAATAATCGAAATCCTCGCAGAAGAAGAGCGAGATTTTCCGGGCAAGCGCCCGTTCCCAGCGCTGCAGGTCCACCCGCATCTCATCCGCGAGCAGGAAGAGGTCGATGTCGCTCGACTCGATGTCCTCCCCCCGCGACACGGAGCCGAACAGGATGATGGCATCCGGCTGGACTGTGTCCCAGAGGGCGTCGAGCAGCCCGGACTCCTCGAGGCGGACGAGCATGTCCGCCTTCCGGAGCGTCCGGAAGAGCCTGCTGTCCCGCTGCGCGATGAACGCCGGATAGACGCCGTGCCGCTCCTTCCGCACCAGGTCCATCCCGAGGAGCGCCTGGAGGTGGTTCGCCACCGACGGCTGGCCAAGACGCAGCCTGCGAGAGAGCTCCCTGACCTGGAAGTGCGTGGTGGGGCGGTCCATGAACTCCCGGAGGAGCCGATACGTGTTGGACTGCAGCATGATATAATAATATATCATCTGATATAAATTTATATCGATAGAGTGACGGGATTGGGCACTGAGCGAGCACGCAAGAGGATTTCGGCCGCACTGCCGCACACGTTCCGGGTTGGTTCACCGGCAAGGCGGATATTGTCCGCATCCCGGCCGAACGTCCGCAGGACCGCAAGGAGCCTACTTCTTCACGAGCGAGTATCGCGAGAGCAGCCACGCCGCGAGCAGCGCCGCGCCCAGCGCGAGGGGCAGGGCGACGAAGGGGATGTCTCTCTTCGCCGGTGCCACACGCACGCTGAACGTCGTCTCCGCCAGCTGGGTATCCCCCTGGAAGAAGCGCGTGGTGAGCTGGTAATCTCCCGGCGCGGGGAACGCATAGGTGAGGATGGCGCTCCCCCCATCCAGCGTCCCCGCGAATACGACGTTCTCTCCGGAGATGCGGAGCCAGAGGGCATCCGCCTCGGGGAGCGAGAACGACAGCGCGGCCGGCTGCCCTGCGATGAGGTCCTCAGGCTCGTACCCGAAATCCACCCGGTAGCCGTCGATGACACGGTCTTCTCCGCCAGCGAGATGCGCGAAGGCTGCCGGGATGAGCAGCAGCGCCAGTAGTGGCAATGGTCTCATGAAACACAGGATGCTCATCCGGTATAAAAGCCTCACGCAACAGATTTATAGCGCGCGTGGGTTCTGGGACCCATGCGATGGCATCGTGCCCTGGGCGTGCTGCTCATCCTGCTCTCCCTTTCGTCGCTGGGGCTCCTTGCGCTCATCAAGCGGGACGTCGACACGCGCGACGCCTATCTCTGCCTCGCCTTCAGCGAGTCCAACCAGGACATGACCCAGTGCCCCGCGCACACCAGCAAGACCTCGTGGTTCCTCACCGGCTCGTTCCTCGTGTCGGTGCTCGTGCTCGTCAGCGGCGCGTCGCTGCTCCTCCCGGCGGCGAAGCCCGAGGAGGCCGCCCCCGACCTTTCCCGCCTGGACGAGGAGGAAAAGGCCATCTATCATCTCGTGAAGGCAAAGGACGGCTCCATCTACCAGAGCGAGCTCATCCGGGAGAGCGGGCTCTCCAAGGTCAAGGTGACCCGTATCCTTGACCGGATGGAGGGAAAGCACGCGCTGACCAGGCAGCGTAGGGGGATGACCAACATCGTGGTGCTCCGCTGAAACTGGTTTCGCGCTAGGAATTTAAGGCTGCTCAGTTCTCTCTTCCTGGGGCGCGCGCCCCAGAGGTGCGATCATGAAAGTAGCAGGCATCATCGGCATCGTCCTGGCGGTCCTCGCGGTGGGGGCTGTCGGATACGCCGCTCTCGGAAGAACAGGGCCCAAGGAATTCCTCCTCGGCACCGCAGCGACGGTCTACAAGGACCCCAGCTGCGGCTGCTGCGGCCAGTATGTGGATTTCCTGCGCTCCTCCAGCGACCTTGAGGTCGAGGTGGAGATGACTTCCAGCCTCGCATCGTTCAAGGACAGCATGGGCATCCCCGCGGACGTGCGGAGCTGCCACGTCATGGTCATCGGCGACTATTTCATCGAAGGGCATGTCCCCCTGGAGGCGGTCCAGAAGCTCCTCGCGGACAGGCCGGACATCAAGGGCATCGCGCTGCCGGGGATGCCGTCAGGCTCTCCTGGGATGCTGGGCCCGAAGCGCGGCCCCTGGACGGTCTACGCCGTGCACCGTGACGGCTCGACTAGCGTGTTCATGACGGTGTGAGTCATGGCCGGCCGCGTGCAACGCCTGCTCAGGAGGGCTTGGTTCCCGCTCCTTCCCCGCGTGCTCGCCCTGCTCGGCTTCCTTCCGCTGCTCGCGCTGCTCACCCGGCAGTCTGTCTCCGTCTTTGGCATCAGCATCACGGACAGCATCCCGCTGCTCATCGTCTGGACCCTGTGGTGGCCGCTGCTCTACCTGCTCCTCATCCCCGCGGGTCGCGCATGGTGCGGCTTCCTCTGTCCGGTAGGGCTGGCCAACGAGGCCGGCAACGAGCTGCGCAGCGGGAAGGCCCTGCGGATTGCCAGATGGTCTTTCCTCGCGTACGTCGTCTTCTTCGCCGCGGTCATCCTTGAGCAGGTCACCGGCCTTTTCCTTTCGCCGAAGCTGACGCTGCTGCTCCTTGGCGGAGCGCTCCTGCTCGCGCTCGCCATGGGAGCGCTGTGGAGCCGCTGGTCCTTCTGCAGGCTCATCTGCCCCGTCGGCACGCTCTTCGGCGTCTTCTCCCGGCTGTCTGCGGCAGGGATACGTACCGAGCGCGCCCTCTGCGCGGCATGCAGGACGAAAGAGTGTCTCACGGGCGTCCCGGCAGGGCCCTGCCCGGCGTACAATCACGTGCCGACGCTGGATTCGAACAAGGAATGCCTGCTCTGCGCGCGCTGCGTGAAGAACTGCCCGCACGGCTCCGCGCAGCTCCGGCTCCTCCTCCCTGGCCAGGAAATCCTGGACCGCGGCTCCATGACCCTGGCAGAATCCCTCTTCATCATCGGGCTCCTCGGGATGGCCTTCATCCTCACCACCAGCGGCACTCTTTCCCTGCGTGGTCTCGTTCCGCTCGGCATCCGCGGCCCCGGGCTGCGCGCGCTGGATTTCCTGCTGGGGCTCTCCCTCTTCCTCCTCGCCTTCCTCGCCCTCTCCGCGCTCTCCTCGCGCCTCTCCATGCGCCCGCTGCGCGAGCATCTCACGACCTTCGGCTACATCCACCTTCCGCTCGTCTTCCTCATCCTGACCTTCAGCGTGGTGTTCGGTTTCCTGGCGCCCTGGCTCCCTCTCGGCGAGGGTGTGATATCAGCCACAAAATACCTGCTGGTCATCGCCGGACTCGTCTGGGGGCTCGCGCTGCTCGCGAAGCTCGGGAGGTCTGCTGCGGAGCGCATCCCTCACGGGGCGGCGCTCCTCGCGGTATCCGCGCTCTGGGTGCTGCTGCTCATCCCCGGACCGCTCGCCGCGCGCCCTGTGCCGCAGGTCTTCGTGGCGCAGCCCGGCCAGCCGGTGCGCATCTCCGCCTTCAGCATGGGCTTCGACCCGGCCGTCATCGAGGTGCGGAAGGACGAGCCCGTGATGCTGGAGATTGCGAACATGGACATCGCGCATGCCTTCGACATCGACGAGCTTGGGGTGCACTCCGTGGTGCTTGGGGGAAAGGACGCGCATCTGACGTTCACGCCCCGCGTCGCGGGGAACTTCACCATGCACTGCTCCATCCCCGGCCATGCCGAGGCGGGGATGAGGGGGACGCTGGTCGTGCGCTAGGCGGCAAGCTCGCGCGCCTCGGCGATGGCGCGCTCGGCCCGCGCCGCAGGAAATTGCGCCTTCCTCGCGAGGGTGCGCGCGTCCATGTCCGCGACGTCCCTTGCCAGGACGAGACGCTGCTGCATCAGCGCGAGGCAGGCATGCCTCGGGAGACTGCGGAGGATGGTGAGGGGAAACAGGCCGTGCTGCTCGATGTTGCGCTCGAGGCTGTCGCCGTGGGGGAACTTCCAGCCCATGAGCTGGAGCTTCACCCCGCGGGCGTAGGAGATGATCTGCGGCGAGAATTTCGTGTTGGTCGTGAGCAGGGGGGCGGTGAAGCCCCGGACATCAAGGAACCGGGCATAGACGTACAGCGCGGTCTGGATGGAGCATCCGTGCCACGGCTGGGCGTGGTGCTTGCACTCGACCATGAGGCGCTCGCTGCCCCGCTCGGCCGCGACGTCAATCTCATGCTCGATGTACCTCCCCTTGGCGATGACGTTGAGGCTGCACGCGTATCCCTTCGCGGCGAGGATGTGCGACACGAAGATTTCGAAGGCATGTCCCTCGGGCCCGAGCATGAGGATGGCGTGCTTCAGCCGGTACCTCGTGGAGACCCCGGGAGCGCCCCGCAGGGCGGCGAGGGCCATGCGGCGCAGCTCGGCGGTAGAAATGCCGTCGAACAGAGAGGCGCGGACCTTGTCCAGCACTTTCTGGACGGCCTGCTCTCCCGCTCCGGAGAACATGAGAGAGTTCCGGAGCTTCTGCTCGTCGAATGGCTCCAGGTTGCCGCTGCGTTTCCTGACGCGGACCACGCGCAGAAGATGGAAAGCAGACTTATAATCCCTTCGCCGCCGTGCGAGGCGGGACGTTTTCTCGGCCGGAATCCCGCGAGCGTTCCGGGTTGCCTCCCTGGCATGCCGGATACTCCCCGCAATGCGGCCGAAGTCCTGCTGGTCCCGCATGCAAAGATATAAACCCCTCCTTCCTTCCGCGGGGCATGGACATCCGCGAGATGGACTCCGTGCCCAAGCTCCTCATGGTGATACTCATCGGCACGCTGGTGTACGGCAGCCTCCGGGCCGCGTATCCGCCCTCCCGGGGAGGCATGATGGGGGCCATGTCGGGCAGCGCGGGATGGACCGGAGCCGTGCCGCTCATCATAGGGGTCCTTGCCGCGACCCTGGCTTCTCTTTTTTTCTTTCGCAGCAGGAAAGCCGACGAGCGCCGCGAGGGGATGAAGGCGATGCTCTCCAGTGACGAGCAGACGCTGCTCAATGCAGTGGAAGGTGCTGGCGAGATTACCCAGGACTCGCTCAGGTTCCGGCTGGACTGGTCCAAGGCGAAGGTCTCCGCAGTGCTGACCAACCTGGACAGGCGCGGGCTGGTCCAGCGGGAGCGGACGGGCAAGACCTACAAGGTCCTGCCGAAGCGGAACTCGGTCTGAGACGGTCCGCCGGGCAAGAAAGATATTCGCGCGGCGCTCTCTTCCTCCGGTGATGTGCCATGAACACAAGATGGATTGCGTTGGCCGCGCTGGCGCTCCTGCTTCTCGCAGTCGCATACGCGGCCTCGACAGACGAAAGTGACGAGATAGAGGAAGGCCGGCGCCTAGTGGAGAGCGGGGTCTCCTGCAGCTCTCTCGACGATGAGGAGCTGGAAGCCATCGGCGAGTATCTCATGGAGCAGATGCATCCCGGTGCCAGCCATGAGGCGATGCACCGGATGATGGGAATAGGGGATGGGACCGAAGCGCACAAGCTGTTCCACGTCCGCATCGCGCAGATGCACTACTGCGGCGGCGCAGGAGAATCTGATCGCAGCGCAAGAGGCATGATGAGTGGCGGCATGATGCAAAGTGGGATGGGAGGCATGATGGGAAACCTCGCAGGGGGTTTCGGTCGGATGATGGGTGGCTTCGGCGGCGGGATGATTGGCGGCGGCATGATGAGCGGCCGCGGGATGATGTCCGGCGCAGGCTGCCCTATGCATCAATGATGCATCTTCCTGAATGAGCCGGCGCAGTGGTGGCAGCAGAAGGTGAGCTTCCTGCCACCCATCCGCTCCTGGACTCCGCCCTCGAGGAGCTTGCACCCGCAGTGCGTGCAGCTCCGGAGTTTTGGCTCCAGCGCGAGATGGACGAGGTCACCGAAGCGTTGCAGGAAGCCGTTGACGAACAGCTGGCCCTCGGCGGTGAGCCGGTAGACCTTCTTGCCCCGCTGCCCGGTCCTCTTGACGGCGATGTAGCCGTGCTTCTCGAGGGAGGCGAGGAACGGATACACCTGGCTCGTGCTGATGCCGCTGTCCAGCTTCACCTTGAGTTGGGTCAGCAGGTCATAGCCGTGCTTCGGCCCCTCCTTCAGGAGGCAGAGAGTGTAGAACTTCACCATGCTGCCGATGCGCATCGCCTCCGGACAGGGCACCATAATATTTAAATATTTGGATATATCTCAAAAAAGATATGTCATCTGTTGTTTCCATGATGGTGAAGCAATGAGACCATGGGCTGCCGGCATCGGCGCCTCAGCCGCGCTCCTGGCATTCTATGCCGTGGTGATGGGGTTCGCAAGCTCGTTCTCGGTCATGCTCGCGCAGCTCCGCTCGTTGTGGTACCTGATGCTGCCGCTCATCGCGGGCTTCGGGCTTCAGGTCGGGCTTTTCGTGCGGATGCGTGAACGCGCCTCTCCCGCGGGAGTGGCGGCCTCGGGCGGGGTGTCGGGCGCCGCGATGCTCGCCTGCTGCGCTCACCATCTCACCGACATCGCTCCGCTCCTGGGCCTCACCGCGGCGACGCTCTTCCTCGCGAAATACCAGACTGCGCTCCTGGTCCTTGGCATCCTCTCCAATATAGTGGGCATCGCCCTCATGGCGAGGATGCTCGGGAGGACGGAGGCGATTCCCCATGAAAGCTGAGAACATCGCGGCAGGGGCGCTCATCATCGCGGTCGCTGTCATCATCGTGTACGCGCTCTTCGGAAGCCCGGTGCTCCCGAAGCCGTCTGCACAGGGGGTCCAGGAATCTCCCTGGCGCACGGTCTCCACCGGCTCCACGGACACCGGGGATGTCGAGCTGTCCCTCACTCCGCTGGGGCAGAACGGCGCCCTGTTCGAGGTCTCTCTTGCGGCGAACACGCACAGCGTGGACCTCAGCCCGTTCGACCTGAACGAACTCGCCGTGCTCTCCTTCCAGGGCCAGGAGGTCCGGCCTTCCCGGGCGCCGGAAATGGCAGGCCATCACGTCAGCGGCAAGCTTGCCTTCGAGGCCTCTCCCGGCGAAGTTTTCACCATCACTATCACAGGGGTTCCTGCGGTGCAGGAGCGAGTCTACCAATGGACATAGACACAAGGAGGTGATGCCCATGTTCGGGCTATTCGCACGGAAGGACCCGGTGTGCGGGATGAAGGAAGAGAAGGGCAAAGGTTTCGAGAAGAGCGGGAAGTGGTTCTGCTCGGAGCAGTGCTCGAAGGGCTATGAGAAGGAAGCAAAGCAGACGAAGCACAGCCACGGCTGCTGCTGAGATGATGACAACCCTCCGCTTTGAGTTCGACAGGGAGCGCTGCCTCGGCGATGCGGTCTGCGCCCCGTACGCCCCGGATGCCTGGGATTTCGGAAAGGACGGCAGGATGGTCCTGCGCGGGAGCAGGCGCCAGGGGAAGTGCTGGGTGCGAGAGGTGCCGCTTGCCGAGCTGGAACGCTGGAAGGCCTGCTGCGATGCCTGCCCCGAGGGCCTGCTCCGCCTGTATGACGAGACAGGGATGCGGAGGCTCGCGTAGCGTCCATATACCAGCGAGATTACGCGGTTTTCCCTTTTTTTCCCCGATCTTGCGCTGTATTCAAAAGAGAGACCAGCAGACGAGACTGCTGCGCTGACATGGTAGAGACACGTACCCTCATCTACTGTCCGGATATCGCCTGCGAGAGCTGCGAGAGCCGCATCAGGCGACGCCTGGAGGGCGTCGATGGCGTTGATGGCATGACCTTCCGGAAGGACAGCGTCGAGGTCGTGCACCACGGAAGGCTCCCTGCCGGCTCGATAGTGTGCTCCGCGCGATGGGCTACCGCGCCGACACTGCTCCCTTCAGCCGCAAGACATTCCGAGAGAGGCTTCGCGACCTGCGCGAGAACCGGAGCAAATACCTTATCGAATTGCGCATGCTGGCCTACAGCGGCCTCGCCGTCCTCGGCCTCATCGGTCTCCAGGTGCTCGTCCATGTCCTGTTCCTCAGGGACCACGCGGACTTCGTCTCTCGCTACGCCTGGTGGATTTTCTACCTCGACCTTGCGGTGGTGAGCATCGGCGCGGCCATGTGGCACCTTCGGGCGTACCGGGCCACGCTCACGACCATGGTGGGCATGATGGTCGGCATGACCTTCGGGATGCAGTCGGGGCTCATGCTTGGCGCCATCATCGGAGCCACGAATGGCATCTTCGTCGGGGGGATGACCGGGATGCTCTCCGGGACTCTCATCGGTCTCCTCAATGGGAAGTGCTGCGGGATCATGGGGGTCCTCGAGGGGATGATGGCGGGGATGATGAATGGCATCATGGGCGGGATGATAGGGACCATGTTCTTCGCCGACCACATCCTCTGGTTCATGCCGTTCTTCATCGCCATCAACATGGCCGTCATGTGGGGCCTCTCCTACATGCTCTTCGAGGAGGTGGAGGAGCGGCCGGGAATCGAGCGGAAGCCGATGAGTTTCGCTGCGTTCTTCTCCTGGTGCGTGCTCCTGAGTTCGGCGCTTTTCCTCATCATGATGTTTGCCCCGCGCTCGGGGCTATCGAGGCTGGTATGATGGGAGACGCTCAGCGCCTCGGCCCGGCAATACTGCTTGTTGCGCTTGTGGTCCTGTCCGCCTGCAGCCAGGCCAAGGAGCGCGCGCCCGTGCGTCTGCCGCCTGCCCTGCAGCCGGACCCGGTGCATGAGGTGACCGCGGAGCTCGTCGATGGCGTGCAGGTGGTGCGTCTCGGCTTCGGACGGCTCAATTACGACCCATCCGTCATCCGGGTGAAGGCGGGGATACCCGTCCGCATCGTCGCGGACAGCGAGCGGCTTTCCGGATGCTTCCGTTCCCTGGTAATCCCCGGCCTGGGAGTGAGCGCGGTCATCACCGAGGAGAGCAATGTCATCGAGTTCACTCCCCAGAGTCCGGGGGAGTTCGGGTTCGCCTGCTCGATGGGGATGGGGAGCGGCACGGTGGTGGTGGAATGAGGCGGCTCCTGCGCAGGCCCTATGTGTTCTGGGTGCTCGGAATCTTTGTTGCCTACATGGCCCTGAACGTGACGCTCAGCCAGTTCTACATCACCGTACGGTTCATGCACTATTATGCGCAGACCCTCAACTGGCCCGAGCTGGCGCTGTCCGCGCTCTTTTCGATCGCCATCGGGGCGCTCATCGCGATGAATGCAGCGCTCGGCTACATCCGCATGCGCGAGCGCGGGCCGGCCGTGAAAGAGGGGGCGCTCGCCTGCGCGGGCACGTTTGCCGGGCTTTCGACAGGGGTCTGCAGCGCCTGCGTGACCGGATTCGCTCCGGTCG